>CAYYLW010000071.1:0-12820 GCA_964472465.1 uncultured Oscillospiraceae bacterium | reverse complement strand
AGTTTGTTTTTTATTGAAACCCAAATGAGGACAGTTCCTCTTTAATGAATGCACTTTGTTTAACTGGTTACTTTTATCTTTCTTACTTTCTTTCTAACACTTTAAGGAGCAACAAGGCGACCTCCTTCCTGCGCAAACACAATAACGCATCATTCTAATAACAGAGGCGCGGCAGGCATAGGCGGCGGGGGCCTGCGGGGCATTGGAAATGTGGTGGGTTTTGGAAATGCAGAAAATATTGTGATTCAAAACAGCGACATACAGCAGGCGGAGGGCAAAGCGGGCGGCGCCGGTATTGGGGGCGGCACAGCGGGGGACGCCAAGGGCATCACCATTGTGGGCAGCACGGTGCATGCCTATGCAAGCGGTACCTCTAGCAGTGCAGGCGCGGCAGGCATAGGCGGCGGGCACAGTGGAAGCGCCTATGATGTACGGATTGAACGAAGCGATGTGCAGGCGCGGGTGCTGGATGGCAAGGGCCAAACCGGGTATTTTGGGGCGGGCATAGGCAGCAGCGGCGCGGGCAATGCAGGCGACGTGTTGTATGATACCGAAGTGAAACGCCTAACCATCCTAAACAGCAGTATAGACGCCGCGGGCGGCCAGGGTGGCGCCGGCATTGGCGGGGGCTGGGGCAGCTCCATGAATGGGCCGCTGGAGATTGGCGGCGATGCCAATGCCCTTTACATTGTGCGCGCAAGGGGCGGCGAAGGGGCGGCGGGCATTGGTGCGGGCAAAAATGGCGGTATGAACCACGGCGGAGACGGCAACAACATCAGCATTACAGGAAACGTGGATGTGGAAGCCACGGGTGGCATCGGCGGCGCTGGCATAGGCGGCGGCTGGGGCGGCGATGCCAGCCACCTCACCCTTTCTGCCACGCGGGTGAAGGCCGTGGGCGGTGTCGGTGCAGCGGGCGTGGGCGCCGGTGCCGTTACGGTGGGGGGAATTGCCATCAACACCCCCAAAAAAGGCAGCGACATCCGCATTGCGGGCCATTTGGAGGCCCACGGCGGCGCGGAATACCGCCAAGGAAACGTCAACTATGGCGGCGGCGCAGGCATTGGCGGCGGCAACGCGGGCGGGGATTTTTCCAATATTGTGGTGGAAGGCGGGAATGTAACAGCCCATGCAGGCGGCAATGCGGCTGGCATTGGGGTGGGCGGCGGCACGCCCAATGGCCGGGGCGGTACCCTCACCATCACCGGTGGGCAGGTGTGGGCCAGCAGCCTGGTGGTGGGCAGCAATTTCGATGCAAAGCTGCTGGGCAGCCCGGGCAAGGCCATTATCTCGGGGGGTACCATCACGGTGCGAAGCACCAACGAAACCGCAGACAAAACCCCCTATTTCACAGTGGACGGCGGGAATCTCTACTTTGAAAACGGCTTGCCCGCTCGGCTGCCAAAAAACAGTTTTGGAGACGAGGTTTTCCAAGTGGCCATGAAAGTGCCCGGCGCGCAAAATGCTGGCCAGCCGGTGGGGGAACTCACCATTGGCCTGGGCAATAGCACCCTGCCCTATGGTAGCCGCGATATCTATACCCGTTCGGATGGCGCTATTTATGTGTTTTTGCCCGTCACACCAGAAAATTACCTGTCGGCACAACTGAAGATGGGGAGTGTACGCTACCAAGGCTATCAGGGCACGTCTAAAAGGGACAATACCGGGGTGCTTACCCTGCCGTTGCCGGTGGAACTTTCAGCCGGGGCGCCTGGGCTAAGCGGCCTGGTGGCGGGCGACGCCACCGTTACGGCAACGCTTGGCCTGTTGCTGCCAGACCCTGCCGAGATTGGTGCGGTGGCCTACCAAAGCAGCAACAGCGCGGTGGCCACCGTGGATGCTGCCGGGGTGGTAACGGCCCATGCCTTGGGCAGCTATACCGTTACGGCCACCGTTACCCCGGCCGATAGCCGCTTTTACCGCAGCGGTACTGCCAGCCTGGCAGGCAATGTGAGCCGCGAAAAGGGCAGCCTTGCTATCACCGGCATGGCGGATAAAGAATATGACGGCCAACCCGTGGAAAACCCCACCGTGCAGAAAAATGGCGATGGCGCGGTAAGCTATAGCTATAACACCGCAGACGGCCAGCCCCCTAAAGCCGCGGGAAGCTACACCGTAACCGCCACCATGGCCGAAACCAGCCGCACCACGGCTGCCAGCGCCACGGCCAGCTTTACCATCTACCCCCGGGCCACCACCTCTATCTTGAGTGCGAGAAATACCGGGGCGGATAGTTTTGAGGTGAAGCTGACGGTCTTCAACGCCTTAGAAGCGCTAGACCCCGCCTATGCCAGCGTGGGGCTGGACGATACAACCCCCACGCAAAGTGGCCCTGCCGTAGCCTATGACGCAAACAACCAGGCCTGCACCTTTACCTACACCTACAGGGGCGCGGCGGCGGGCACCAACTACACCGTCAGCGGTGGATATTCCCCGGCTGGCGGCAACTATGGCAGCAGCACCGCCGCCCCCATTTTGCACACGCTGGATTACACCGACACTGTGCTTACCGTAAGCGCGGTACCAACCCTGCATTATGGCACACATACCAGCCTTAGCCTTACGGTTACCGCTACCGAGGCAAACAGTGGCAACGTTTTAGCGAACCGCACAGTCAGTGGCCAGGTGGTGGATGCACTTTCTTTCGCTAAGCAAAGTGCGATGGCCCTGGTTTCCGCCACCGCCACAACCGATAGTAGCGGGAACGCTACCTTCACATTGAACATACAAAACGCTGGGGCGCCCACCCTGCTGCTTTCCTTCCCGCAAGAAAACAACTATAACGGTGCTTCGGCCAGCAGGCGCATCCTTATACAGCGCGCCCCCCTCACCGTCACCCCCATTTTAGAGGGTAGCACGCCCGCGGTGCCGCCGCCGGACGGCGAAACCCTTGGCAGCCGGGTATATGGGGCCGGGAACCCCGCTTTTTCCCTGCATTACGAAGGCCTTGCGCCAGCCGATACCAAAGAAAGCGTGGCCACTGCCTTTGATTTTGGTGGGGGAGAGCAGAAAGGGAACCTGGTGGCCGAAAGCGAGGCCCTGACCACCAGCGGCGTGGGTAGCTATAGCGTAACAGTAGGAAAGAGCGGCCTGTTTGTCTCCCGCAATTATGACATCACCTATCAAACCGCCCGGCTGGAAATTACCCCCGCGCAGGCCAGTGTGCTGGCAGAAAACGCAAGCAGCACCTATGGCGAGCCGTTGGCGCCCTTACAGTACCGCTATGAGGGGCTGCAAAACGGGGATGGTGAAGAACTGGCCGGTTTTGGCCAGGCGGCCATTTCCACGGCGGCCACCGCCAGCAGCGACGCCGGGGAATACCCCATTACACTGGAACTAAGCGGCTTAAGCAGCCCCAACTACACCTTTGCCAAAACAGACGCGCTGTACACCGTTACCAAAGCCAGTGTGCCGTTAAGCGTGCAGGTGAACAGCAAAATTTACGATAGTGCCCCTGTGGAGCCACGCCTTACCGAAAACAAAAGCGGGCAGACGGTGGAGTATTTATTCTGGAACCGTGAAACCGGGGAGACAGAAGAGACGGGGATTGCCGTGCCCATACCGGCCGATGCCACGCCATCGGCCATCGGCCCGCCGCCCTATACGCTATTCAGCCAGGCACCGGCAGAAGCCGGGCAGTATGCGTTGATTGGCTATGTGCCACCCTCTACCAATTATACGGGTGGGTACACCGCCCCCGTTCCGTTCTTTATCAGCAAAGCCTATCCCTTTGCCCAAATAGAAGCCAGTTACCCCAGCTTGTCGTCTGTGCTATATCTGCCGGACAAAACGCTGTCATCGGTGATGTTGCCCGCTGGATGGCATTGGCTGCGGCCAGAGCGGCCCTTGCAGCTAGGGGCGGAGCGTGCATTTGCCGTGTTCACCCCGGCGGACACCCGCAATTATACCCTGGGGGGCTCGGTGCTGCAATTTGCGGTTACAGAGCCAGGGGCTCCCTTGCCGCCACTGCCACCCCCTGTACCGGATACGCCTATTGTTCCACCAGCGGCCATGGCAGGGGCTGTTCCCACGGGTGATAGCAATGAGACCGCAGACAAAATGGTGGCTTTGCTGGTGTGTAGTTTGGCCGTATGCGGCCTGCTGGCAGGCATCAAAATAACGGGCTGGGCCAAGAAAAAGAGGAGGGCGGGTTTGCACACCCACACAAAAACGCCAAAACCATAACGGTAGACATTTGCGTATAAACATGCACGGCAAAACGAAAGGGAAACCATGAACAAAAAACAACTGAGCCTGACAAGCTTGCTGGTGGGCACCGTATTGTGCCTATTTGCCTGCGCCCCGGCAGCAAGCAGCGGTGGGGCTAGTGTCTCCGCCAGGGGTACATCTGCGGTATCGAATGCCCCGGCGGACACAGATTTTACCACCCAGCCCAAACCGGCCACCGAATTTACAGCCGCTAGCAACCAAGCGGTGTATGAGCAACTGGATTTTAACGACAAACAGGAATTTGACTTTGCCCAGCAGGGCCTGATAGACGCCCCCGAGAGCCTGGAAATTCAGGATGCACAGGGTAAGGTGGTGTGGAGCCAAAAAGCCTATGCCTTTTTAGAGGAAAACGCCGAGGCGCCGGCCACTGCTAACCCCAGCCAGTGGCGCAATGCACAACTAAACCACCAGTATGGTTTGTTTGAAGTGGTGCCGGGCATTTACCAGGTGCGCGGTTACGACATGACCAATATCACCTTTGTCAAGGGGGATAGGGGCTGGATTGTGTTTGACCCGCTGATGAGCGTGGAATGTGCCAAAGCCGCCTATGAGCTGGTGCGGAAAAACCTGGGCGATTTTCCCATCTCCGCAGTCGTCATCAGCCATTCCCACGTTGACCATTACGGTGGAATAAAAGGCTTGATTACGGGGGAGGATGGAATTCCTATCTTGGCCCCGGCAGGGTTTGAGGAGCACGCGGTAAGCGAAAACCTGTTCGCCGGAAACGCCATGATCCGGCGCGCGCAGTACCAATACGGCGCTTTTTTACAGCCGGGGGAAACCGGTTCTTTGGCCATCGGCATTGGTATGGGGCAATCCACCGGGCAAGGCTCATATCTTTCGCCCACCCGTGAAATTAGCCAAACAGGCGAAACAGTAACCATAGACGGGGTGGAAATGGTGTTCCAGCTAACGCCGGGCACCGAGGCGCCCGCCGAAATGAACACCTATTTCCCCGCCCAAAAGGCCTTGTGGATGGCCGAAAATTGCACCGGGACGCTGCACAACCTGTATACCCTGCGGGGGGCGCAGGTGCGGGATGGGAACGCCTGGGCCAAATTTTTGATGGAGACAAGCGCCCTGTTTGGCGCCGAGGCCGAGGTGGTGTTCCAGTCTCACAACTGGCCCCACTGGGGAAAAGAGGTGATAGCGCAGTACCTGTTCAACACCGCCTCCATCTATAAGTTCATCAACGACCAAACCCTGATGTATATCAACCAAGGGCTGACGGCCAACGAAATTTCAAACACCATCCAGCTTCCCAAAGCGCTGGAACAGGTGTGGTATACCCGGCAATACTACGGCACCCTCTCGCACAACGCCCGTGCGGTGTACCAGAAGTATATGGGTTTTTATGACGCAAACCCGGTGCACTTAAACCCCATCACGCCCGAGGAAAGCGCCACAAAAATGGTGGAGTATTTGGGGGATGTAAACCGTGTGCTGGAAATGGCCCAGGCCGATTTTGATAAAGGGGAGTACCGCTGGGTGGCCGAGATTACCAGTGTGCTGATATACGCTGACCCCGCCAACCAGCCCGCCAGGTTGCTGTGCGCCGACGCGCTAGAGCAACTGGGCTACCAGGCGGAATCCGGCACCTGGCGCAACGCCTACCTGGCCGGCGCGTATGAGTTGCGCCACGGCGCGGTAACAGACCCCGCTTTTAGGGCCAAAACTTCCAGCGACACCTTCACAGCCATGACGCCCGAGATGCAGTTTGACTACATGGGCATTTTGCTCAACGCAGAAACAGCGCAAGACCTGGATTTAACCATTCATATTGTGTTTACCGATTACCCCGATACCTACACCTTGTTTGTGAAAAATGGCGTTATTTTGTACCAAACGGGGTTAGCGGGCCAGCCCAGCGCCACCCTAACCATGCCCAAAGCGGCCATGGGCGCCCTCATTGCCAAAGACGGGGAACTGCAAAAGCAACTGATAGAGATAGAGGGGGATGCCGCTATTTTGCAAAAACTGACCGAGCACTTTTCTGTATTCGACCCTTCTTTTAACATCATAGAGCCATAAACGCAGAAAAAATGACAGGCCGGGCAGCAAATCGTAATTGCCGCCCGGCTTTTTGCTGGCCGAAGGGTTTGAAGAGACGGGTGGTTTTGTGGTATGCTACCTGCCAGAATGGTGTTCTGAATTGTTGGAAAGGGGGTGGGTGTTGTGGAACGTTTCTGGCTCTTTTTGAATATCGCTTTAGATGTATACCCGTTTATTTTTTTACAATACCTGCCCTTTAAAAGCAAACTCAAGCTGGGTTACAAAAAAACCATGCTGGTTTGCGCCATTGTTATGTTAGTGCACTTTTTGGGGTTTGTGTGGCTGGCCCGCCAGCCCTATTACACAGGCGGTGTTATGCTGGCATACCGCTTTATGTCCCTTGCCTTTCTGCTGGCCCTAACGGCTATTTTTATGCGGGGCAGTTTTGCCCAGGCCTTCTTTGTATTTGGTCTTATGGCCCCGTATGTCATTTTTACCATAACGGCAGGCAGCTATGTTTCCTTCTACTTGCGCAGTGCCACCTCGCCCCCCACCATGGTTACCTCGTTATGCCGTTTGGCCATTATTGCGGCCAGCTTCCCGGTTGCATACTGTTTGGTACAAAAACACCTAGTACCCGCCATGCGCATTGGCAACAACCGGATGTGGTGGTATGCCCTGCCGGTGCCTGCTATTTTTACGCTGGTGAGTTTGTTTTTTGTAAGCACCGATTATGAGGAGAAGGGCGTGACCCTGCCGGTGCTGCTGGGCATGTTGTTTATCCTGCTGGGTTGTTGTTTTGCCTGCTATTTTTTGCTGAAAGCTTTGCGGCAACTCCAGGAAAAAACCGAACTGGAAGCCCGGGAACGGCAGGGGCGGCAATTGCTGGCTGTGCAACAAGAGCAATACGCCAGGCTGGCAAAGAATATAGAAAGCACCAAGCTGGCCCGGCATGACCTGCGGCACCACCTCCATGCCATTGCTGGTTTTTTACACAACCAGCAATATAAAGAGCTAGAGGACTATGTAAAGTCCTATGAAAACACGTTACAGGATAAACAGGTGTTGACCGTAAGCAACCACCCCGCCGTGAACAGCGTGGCCAGCCATTACCTGCTTTTGGCCGAAGAAAAAGGCGTGGAGGTGAGTTTTCATCTGCCGCTTGCCAGCGCGGTACATGTGGAGGATATCGATTTGTGTGTATTGGTGGGAAATGCGATGGAAAACGCCATGGAAGCGTGTGAAAATGTGGAGCCGGGGCAGCGTTTTATCCGGGTGCGGGCGGAGGTTTTGGGGGATAAGATCTCCTTTATTTGCGACAATAGCTTTGATGGTATCTTGCTGCGGGAAGGCGAAGAACTGCTGAGCCGCAAGCGGGGTGGGGCAGAAAAGGGCACGGGGCTTTCCTCCATTATGGCGGTGGCACAAAAATATGGCGGCATGGTAAAAACCGATGTTACGGCAGATACCTTCATGCTTTCGGTGCTGCTGTAGCCGGGGCTTTTGTGCTTACATAAAACCCGCCGGAAATATAGGAACTGCACCCTTTAAGTTAGACAGTATGATATACTGAAAACTAACGTAAGGGGTGTTTTTTATGCTGCTAGTGGCGGGAAGAAATTGCATGAAAGTGGCGGCTAAATACTGTGGGAATGTGTGTGTGCATTCGTGTAAGGTGTTAACTTTGAATTATTGATAAAAGCACAAACGAAGATCTCTATCACTGCCTTTCGTGCCAGGAGTGAATATTTGTAAAGCCAATGTGGTATAATTATAATCATCTGTTTCCCGCTACTGTACAAATGTAGAATAGAATTATGTGTGCAAAAAGAATAAAGACACTGTTTCTAAAAAATGTTACGGTTACGGCTTGGTTACAGGGAAGGGCTATACTACAAATTACAACAAGGCCATGCATGTGGTGGCCACAAACACGCTATTTAAAGAGGAGGCTACTTATGAACAGGGAAAACTGGAACGGAAAGGGCAAGCGCCTGCTGGGCGGCGTGATGAGCCTGCTGCTGGCCGGCAGCCTGCTGGGCGGCATGGCAGTGGAGGTGAAAGCGGCAGAACCGCCAGATATTTTGGTGATTCAAGGGGGAGAAAACGATGAGCCTTTCACCTTCGATTTTGAAAACCCGCCGGCATTAGAAGATGGGCTGGCTCCTCCGGAAGTTGGCCTGGGCGAGGATTTTGGCCTTGGAAAAAAACCGGAAGAAATGTTAACAGACGTGATGGTTCGAATTATTCGAGACACTGTGTTGCAGTGGGCCCTCTCCAAAGGCTTCGATTATAGCCAAAACGCCATTCTAAACGGCCTGTTTGGCAATTCAGAAGCGGAGGAGCTGAATGCGATACTCGCACAGCAAAGTAAAATCAAGAACTTGCTGGACCAACTTCTAAACACCATTCGCAAGGTGGATTTGAAAAAACAGATTCGCGCCAAGATGAACGAGACCTCCACGCTTTGGACCTCGTACACCACCAAGGCAACCGCCATTTCTAACCCCCGCATGACGGAAGCCCAGCGCATGAAGAGCCTGCAAGCCTACTTTAACGGCAGCGGCAACAACTATGTGCTACGCGTTATCAATTTGTATACCAACAGCCTGGAAAGCAAAAATATGCCAAACGGCAATATTTTTGCCGCCTATGATGCCTATTGTCTCTACAATTTTTACTGGGAAAACCAGGGCTATGACTTCCGCGATGGTCTGCGGGCGCTGGATGCGGCCCAATTCATGCAGATGTGGACCTTGGCCTGGCTCTCTTGTCAGGCGCACATTGATGGCGGAACCCAGTATGCAAACGCGGCCGCAGAAGCGCAGATGCGCTTACTAGATTGCATTGGCGCGGCGCCAGACGGCCGCAGAAACGAGCTGATGGGCCTGCAAGATTTGCTGCTGAACACACGGGTGGAAAGGCAACCGGAGGGTTATTATTTCTTCCAGGTGCCTGGGCGCCAAATCCGCTACTTCATCAGCCCCATGCAGCCGGCCCTGCTTCCGCTGGGCAGCACGGACGACGTCAATGACCATTATCTGGGCTGGACGGTGGGCGATGCCATTCGTTCCCTCAGTATCGATTACCAGGGGCGTTCCGTATTGAGAGACACAGAGTTTGATTTTATCTGGAGATACTACCAGGAGAATAACCCAAAACCCAATATGGCCCGCATTTTCTATGAGGCAACTGGCCTGGAAGCGTTTAACAGTAATGACGGAAAAGGCAGCAGTACGGGTTTTCTTGTGAACCGTAGCTTCTATGCCGATAGAAACGAACACCGGGACTACTCTTTTATGCCTTATACCTACGGCGGCGACAGCAATGCCTACAAATGGTACTTTAAGGTGTGGCTAAGCGGTGGAGATACAGAGCATGACCGCATTCGAAAATGTCTGGACGTGTTTGACTTTGAACCGATGTACCGTGTGTGCAGAGCCCCTCAAGATGAAAGCCCTGCGGAAGAATTTATCCCCGATGTGGCAACAGAGAGCGAGTGCACCGACAGCGGTGTAATTACCGAAGTGACGGACGAAGGGCTGGTGCTTACCGTGGATATGGGAGATTCCCCCCTACCGGTGACGGAAAAAGTACGGATAACCCCGGCTACCACCTGGGGAGATGGCACCGCAGTGGGCATGGAAAACCTGCAACATCTTCTGAACAACAGTGTTGAAATTTCTGGCACCTACACCTATGCCGATGAGACGCTGGCCGCCAAAACCATCGTAGTGAAAAGCAACTCTGGCGTACAAGAGGTGAGCGGCACAGTGGTTTCCAGCGTGGCCAATGCCGTGATGGTGCTGGAAGACGGCAGCGGAACGACCAATGGCTACTTCCTGCCCAATGTACAGGAGGATGTGCCCAACGGCAGCCGCATCACCCTTCGTTACCACTGGGAAAACGGAACCAAAACGGTGGATAGCTATGAACTGCAAGACGGCCCGATGCCCGGCCCTGTGCCTGCCCCCGTGCCCGAACCCCAGCCCGACCCAGAGCCCGACCCGAACCCGGTAGACGGCCCGGTGAGCAGTGAACCATTGCCCCAAACAGCCTAGCACCCATTCCTTTCCCTGCATGAATACAAACATACTTAGCTTACAGGAGGATATACCATGAAACTACAACTATGGAGGGCAAGAGGCCTGCGCATAGTATCCGTCACCATGGCCATGCTTTTCGTTTTCAGCATTTTTAGCATGGCGGCCGTAAACGTGATGGCAGCGGAAAACACCCCACCCAATGTGATTCGAGATAGTGGCAACGGCACACCTACCCACCTGGATTTTGACAACCCCCCGCCCTTTCCGGAAGGTTTTTTCCCGGCGGCGGCCGGTGGCGATGCCAAAGTGCTGAGCGAAGAAAACGACCAGATTATTGATGTGATAGCGGCCTTTGTTTTGGAAGCGCTGGCCAGTTGGGCCATTGGAAAAGCGCTGGACTACGCCGCGGGCGACATGCTGGATTCCATGTTCGGGGAAAATTTAAAGATGAAAATGGAAATGATTAAAACGAACAACAGCGTTATCATCGACCGTTTAGAGCAGATTATAAACATGGTGAACATGCTGGACTATAAGGAGATCATCACCACAAAAATACGCAAAATGAACGAATTGTGGAATAAATTCACGGTGAAACAAACAGTGATTTCCAAAGAGATGCCCGAAGAAGAACGCATGAAAGAGTTACAGATGTATTTTGACAGCACCGACAGCAACTATGTGATTGACGTAATAGACTACTACACCACCTACATAGAGGGAAACGGCATGCTGGACGGTAGCGTGTTTGCCACCTATGACGGCTACTCCCTTTACAACTATTACTGGGAGAATGAGGGCTACGATTTCCGTGAGAGTACACGGGCCTTAGACCTTGTGTACTATGCGCAGATGTGGGTGCTGGCCTATGCCGCCTGCCAGGCGCACATAGACGGCGAAACAGACGATATGTTTGAGGCAGAAGCGGCGCAAGATCTTCTGCTGGACTGTATATCTATGCCGGTGGATGGCCGCACCCCCACCGTGACGGGGATATTTAACCTGCTGGAAAAAACCCCCGTGGAGAGGCTGGCAAAAGATTACTATACCTTCCAGGTGCCGATGCGCCGCCAGGAATTTTATATCCCAGAGCAAGGCCCTCGTCCACACATACCAGAGAGCGCCATTACAGAGATGTACCGGGGCTGGCATGCCTTTGATGCCGTGAACGACATGTACTTTTTTAGTGAGAACCACACCCAAAAGCGGCACGAATTGGTGGATTACTATGGGGTGCTGAAGCCCATTGAGGCGTATTACCACGCGGCAGATAAACCGCTTGGCATACGGGACATTTTGCGGAACGTAACAGGAGATGACAGCTATATCTACGGCCCAAGTTATGAATATGGCTTTTTGCAAAAACGTGGATTCCATTCCCTTGCTGCGTCGGGAAGAACAGAATTTTCGGGATTTATAGCCGATTACACGGGAACCAACAACTATAAGGGGATGGTTGGCGCCCTTACACTGGCCCTAGAATCCCAATTTGACGATAACTCTCCTATCCGGTTTTGCAGTGTGAACTGGGGACTGTTAAGTAAAAAATATGTATTGCGGGTGTTTAGCGCCACGGAAATTAAACCGGGCGCACCGCAGGAGGGCCTGCCAGCGCCTGCCACCGTTACGGATAACGGTGTGGTGACCGAAGTAAAGGAAAACAGCTTTATCCTTACGCTGGATATGCCCGATTCTGCCGTTCCCATTACAGAAGAGGTGTTTATCAGCCCCAGCACCCAGTGGGGCGATGGAAGCGCCATAGGGATGGAAAGCCTGCAAAACCTTTTGAATTGCAGTGTGGAGATTGTGGGAGACTTCTCGTATGAAGACGGCAGCCTGGCTGCGGCCAGCATTACAGTGAAAGACCAAAGCGGCACCCAAACCGTAAACGGTATTGTGGTTTCCAGCGTGGCAAATGCCGTGATGGTGCTGGAGGATGAAAGTGGGGCCACCAACGGCTATTTCCTGCCCAATGTGCAGGAGGATGTGCCCACTGGCAGCCGTATCACTATTCAGTACCACTGGGAAAATGGCGCCAAAACCGTAGACAGTTATGAACTGCAAGATGGGCCTTTGCCGGTACCAGTACCGGCCCCCGAGCCAGCGCCAGAACCGGTGGATGGCCCTGTGCCCGCCCCGGCACCCAATCCGGACCCAAACCCTGTGGATGGCCCGGTGAACAGCGAACCTTTGCCCCAAGCGGCCTGAGTTAGAGCGTGTTTCCAAAAACCAATTGGTGGGGCCCCGCCACAACAAAGTGCGGGGCCCCCATAAAAAAGGAGTGTGTTCTATTTGAAACGTAAAATCGCCTTGCCCTTACTGGGTTTTATCCTAGCCATGGCTTTTGCCGGGTGCCAAAGCACACAAAGCAGCAGTGTTGCTGCAAACGGTGGCAGTTCGGCCACCGCCACTGTCGGTTCCATTTCTTCTGCCAGCGTCGCCTCCTCACGGCCACTCAACATCACAGAAGAATTTACCAGCCCTGGCACGGTAGCCACCATGGAAAACCTAAGGGACTATAACCAAGATTTTGACTACAAGGATATCAAAGC
>CAYYLW010000070.1:0-13181 GCA_964472465.1 uncultured Oscillospiraceae bacterium | reverse complement strand
TTCTTTTAGTCTCTTTTTCTTTCCAAACTGTCCAATATGTTTGACAAACCTACAATGGCATTGCGCCTTTAGCGTGTTTGTATTTACGCATGAAGGGATTCATTTTTTCTTTTTTTATTTTATGGTATACTAGCTATATCCTACAGATTGGGGGCTGGCGCATGTGGTATGAAGACGGGGTATTTTACCAGATTTACCCGCTGGGTTTTTGCGGTGCACCCATGCAAAACGATGGCACTGTATGCCACCGTATTGGCTGTGTGGAGGGCTGGGTTCCCCACCTGCAAAAGTTGGGTATCACCGCTGTACTGTTTAACCCGTTGTTCGAAAGTGACGCGCATGGCTACGACACCCGGGATTTCACAAAGCTAGACGTCCGCCTTGGCACCAACGCCGATTTTCAGGCCGTGTGCAGGGCGCTGCATGCGGCCGGTATCCGGGTGCTGCTGGACGGCGTGTTCAACCATGTGGGGCGGGGCTTTTGGGCCTTTGAGGATGTGCGGAAAAACCGCGAAAACTCCCCCTACAAGGACTGGTTCTGCCTTCATTTTGGCGGCGACAGCAACTATGGCGACGGCTTTTGGTACGAGGGCTGGGAAGGCCATTTTGAACTGGTGAAGCTTAACTTGCAAAACCCGGCTGTGATAGACTATCTGCTGGGCTGTGTGAGCGGCTGGGTGGCGGAGTTTGACATTGACGGCATCCGGCTGGATGTGGCCTATATGCTGGATCATGCCTTTATGCGCCGTTTGCGCCAGCACACCGATGCGCTGAAACCGGACTTTTTCCTGGTGGGGGAGATGCTGCACGGCGACTACAAGACCATCGCAAACCCAGAAATGCTGCATTCCGCCACCAATTACGAATGCTATAAGGGGCTATATTCCAGCCTAAACAGCCACAACCTGTTTGAGATAGCGCACAGCCTGGGCCGCCAGTTTGGCCCCGAGAATTGGACGCTCTACCGTGGGCTGCCCTTACTAAATTTTGTGGATAACCACGATGTGACGCGCGCCGCCAGCATTTTGGAAGAGCCACGCCACCTTCCTCTGCTTTACGGTTTGCTGCTGGGCATGCCCGGCATCCCCTGCCTGTATTATGGCAGCGAGTGGGGGGCCAAAGGAAGCAAGCAAGAGGGGGATGCCGCTTTGCGCCCTGCCTGCCCAGCGCCCCAGGAGAACGAGCTTTTTGAACTCCTGTCCCGGCTATGCGCCGCGCGGCGGGGCTCTACCGCCCTATGCCACGGCAGTTACCGGCAGGTACATTTGACGAACCGCCAGTTCATTTTTGAGCGGAAAGATGATACACAGAGGGTTTTGGTGGCCTTGAACGCCAACGGCCAGCCCTGCACCGCCCATTTCGATGCCGGGTGCGGCCAGGCGGAGGATTTGGCCTTGGGCGAGCGAGTGGATTTTGGCGGCGGGCTGGACATGCCGCCCTATTCGGTGCAATTTTTGCTGATGGAAGCCTAGCGGCTTCGGGGCACAGCTTCTAGCTTAAAATGGTAAACGGGGTGTGATGCGGGGATGCGGGAGGCAATCCGGCGTATTGAGGGCAAAGACATCCGCCTTTGGCAGCTTCTGCTGGCAGGGTTTATTTTGGCTACCCTCCGGCTGATTCTGTGCAGCGCCCAGCAGGTTTACCTCACGCCCGACGAAGGCGGCCTGGACGACATGCTGATGTACACCCTGGCGCAAAACATCACCGAGGGGCAGTGGCTGGGCCCCTACAACTGGCTCACTTTATCCAAGCACAGCTTTTTTGCCCTGTGGCTGGCCACGCTACACAGCCTTGGCATCCCCTATCTGCTGGGCGGCCAACTGTTGTGGACAGCCGCCAGCGCCATTACCGCCTGGGCCTTTACACCCCTGCTGCGCCGCCGCTGGGCCAGCTTTTTGTTGTTCGGCTTTTTGCTGTTTAACCCCGCTGCCGTGGCAAACCCCGCGCCTTTCGGGTTCGTGTCGCGCGTATACCGGGACAATATCTTCCCCGCGCTTTGCCTGCTGTGTGTGGCCGGCGTGGCGGGCTTTGCCTTGCGGCACAGCGGCCCTTTGCGCCGCACCCTGGGCTGGCTGGCCCTTTCTGGCCTGGCGCTGGGGCTGTGCTACCTCACCCGGGAAGATGGCCTATGGCTTATGCCTTTCCTGCTGGTGGGGCTATTGGTGGTGGGCATACAAATTGTGCGCAGCGGGCTTTTCCAAAAAGGCCTGCGCCTGGCCAGTTTTCTGTTGCCCTTTGCCGCGCTGGGGCTTTGCGTGGGCGCCTGGTGTAGCATGAACTACCTGCACTATGGGCGCTTCATCGTCAGTGATTTTTCCGCCCACGAATTTGCCGATGCCTATGGCGCACTGGTGCGGGTAAACCCGCAGGTGTGGGAAAAGGAATATGCCGTACCCGAGGGTGTGCGCCTAGAACTGTATGAAAAAAGCCCTAGTTTTGGCCTTTTGCGGGATTTCCTGGAAAACCCCGCTGTCAAAGACCGTTACGGCAACCACCGTTCGGGTGGGTTTTACTGGGCGCTGCGCGAAGCCGCCGCCGTCCGTGGATTTTACGACAGCCCCGAGGCCTCCCAGACCTATTTTACGCAGCTAGCCCAGGAGATTAACGCCCTGTGTGAGCAGGGTGAGGTGATAGCCGGGCCACAACGCAGCGGCGTCACTCCGCCTTTTGATATCCGGCAGGTGCCACATGTGGCCAAAGAATGGGTACACAGCCTAAGTTACTGTGCCACCTTCCGCGGCTGCGACCCGCGCAGCTTAATTAGCCCCGGCGTGTACGATACCCAAATTGCCCCCATGGAGGCCTTTTTGCGGGAAAGCGCCTTGCAAGCCTACCAGGCGGGAACCAGCCTGCCCTACTATTCCCTGTTTGACCGGCTATGTTACTTCATTTTTGACGTGGTGATGTGGGCCTACCGCCTACTATGCCTGCCCGCCTTGGCGGCAGCCGTGCTGTGGCAATGCTGGGAGGGCGCGCGCCTATGTGGCCTATTACGAAAAAAAGAAAAGGCCCCGCAGCGCTTTCTCTGCTGGCTGCTGATGCTGGGCCTTCTCTTCCTCATTTTCCTGCGTGCGGCGATGATTGCTTTCGTGTCGGTAACCAGTTTCCAAATTGGCACCTACATCATGTATCTGGCCTCCATTCACCCGCTGATGATTCTATATGGTTTCCTGGGCGCAGTACTATTGCTTCGCCTATGGCGGGAGCACCGCAGCAAGGCACAGCCAGACCCTGCCAAAGAGCCCGGTACAACCATCTGACAAAAATTCAAAAAAGTGGTACGATACAGGGGTATTCAAAACTACGAAAACGCCGCAATGTACGTTTTGATTGCCGCCCGGAAAGCGGTGCAGTGCCAGGCTGAGGAGCGATGCAATACAAGGGTATTGCGATCGACGAAAACGCCGCAATGCGCTGCTTTCCCTTAAAGCTAGCCCATGAGGCCCCGGCGGTCGACTACCCAGGTGTTCAAATCCGTGGCATAACGGTAGATGATGCCCTCATCTTGGGTGACGGCATAACGGGCCAGCAGCACCCTCTCGGTTTCTTTATCTTTGCCGTCCTCCGCCTTGGGGGGCGGCTGTTTTTCACCTTGCGGCGCCTGCTCTGGCAGGCGGTCATAGCGGCCAAACACATAACAGGGAATGCCATTGTGCGTCTCGTCCGGCATGCGTATCAGCTCTTGCTCTGGGGGAATCTCATACCGCTGGTTCACCAGGGCTTCCGCAATGGGCTGCTCCACCCGCACCCGCCCACGCAGCCAGGGGCTACTGGCCTGGCTGCGGGCCTTGTCTTTTTCTATCTGCGGCAGGCTGGGCAGCACGGTGGCCAGGGCATCCTCCTTGATGTGCAAGCCATCGTAAAAGGCGTTTTCCAAGGTGCCCGTAATAAAGGGATTGTAGCTACCGTAAACCGGGATATCGTTTTGCAAAGCATAGTTTACAAAAAATGGCTCGGTTTGAAAGAAGCCCGCGAAATTCTGCGGATACTCGGTGGCGTTGGTGTACACAAGCGGGTGGTAGGGCGAAAGCAAAAACACCACCTCAATGCCCTGCCCCTTCAAATACTGCACAAAATCTGTGAAAATCTTACACAGCTCAGGGTCCAGCCCGTCAAATTCCTCCATCCACATGAAGTTGACCGCGTGGTTGCGCGTTTGCTCTAGCACCTCTTCGGGTGAAGCATTGCGGAAAGAGGGGATGTAGAGCACGCTGCCGTCGCTGAGCTTGATGTTGCTTTTATGATTTTGCAGGTCTCCTTGTACCACGGCGGGCGGGGTATACCCGTCCCCCCCTTTAAAATAGGCCAACAGGTTGCCTTGCAGGTAACTGGGGCTGAACAGCGCCTTCACTTTTTCTTCGTAATTTGTCGTCTCCGTGGTGAAGGGCACGTCATAGCCCAGTTTTAGGTTCAAAAATTCAGAGAATAGGTTTTTGTCACTTTTTTGCTGTCTGTCGTAAGAAAAGCGGCTTAGTATCCATGGGTCTAGCTGCAAAATCACCGTTTCCGGCTGCATGCCCACACGGTCAAACTCATAGTACAGGCTCACCACATCCACAAAATCCGCCGCCGAAACCCCACAGTTTAAAAAGCTGCCGCCGTCCACCATATCCTCCCGCAGTTGCAGCACCCGGGAGGAGCCAAAGGCCAACACGTCATAGGGTTCCTCAATGCTTTGGGCAATTTGCCGCAAAACGCCGCGTTCGTCCATGCGGTCATAATTATCCACCGCTTTACCCTGTTGCATGGCCAGGGCAATGTCTTGCTCAAACTGCTCGCCATGGAAAACACCACTCATATCAATGGTGTAGTTGGCCCACACCAAGACCGCCACAATGGGCAGCAAAAGCAGGGTTTTGCCCAGTATTTTTAACCCGGTGAGAAAACAGGACAGCGGCTTTGAGCGGATTTTTTCTATCAAGGGCAGTTCCTCCTGTAAAGCGGGGGGATTTTGGCCGATGGGGTGGTTTCACGGGTGCAGGGTCTGTGCTGCCGCTAGTACTGCTGGTAGATAAAGGTGGATTGCCCGAACATCCCCAGCAGCAAGAGCCCGCCAATCAGCAGGTAGTACAGCGGCCAGCGGCAATACCATTTCCGCGCGCGTATCCAGGTGGAGATGTTCTGCCCTGGCTTTACGGCCAAAGCTTCCAACACCCCCACCAGCAGCCCACCCGCCAGCAGGGTAAACACCGTCTCCATGGTCCAGGGGGTGCCCGTGAAGATTTGGGGCAGGTCCCGGCTTGCAAAAATTTCCCAGCCGCTGCCCAGCGGCATGGCAAACTCCACCACCGAGATTGTGTACAGCGAAAACGCGAAGAAGGCAAAACAGCCCGCGAACATGAGGTAGGTGACGATGCGCTGGAACACACCGCGCACAGCCGGAATGCGGTAGACCGGGATGGCCTGCACCAGCCTTTCCTTGGGCTTTTCTATCAGCTTGCTCACCAGCAGCACCATCCCGTTTAAAAAGCCCCAAATCAGGTAGCCAATGCCGTCTCCATGCCAAAAGGCCGAAACCAAAAATACCAGCATGGTGTTTAGCATCCAGCGCCATTTGGGCACCCGGCTACCGCCCAGGGGGATATAGATATAGTCCCGAAAAAAGCTGGTGAGGGAGATGTGCCAGCGGCGCCAGACGTCTTGAAAGCTTTTGGCCGCCAAGGGGGTGGCGAAATTCTCCATAAAATCGAAACCCAGCATCCGCGCCGCGCCAATGGCCACGTCGCAACTGCCGGAAAAATCCATGTAGAGCTGATAGGTGAACAAAAGCACCGCCAGCACCACCTGCGGCCCGCTGAAATTGGCCGGGCTGCCAAACACCGCCGAGGTGAACAGGCCCACGCGGTCGGCGATAATCAGCTTTTTTACAAGGCCCCACAGCACCCGGAATAGCCCGCCGGAAACGCGGTCGTAACTAAAAGCGGCCGGGTTTTTGTACTGGGGCAGCATGGCCGTGGCCCGGTTGATGGGCCCTGTGACGATACCCGGAAAAAAGCTGACATACAGCGCGTAGCGCAGGGGGTTTTTCTCTGGCGCCAGCTTCCCCTTGTACACATCGGCCATATAGCTAACCGTTTGCAGGGTATAGTAGCTGATGCCCAGCGGTAGCACCAGGCTGACCTGCTGCACCGCCAGCGTGCCGCCCAGCAACACACTGGCCGCAGACAGCGTTTGCAAGAAGAAATTGGTGTATTTGCACACCAGCAGCATCCCCAGGCACACCAGCAGCCCCAGGCAAAAAAACAGGCGCTTTGCCCACAGGCTTTTGCCTTTGTGCAAAGCCAGCGTACAGCCAAAACTGGCCAGGGTGGCCACCAAAAGCAGGGCCAAAGGGGCCAGGTTGCGGGCGAAATCCACAGGGCTGTACAGGTAAAAGCCATAGCTGCACAGCAGCAGCCAGATATACCGAAAGCGCGCCGGCACCGCGTAGGCCACCAGGCACACCAGGCACAAAAAAGCTATGAACAGCCCCGAAGCTAACGACATTCCTCCACCCCTTCACCGCACAAACACAGAATAGGCCCACCGCAGACCGCTAGCTGCTACCGCTTGAGCCAGATGGTCTCGTTCACAATTTTGGTATAGCTTTCAATGATTTTGATAACTTTAACACTGACGTTAGAATCCATATAATCGGGGGGCAGAACGGTGGCTTCGCCGCTGGCAAACATGGCCACGGCCAGTTCCATGGCACGCTCCACCTCATCCCCTTTGATGCCCCCCACCACTACGGTGCCCTTGTCCAGCACTTCGGGCCGCTCGGTGGAGGTGCGGATGAGCACCGCCGCGAAGCCCAATATGGCGCTTTCCTCGCTAAGGGTGCCGGAATCGCTGAGCACACAGTAGGCGTTCATTTGCAGTTTGTTGTAATCCAAAAAGCCGAAGGGGGGTAGGGTTTGCACCAGTGGGTGGAAGCGGAAGCCCCGCTCCTCAATCATCTTCTTGCTGCGTGGGTGCACCGAATAGATGACGGGCATGCCGGTTTTTTCCGCGATGCGGTTCACGGCGCCCATCAAATCCAGGAAGTTTTCCTCGTTGTCGATATTCTCCTCCCGGTGGGCCGAGAGCAAAATATACTGCCCCGCCGAAAGCCCCAGCCGCCCCAGCACCTCGCTGGCGTCAATCTGCCAGCGGTGGGCGGCCAACACCTCGGGCATGGGGCTGCCCGTGACGAAAATGGTTTTTCCGTCCAGGCCCTCACTCAGCAGGTAGCGGCGGGAATGCTCGGTATACGGCAGGTTGATGTCGCTGATATGGTCCACAATCTTGCGGTTAATCATCTCGCTGACGTTCCAGTCCCAGCAGCGGTTCCCCGCCTCCATGTGAAAAATGGGTATTTTTAGGCGTTTCGCGCTGATGGCAGCCAGCGCGGAGTTTGTATCCCCCAGCACCAACAGGGCCTCGGGCTGCCTGTCCCGCAAAATCTCATAGCTTTTGGCGATGATATTCCCCATGGTCTCGCCCAGGTGGCCGCCGGGGCAATCCAGGTAGACGTCTGGCTGGCGCAGGCCCAAATCGGCAAAAAAGATGCCGTTTAGGGTATAGTCATAGTTTTGCCCGGTGTGCACCAGGGTGTGGTCGAAATATTGGTCGGCCTTGCGTATGACCTCCGAAAGGCGGATAATCTCCGGCCGGGTGCCCACAATGGTCATCAACTTGAGTTTCTGCACAGGCTAAACCTCCTCAAAATAGGTGTCTGGGCGAGCGGGGTCGAAGGCTTCGCTGGCCCACATCAGGGTTATCAAATCCCCCTCGCCCAGGTTTTGAATGTTGTGGGTATAGCCCGGCGGAATGGCAATGGGCTGGGGGGTCTCCCCGTCCACCTGGTAGCTAAAAACCTCGGTTTCACCCAGGCGGCGAAACCGGATGGCCGCCTTCCCGCTCCCCACAAAAAACACCTCGTGTTTCGTAGCGTGCCAAGGGTTGCCGTTGGTAACACCGGGTTTTGCCACAGTCACCGAGACCTGCCCCCGCTCCGGGGTGCGCAAAAACTCGGTAAAACTGCCGCGTGCATCGCTTTTGGGCGAGAGCGGCTGGGCGAAAGCGTCGCGGGGCAGATAGCTTAAAAAGGTGGCGTAGAGCTTGCGGGTGAAGGCATCATCCAGCTTGGGCACCTCCAGCGCCGCGCGGGCCGCCACAAACCCCTGGATGCTGCCCGCCAGTTGCCCCAGGCTCACCTCGTACGCGGGCCACATCTCGCAAAAACTTTCCGGCGGGGGGGCCGCCCCTTCCATCGCTTCTAAAAAACGGTCCACCACATCATCGATATAGCAAAGGGGGAAACTGTAGGCCGGGTCCCGCACCTCAATTTCCTCCCCCCGGGCCAGTTTATGGCAGAAGGTGGCCACCACGCTGTTGTAGCTGGGGCGGCACCATTTGCCAAACACCCCCGGTAAGCGGAAAATATACACCCGGTTGCCTTTTTCCGCATGAGCACGCGCGGCGGCCTCGGCCAGTTCTTTGCTCTTGGCATAGTCACTGCCGTTGCCCGCCTGGGCCGAGGAGGTAAGCAGCATGGGCGCGGGGTTTTGCATCTCCTCTAGCAGGCCCGCCAGTTCCCCGGTAAGCCCCGCGTTGCCGGCGTAGAATTCCTCGGTGTTCTGCGGGCGGTTCACCCCCGCCAGGTGGAACACAAAGGCCGCCCGGCGGGCGTATTCCCGCAGGTCGTCCTGTGTGGAGTGCACATCATACAAAAGCAGGTTTTGGTAGCCCAGGGCCCGCAGGCGGGCGGCCAGGTTTTGCCCGATGAAACCCGACGAGCCGGTGATGAGTAGCGGGGATTCCTGTGTGATTGCGGCCGGTTGTTTATTTTCCAAGAGTTGCCAGCTCCTCTTTCACCAAATCCAGTTCCATCAGCTTTTCCACCACCCCGGCCACATCCAGCCGCCGGGTGTTGTGGCTGGTGTAGGCCTCTTCCACCTGTGGCTGCGTGGTACCGTTGCTGAAGTATTTCTCGTAGTTTAAATCCCGGTTGTCGGCCGGAACACGGAAATAGTCCCCCATGTCCTCACAGTGCAAGCGTTCCTCGGTGGTAAGCAGGGTTTCATACAGCTTTTCCCCGTGGCGGGAACCAATCACGCGTAGGCCGGTATCCCCGAACAGTTGTTGCACCGCGCGGGCCAAATCGGCAATGGTGGAAGCCGGGCTTTTTTGCACAAACAGGTCGCCCGGGTTCGCGTTTTGGAAGGCGAACACCACCAGTTTCACCGCCTCGTCCAGGTTCATCAGATAGCGGGTCATCTCGGGGTCGGTCACGGTGAGGGATTTCCCCTCCTTAATTTGCTCAATAAACAGGGGAATCACGCTGCCGCGGCTGGCCATCACGTTGCCGTAACGGGTGCAGCAAATCACCGTCTCACTGCCTGCGTCGGCGGCATTGCGCGCGGCGGCCCCCATCACCTTTTCCATCATCGCCTTGGAAATGCCCATGGCGTTGATGGGGTAGGCCGCTTTATCGGTGGAGAGACACACCACCCGTTTCACCTTGTGCTTCACGGCGCTGTGCAGCAGGTTTTCTGTGCCAATCACATTGGTGCGCACCGCCTCCATGGGAAAAAACTCGCAGCTAGGCACCTGTTTCAGCGCCGCCGCGTGGAAAATATAATCCGCCCCGGCCACCGCCGTATCCAGGCTTTTGGCGTTGCGCACGTCGCCAATATAGAACTTCACCTTGTCGTTCACCAGGCGCTTACGCATGTCGTCCTGCTTTTTTTCGTCCCGGCTGAAGATACGAATCTCCGCCACATCGCTATCTAAAAAGTTTTTCAGCACCGCGTTGCCAAAACTGCCTGTGCCGCCTGTTATCAGCAAGGTGCTGCCTGCAAAAATACCCAAACTCTCGCCCTCCCTAAGATATTTGCCGTATACACATCTTTTTGTTCACGCCAAATGGCATGATGTTTAATTTATATAGTATAGCATAAACTGCCCCGTCATTTCCAGACACCGCTGCGTGAAAACTGGGAGGCACACGAATCCCCGCCCGTTTTAGCGGGCGGGGACTTTGTTTAACGCGCCTGGTTACACGAATTTTTTCACACTGTCGGGCAGGCTTTCTTTCTCGGCCGAAACGGTGATGAAATATTTGCAGCCGTCCCGCGTGAGGGTTTCGAGTTTGGCGAGAAAATCACCCAGGCCGTCCAGGTCTTTTTCGCCCACCTTCAAAATACCGTCCACGTAAATCTCGTTGATATCGTAGTTGCCCGCCAGAATGCCGCCGATGAAACCATACAGCATGGCGTAGCCCTCAATTTTATATTCTTCCATATCTATTAGGCGGCATTGATGGTCCAGGTCATACGTAAGCTTCATGCCTTTCTCGATGCACACGATGCTCCCCTTGTTCGTTTTGATGGAGTTATTGATCATCTCCACCATCTGTTTGGTTTTCCCTGTTCCTCTGCTGCCTATAATCAACTGGATCATAGCGCCTGCCTCCTTTGTTGTTTAGGTACTTCGTTTATTTTTTAGAAGCTCTCTAGCTGAGCTTCCAGTTCTGCCTTTTCCGCTTCAAAACCGGGTTTCCCCAGCAGGGCAAACATGTTCTTTTTGTAGCTTTCCACACCGGGTTGGTCGAAGGGGTTTACCCCCAGCATATAGCCCGAAATGGCGCAGGCCTTCTCGTAAAAATAAATCAGATAGCCCAGGTCTTGTGAGGCCAGGCTTTCCACTTCCAGCACCATCACCGGCACCCCGCCTTCGGAGTGGGCCAGCATGGTGCCCTGCATGGCCTTACGGTTCACAAAACTCAGGGGCTTGCCCGCCAGGAAGCCAAGGCCGTCCTCATCGCTCTCGGCCTGTGGGATCACCGCGTCGCTACGGGGAATTTTGATGTCCACCACCGTTTCAAACAAACAGCGCCGCCCGTCTTGCACGTATTGGCCCATGGAGTGAAGGTCGGTAGAGAAAATGACGCTGGCCGGGAAAATGCCCTTTTGTTCTTTGCCCTCGCTCTCGCCATATAGCTGCTTATACCACTCGTTCATCATGGTAAAATCCGGCTCATAGCAAGCCATTAACTCCACCGTTTTTCCCTTGCGGTACAAAATATTACGCGCGGCGGCATAGCGGTAACAGTCGTTTTTCTCGTCGCAGGCCGAAAGCGCCTGCATGGCCTTGCCCGCGCCTTGCATCAGCGCGTCGATATCCACCCCGGCCACCGCAATGGGCAAAAGCCCCACCGCCGTAAGCACCGAGTATCGCCCGCCCACATCATCCGGCACCGAGAAGGTCTCATACCCCTCTTCCCCGGCCAGTTTTTTTAGGGTGCCACGGGCTTTGTCTGTGGTGGCATAAATGCGCTTGCGCGCTTCCTCGGGGCCGTATTTTTCCTCCAGCATGTTGCGAAAGATGCGGAAGGCCACCGCCGGTTCTGTGGTGGTGCCACTTTTGGAGATAACATTCACCGAGAAATCCCGCCCTTTACAGGCGGCAATCACATCGTTCAGCGCGGCAGGGCTAACGGAATTGCCCGCAAAAAAAATCTGCGGCGTACCCTTTTCCAGAAGGTTGTACTGCGCCGATTGCACCGCCTCGATGACCGCCCTGGCCCCTAGATAGGACCCGCCGATCCCGATGACAACAAGCACATCGCTGTTTTTCTGGATGTTGGCTGCCGCAAGCTTTATTCTGGCAAATTCCTCTTTGTCATAGTCCTGTGGTAGAGTAAGCCACCCCGTGAACTCACTGCCAGGGCCCTGCTTTTGGTGAAGCAGGTCATGGGCAAGCTTTACCTGAGGAAAAATACAATCAAATTCCTCCTCTTTCACATAGCGTTTTAGCACCCCGGTGTTCAGGCGGACGCTCAAAGTCATCTCCCCTTTCCTTCTTGGCGTTCCGGGCTATTTCTTGTCCCCATTTTAGCCTAAAGCCGCCCGCTGTGTCAACCGCGCTTTTTGCATAAACAGGTTCTTCTAAAACAAAGAAACCACCATACAAAGAGAAAATAAGCCGCGCGGGGGGGGGCGGTGGCAAAAATTACGCTTTTTCTGGGGCCAAAAAGGCTTCCATGCGCTCGCCGTCAAAACGGCCCAGCCGCACCGCCAGCACCTCGCCTTGGCCATGCCCTGGCGCCGCCAGCTTCACGGGAATATACTGCCTTGTGTAGCCAGTGAACAGCCCGCTTGCCAGGGGTGTTTCCAGCAACACCTCTTCCCGCTTGCCCTCCATGAGGGCCATCCGTCCTGCGCGCACCTCGTCGGCCGCTTGCTGCATACGCGCGGCGCGTTTTTCTTTTTCCGCCCCCGGCACCTGGGCGGGCAAATCCGCCGCCGGGGTACCGGGGCGGGGGGAGAAGGGAAAGACATGTACCTTCAAAAATTCCATCTCCCGCACAAAGGCCAGGCTCTGCAAAAACTCCTCTTCCGTTTCGCCGGGGAAGCCCACAATCACATCGGTGGTAAGCACTGCGCCGGGCATGGCTTGCCGCAGGGCCACGGCGGCCGCGCGGTACATCTCCGGGGTATAGGGGCGGCGCATGCGGCGCAACGTGGCCTCACAGCCGCTTTGCAAGCTTAAGTGAAAATGGCCGCAGAGCTGGGGCAGGGCCGCAAAGCGCCGGATATCCTCCGGCGACAAAAGGTCTGGATCCAAGCTGGAAAGCCGGATGCGGGAAAGGCCAGGCACCCCGGCCAGTTTTTCCGTAAGCGCCGCCAGGCTGCTGCCGGTATCCCGCCCATAGCTGGGCAGGTTGATGCCGGTGAGCACCAGTTCTTTCACCCCTGCCGCCACGTGGGCTGCCGCCTCGGCCAGCACCTCGCCCTCGGGGCGGCTGCGGGAGGGGCCACGGGCCACCGGAATGATGCAATAGGCGCAGCGGCGGTTGCAGCCGTCCTGCACCTTCAAAAAGGCCCGGGTGCGCCCGGCGGGGCGGGCGAAGGGCAGCTCTTCAAACTGGGCGCTTTGGGGGGCGATATCCACCACCCGCCGCCCCGTTTGCAAAAACGTCTCAATCAGGTGCGGCAGACGGGCGCGGGCCGCCGCCCCGGTCAGCACGTCCGCCTCAAACGAGAGGGCCTCCTCGGGGGAAGCCTGGGGAAAACAGCCCGTCATCACCGTTACCGCCCCTGGGCAGCGCCGTTTTGCCCCGCGCAACCAGCGGCGGCTTTTGGCCGCCCCCTCCGCCGTTACGGTGCAGCTATTCACAATATACACGTCCGCCTCGTCCTGCGGGCGCACCATCT
>CAYYLW010000069.1:0-13335 GCA_964472465.1 uncultured Oscillospiraceae bacterium | reverse complement strand
ATATAGTGCTGCCGGGGCAGGGGTTTGCCATTGTATTCAATATCAATCACAGGCAGGGAGCTTTCGGGGTTATTCAGGGCCAATGTGTCCCGTATCAAATTCGCCGCTGCTGCCGCCGCCAACACCAGCAGCAGCCCCACCAGCAGCTTTACCACCCACTGTTTGCGTAGCTTCATATCTAACCTTTCATACCTTCCCTGGGGCCCACCTGGCCCCCTTTGCCACCCACAAAAAGCGGCCCCGCCGCCTTTTTGGGCATTTGCACCATTATACATGATAAAGGGAAGGTTGGCAAATGCTGGACGCCCTGCTGTGGTTTGAATCCGCCTTGAAAATCTGGTACAATACAAGCAAGAAAAACGCCGGAGGTACTGCAATGGAGGAACAAAACAACCCAGCGATCCGCAACAATACCGGCATGTGGGTGCTGGTGCTGGTGTGCATGGCTGCGGTTATTTTCGCCTTGACCAGCGGCGCGGCCTATACCGGTATTTCGGCGGCCCGCCTAAGCGCCGCCAAGGCCAGTGCCGGGCAAATTGAAAGCGTGTTCCTGCTGGCGGAGGTAGCCGCCGCTGAAACCGGCCTACGCCCAGAGGAAGGCACCGTAAAAAACGTTCTAAAATCCTACGAGGATGGCAGCGGTGCGGTGCTGAGTGAGTATGAGCAATACTTACTGGACTATATGATGGCTTCTTTTGGTCCCCAGCGGGATTTTGATTTTTCTGTAGAGCGGTATGAGGACGGTAGCGGGGTACACCTGCAAATTCAGTTTTTCCCGGTGAAAGGCCGCACGAACACAGGCGGAGATCGGTACTACATGGCCTTGGACGGCGTCATCACTGAAAAGAATGGCCTGTAATCTGCCATGGCGGTGCCGGTCGAATGTTGTCGAAGAAAGTAAAAAACAAAATATTGCGTGTCATCGGCACTCATGCTATACTATTGCAGATTTTCAAAAAGGTAATTCTGAGGCTTGCACACCCCGACAATACGACTGGAGGAAAATTGTGATGGAAAACTCAATGCATCTGCTGATGACCGAAACTTCGCCCGAAATTTGCCGCCTTTGCAAGATGGCATTGCCCGCCCAAAACATCCAAGTAAGCGTGTGCAGCCGCAACGGCACCACCGCTTATAATGCTCTGGAGGAACACCAGCCAGACGCCGTGCTGCTGGATGTATTTATGCCTGAAATGGACGCCATGGCCCTGAAAAGCCTATATGACGAAAACCACCCTGGCCATGCGGTGCAGTTTTATGCCACCGGCACCTTCCAAAACGAGGAGCTGGAGCGCGAGGTGATGGAGAGTGGCTTTGCTTTTTACTATTTGAAACCCTTCGACGTAACCGCCCTGGCAAACCGCCTACTGCGCCATCAGCAGCAACACGGGCAAAAGGCTTTGGGTGGTAACTCCAGCATGGGTCAGGAGGATATGGTAACCGATATGCTGCGCATGATTGGCGTACCGGCGCATATCAAGGGCTACCGTTTCCTGCGCGAAAGTGTACTGCGCACCGTAGAGGACCCCACCCTTATTAATGCGGTGACCAAAATTCTCTACCCCGAGATTGCCGCCACCTACAACACCACCGCTTCCCGCGTAGAGCGGGCCATCCGCCACGCCATTGAGGTAGCCTGGGACCGTGGCGACATCGACATCTTGAATTTCTACTTTGGCTCCACCATTCACGCCAGCCGTGGCAAACCCACCAATAGCGAGTTCATTGCCATGCTGGCCGACCGTGTGGGCATGGCCCAAAAACGCCGGGCTTAACGCTCCGATACTACTACACCATAAACAAACAACGCCGGGTATATACCCGGCGTTGTTTGTTATTTCTATTCACTCGATAGGCGATTCATCCTCTGATTGCGCACGCCCAAGCGGAATCAAATTGATGACGATGGCCACCAGCACCCCCAGGGCCGTTTCCAGAAAACGGCTTGTCACATATTGCAGCAAATCGGCCCGGGCATAGCTGGCCAGCACAATGCTGAGAAAGATGACGCAGGTGATATAGCTGGAATCCGGGCTTTTCACCACCACATTCGTATAGATGCACAGCAGCACCACCAGCGAAAACAGCGCCATGCGTAGCAGCGGCAGCATATCGGGGAACTGGTTAACCAGTAGCATGGTTAGCAGGCCATACAGCGCGCCCACCACCGTGCCAAACAGGCGGTTCATGCCAATGCGGATGCTACCGTGTACATCCGGCTGGATGCACAAAACCGCGGCAATGGCTACATAAAAACCGCTTGTGCCTTTAAAAAGCAGGCTGCTCAGCAGCAGGCATACAAACACTGCCAGGCAACTTTTTACCATGCGCATGCCCACTTTGGGGAAATACTTCTTCATGCCCAACAAAACACCTTCTTACAGCGTGATAATCCCCAGGCTGTTCAGGATGGACGAAATGAGAATGCCCACCACGAAAATGGGTGCCACATACTTGATCATCACAACGAACATCTTCTCCCGCTTAAACTGGCTGGAAAGCTGTACCTCCTGCGCAATGGCGCTTGGCTTAATGGCATAGCCCACAAACAGGCAGGTAAGCAGGGCCACTAGAGGCATGAGGAGAGAGTTGCTGAGGAAATCGAACAGATCCAAGATGGTCATACCGGCCACCTGGATGAAACCCCATACGCCAAAACCCAGCGAGGACGGCACCGCCAGCAGGAAGAGGTAGACCAGCACCAGTATGCAGGCGAGTTTGCGCCCGATGCCAAAGCGGTCCATCACCACCGAAACCACCGTTTCCATGAGAGAAATGGATGAGGTGAGAGCCGCAAACAGTACCAGCAGGAAGAACAACAAACCCACCACCTGGCCCGCGCCGCCCATGCTGCTGAACACCTTGGGCATGGTGATAAACATCAGCGAGGGCCCTGCCTGAATTTTTTCCGCGTCACCCCCAAAGAACATGAAGGCCGTGGGCACAATCAAAAGCCCGGCCAAAATGGCAATACCGGTGTCGAACCACTCAATATTCTTTACCGATTTTTCTATATCGTCGCTCTTTTTAAGATAGGAGCCATAGGTGACCATGATGCCCATGGCCAGCGACATGGAGAAGAACATCTGCCCCATGGCCGCCAGCACCAAACTGATGGAAAAGCGAGAAAAATCCGGAATGAGGTAGAAGGCCACGCCCTCCCATATGCCCGGCAAGGTAAGGCTGTAGATGGCAATGCCCACCACCAGCAGAATGAGCAGCGGCATGAGAAACTTGCTGGCCATCTCGATGCCCTTTTTCACCCCCAGTAGCACCACCACAAAGGTAACCAGTAAAAATAGCGACATCCAAAAAAGAGGCGGCACCGTATTACCAATAAACCCAGTGAAGAAATCGTCTTGGGCGGCCATTTCGCCCGCCCCCTGTATGTAGGTGGCCAAGTATTTGGTCACCCAGCCGCCTATCACGCAGTAGTATGGCAGAATGATGGCCGGTATGATGGCCGAAAGCACGCCGGTAAAGGCCCAGCGCTTATCCAGCTTTTTATAAGCGCCAATCACGCTGAGACCCGTTTTGCGCCCCAGGGCAATCTCCGCCACCATCAGCGAAAAGCCAAAGGTGACCACCAAAATAATGTACACCAGCAAAAACAGGCCCCCGCCGTATTTAGCCGCCAAATACGGGAAACGCCAGATATTGCCAAGCCCCACCGCAGAGCTGGCCGCCGCCAACACAAAGCCCAAACGGCCTGAAAAAGAGGAACGTTCTTCCATAATGATTCTCCTATCCCAATAAAAAACTCTCTATACCATACCACACATACCCCTACGGTTTCAAACAGGGCCCGCGGCAAACAGGCACCTGGTTTCCTTTTTTCTCTTTACTGCATCTATATTTTTTTTAGAATATTTTGGCTGTTCCCGCATCGTTTGGCCTGCGCCGCCACTGTTCCGCTTAACAACGGCCCTTGACGCCCATTGCCTTTTTACCCTTTCTGCTGTTCCAAATTCTCTGCCAGGCGGAACGCCACAATGTCCTGAATGAGATCTTTGGGTAGGGGCTTCTGCAACGGAAACTGGATGGCCCCCTTGGAATGCTTGTATTCCCCTAGGCGTTCCACAAAGTGGGCCACCCCCGAAGCGCCGGGGTAAAAGCCCAGGTGCGCCTTGTTCATGGCGAAATGAACAAGGTTGCCCCGCAGATAAAACGTGGGCATCTTCCAGCTCATTTTTTCGCTGGCCTGTGGGGCTGCCTCCCGGATGAGGGCGCGTATCTCCTGCAGCACCGCCTGCTGCTCCGCCGGAAACGCGGCAATGTATGCATCTATTTCATTCATCCTGTATCTCCTTACCCTCTGGCATCTGGGCCGGCACAGAACACTTCTGGGCCACGGATGACCCCTGTTCTTGCCATCATAGCAAAACCGGCTTTCTTTAGCGAATGAAATTTGTAAAAGTTTTGGGGCCGTGCTCGGGCGGGGGCAGAGCTGCCTTTTCGCGGCTTTGCAGCCAGTAGGCCATATTTCGCCCCAGGGTGCGCAGGGTGTTCACACCCTCTTCATCCTGCAAGAATTCCTCCGCGCTGGTACCGTGGCCCAAGCTCCAATACCGCGAAGAAATCAGCGGCATCTGGCAGATGGTGAAATATTTGTTCAGGCGGTCCAGCGTGGCCGAAGTACCCGCGCGGCGGCACACCGCCACCGCCGCCCCCGGCTTATGTGCAAAACTGGCCGAACCCGCGAAAAAAGCACGGTCCAGCACGGCGCAAAAAGCTCCGTTTGGCCCCGCGTAATACACCGGGGAACCCAGAACCAGCCCGTCACAGCCTTGCATTTTCTCAATGATGGTATTCGCAATGTCATCACCAAAAACACAGCGCTGTGTATCGCGGCATTTCCGGCAGGCAATGCAGCCATGTACCGGCTTTGTTCCAAGCTGCAACACCTCGCTTTCCACGCCACCTTCATCAAGCCCCCCCGCCACCTGTTGCAGCGCCGCAAAGGTGGTGCCCGCGGGGTGCGGGCTGCCATTCACAAGCAGTATCTTCATCTGTATACCCTCCTAAACTGTATGGTTATTATCGTTTCACTATACCAAAAAGAAAAGAAAAAAGAAAAGCGCATTTTCCCTCTTGCAGAACTCGCAAAAAAAGTGTACACTAATTCTAGCACTCTATTCGTATGACTGCTAATCAAAACTTTGTTTTAGGAGGCAACTGAACATGAAGCAATTCAAGGCCGAGTCCAAACGGCTGCTGGATCTCATGATCAACAGCATCTATACCCATAAGGAAATTTTTCTGCGGGAACTCATCAGCAACTCTTCCGACGCCATCGATAAGCTCTATTTCCTCTCCCTCACAGACCAAGGCGTGGGGCTAAACCGGGAAGATTTTGCCATCCGCATCACCCCCAACAAAGAAAACCGCACCCTCACCATCTCTGATAACGGCCTGGGCATGGACAAGGCCGCCCTGGAAAGCAACCTGGGTGTCATCGCGTCCAGCGGCAGCCTGGCCTTCCGCAAGGAGCACGGCGCCGCCGAGGGCATCGACATCATTGGCCAATTTGGCGTGGGCTTTTATTCTGCCTTCATGGTGGCTTCTAAGGTAACGGTTATCAGCCGGGCCTACGGCGCCGAGGAAGCCTGGCGCTGGGAGAGCAAAGGGGCCGAGGGCTACAACCTTCAGCCGGCCGAGCGTAGCGCTGTGGGCACCGACATCATCCTGGTGCTAAAAGAAGACAGTGAGGACGAGCATTATAGCGAGTTTTTGGAAGAATACCGCATCCGGGGGCTGGTGGAAAAATACTCTGATTATATTCGCTACCCCATTCAGATGGAGATGCATGAGACCCGCCCGAAAGAGGGGGCAGAGAACGAATACGAAGAGGTGACCGAGGAAAAGACCCTGAACAGCATGGTGCCCCTTTGGAAGCGCAACAAGGACGAGTTGACCGATGAGGACTACGCCAGCTTCTATAAAGAAAAGTTTGGAGATTTTTCAGACCCTGCCAAAACCATTCTCAGCAAAACCGAGGGCACGGCCACTTACAACTCGCTTTTGTTTATCCCCTCGCGCATGCCCTACAACTATTATAGCAAAGATTATGAAAAAGGGCTGCAACTTTATGCTTCCGGCGTGATGATTATGGAAAAATGCGCCGACCTGCTGCCAGACCATTTCAGTTTTGTGCGGGGCCTGGTGGATAGCCAAGACCTCAGTTTGAACATCAGCCGCGAAATGTTGCAGCACGACCGCCAGCTAAAACTGATTCGCAGTTCGCTGGAGAAGAAAATACGCAACGAATTGGCCGCCTGGCTGAAAAACGAGCGGGAAGAATATGAGACCTTCTTCAAAAACTTTGGCCTGCAACTGAAAGTGGGCAGTTACCAGGGCTTTGGCGCCGAAGCGGACAATCTCAAAGACCTGCTGCTTTTCTACTCCGCCAAAGAAGAAAAACTGGTGACGCTGGAAGAATACCGCAAGGCCATGCCCGAGGAACAAAAATACATCTACTATGCCGCGGGCGACAGCACCGAACGCCTGGCAAAACTGCCTCAGGCCGAACTGGTGCTGGACAAAGGCTATGACCTTTTGCTGCTCACCGATGACGTGGACGAATTTGCCCTGGGCATCCTTCGCCAATACGATGAAAAGGAATTCCGCAACATCTCTGGCGACGATTTGGGGCTGGAGAATGAGGGCGAAAAAGAAGAGATTGAAAAGCAGAACGAAGAAAACAAAGAACTTTTCGACTTTATGAAGGAAGCTCTGGAGGGCAAGGTGGCCAGCGTAAAGACCAGCGGGCGGCTCAAAAGCCACCCTGTCATCATCACCGCCGAGGGGGGGCTTTCCCTGGAGATGGAAAAGGTGCTGAACAGCATGCCCACAGACCAAAAGGTGGAGAGCAAAAAGGTGCTGGAAATCAACGCCAACCACCCCATTTTTGCCAAGCTACAAGCCCTGCTGGGCAGCGACAAAGACCTGCTGAAAACCTATACCGGGCTGCTTTATAGCCAGGCTATGCTGATTGAAGGCTTGCCTATCGATGACCCTGCCGCTTTTAGCAATGACGTGAGCAACCTTTTGGCGAAATAGCATTATAATCAAACAAATATCCGCCGCATTATGTGATTGCGGCGGATATTTGTTTGATTTATATGTATATTTAGTTGTATCGTCATATATCTTGATTTATGTTGATATGTCATTTTTTTGCAAATCCTGTGTTCTACATTTTTCCACTATAACATAGTAACGTTCTTTTTCTTTATTCCCCAGCCTACACAGTTCTATGTCATTTAATAATAATGATGATTCGTTATTATTTCCAATTTCTCCCAAAAGTTCTGCCCGCAGCAAGGTGTTTTGCGCACGGGTTTTGGCTGAGAGAAGCGCAAAGCCGAAACTTTCAGCCTCTTTCTGTTCTTGGGCCAGCCAGCTTTGGGCATCGCCGTCTTTTTCATAGGCCTCCCGGCGCGCATGCAGCCGGTCGCTATAGCCCCCGGCATAGGATAACCGGGCGATGAGGTACACCACCGGCGCCTGCACTATCAAAGAGGCCAGCAGCAACAAGGGCGCATAGGGGTTTACAAAATACAGCCCCACCCCCAACGCCACAAAAACACCCACTAGGGGCAGTATATACCGCGCAGCCCGCATCAAAAAGCTCTCCTTTCGCAAGAAAATCCCCGCCAAACGCTGCATAGCGCGGCGGGGCATTCACTTTTTACCATTTCCCGCTGGGCGGGTTACCGCTTATTCCCCTGTGAATGACACAGAATGTTTGAGGCGAACCGTTTCTAGCCATTTTGTTGCTTGTCCGGGTTCAACAGTTCGGGGTTCCAGCTCTCCGCCTGTTCGCGGTAATACTGTGCCCGTTCTGGGTCGCCCGCCCGTTTAAAACACTCCGCCAGCCCATACAGCGGCACACTGCCAATGGCGCTGGCAATCAGCTCCGGCTGGGCACCCGAAAGGGCCGCGGCATACCAATCGGCCGCTTGCTGCTCGTCGTTTTGGGTAAGGTAGTAGTTACCCAGCGCACAGCATATCTCGGCCGGAGGCTGGCCCACCAGTTCGGGCGCGGCATAGCGCAGCAATCTGTTTCCATCCTTTTCCAGCGCGGCATACCAGCTTAGCACACAGGCCGCCCGACGAAGTACCTCACCGGCCCTGGAAGGGTCGCTGCGCACATGCTCAAAATATGGCCGCGCCGCGCGGAAATCATCCAGCCGCCCCGCCAGCATCAGCTCCCGCGCATACATCATCTCCAGGCGGCTGGAAAATACCTTCCCCTGCTCCACCATCTTGGAAAAAATGGCCAGGTCACGGCTGCTATGGTCGGCCGTGGCACAATGGTGGATGGTGACATTGCTGCGGTAGACGATGGGGTCGGTGCGCAGCACCTCGTGGATGGGGTCTGCAAATTGGAAGGGCCGCAGGCGTCGGAAGAGTTTTGGGCGAAACTCCACATCAAAATTAGACGTGGTGTTGTGAGACAATTGGTTGGAGTAGGCCATTTCCACCACCTCTACCTCAGGCAGCAAAGCCTCTTTCAGTTGCATAAAACGCAGGCGGTTTTCTTCATCCAGCACCTCGTCAGCATCGGCGGAGTAGATATACTCGCACTTCGCTTTGCTGCTGGCAAAATTACGCGCGGCAGAAAAATCATCACACCAGGCAAAATCATACACTTGTTCGGTATATTTTTGTGCTACCGCCTTGGTGCCATCGGTAGAGCCCGTGTCCACCACAATCAGTTCGTCATAGATGCCGCGCAGGGAATCTAAGCAGCGCGCCAGCACCTCTTCCTCGTTCTTCACAATCATACACACGCTGATACGAATCATGCTTTTGCCCTCGTTTTCCATTTTTCCTGGTAGATAGCCGCCATTTATTTGTAAGTGTAGCATACCAGCGTTCCCTTCGCAAGAACTTCCCAGGGGGGGAATTGAATTTACCAGGTTTGTATGGTATGATAAATGAGTAAGCACCGGGTAACTTCTAAAGGGAGGCAAACAACCGTGACGCTGGATAAGCTGCCAAAAGGGCATAGCGCCCGCATAGAAAAAGTGGGGGGAGAAGGTGCACTGCGCCGCCGCCTGCTGGATATGGGCCTTACCCCCGGCACCTTGGTAAGCCTGCAAAAAGCCGCCCCGATGGGCGACCCCCTGGAGCTGGAACTGCGCGGCTATTCTTTAACACTGCGCAAAGATGATGCTTCCAATATTGTGCTGGCCGAGAAGGAAGGAACGGACTGTGGATAACAAAACCCTTATTTTTGCCCTTGCCGGCAACCAAAACAGCGGAAAAACCACCCTGTTCAACCAGCTTACGGGTTCAAACCAGCATGTGGGCAATTTCCCCGGTGTTACAGTGGAGCGCAAAGACGGGCAAATTAAAAACCACCAGTACGCCGCCGTGGTGGATCTACCAGGCATATATTCTTTATCTCCGTATACTAAAGAAGAAATAGTTACACGTGATTTTTTGATTGATGTGAAACCAAACTGTATAATAAATATTGTAGATGCAACAAATATTGAAAGAAATCTGTATTTGAGCCTGCAACTGATGGAACTGGGTATTCCCATGGTGCTGGCACTGAACATGATGGATGAGATGCGGGCCAACGGAAACACCGTGGATGTTCCGGGGCTTTCGCTGCAACTGGGCATTCCTGTGGTGCCCATATCTGCCGTACGGAATGAAGGGGTACACGAACTGGTGGACCTTGCCATTGCCACGGCACAAGCCTACCAGACGCCACGGCGGGTGGATTTTTGCACGGGGCCTGTGCACCGCTGTATCCACAGTGTAGCCCATTTGGTGGAGGACCACGCCGAACGGCTGGGTGTGCCCACCCGTTTTGCCGCCACCAAGCTGGTGGAAGGCGATAAGCCCATGATCGCCCAGTTGCAGCTTTCGGCCAATGAGCTAGAAACCGTGGAGCATGCCGTATTAGAAATGGAACTGGAACTGGGAACCGACCGGGAAGCCGCCCTGGCCGACATGCGCTATGTTTTTATCGAGAATGTGGTGCGGGAAAATGTCATCAAAACAGGCACTAGCCGCGAGCGCAGCCGCAGCATCTGGGCCGACAGATTACTCACCCACAAATATCTGGCCTTTCCCATCTTTTTGGTGGTCATGCTGGTGGTATTCTGGCTCACCTTCGGGGTGATAGGCCAGCCTTTAAGCGATCTTCTGGGCCAGGGGGTAGACGCCCTGAATGGCTGGGCTGAACAGGGCCTGGCCGCCCTGGAGGTGAACCCCGTGGTGCGCAGTTTGGTGGTTGACGGCATCATTACCGGGGTGGGAACCGTGCTCAGTTTTATCCCCGTCATCGTCACCCTCTTTTTCTTCCTCTCGATGCTAGAAGACAGTGGCTACATGGCCCGGGTGGCCTTTGTGATGGACAAACCCCTGCGCAAACTGGGGCTTTCCGGGCGCAGCATCGTGCCCATGCTGCTGGGCTTTGGCTGCACGGTGCCCGCCACCATGGCCACCCGCACCCTATCCAGTGAACGGGACCGCCGCATGACCATCCTGCTTACCCCTTTCATGAGTTGTAGTGCAAAGCTTCCCATCTACGCGGTATTCACCCTGGCCTTTTTCCCAAAAAGCGCCCCACTGGTGATGATGCTGCTGTATTTGATTGGGATGTTGAGCGGGATTTTGGTGGCCTTGGTGCTCAAGCATCTCCCCTATTTTCGCGGCAACCCCGTTCCCTTTGTAATGGAACTGCCCAACTACCGCTTGCCCAGCTTGAAATCAGTGGGGATGCTCCTGTGGGACAAAGCCCGGGATTTTTTACAACGTGCCTTCACCGTCATCTTCATCGCCTCCATCATCATCTGGTTTTTGCAAAGCTTCGACCTCCGCTTTAACCCGGTGCAAAGCGAAGAGGCCAGCATGCTGGCCATGGCGGCCCGCTTCATCGCACCGGTGTTCAGCCCCCTGGGCTTTGGGTTTTGGCAGGCGGCCGTGGCCCTGATTGCCGGCTTTATGGCAAAGGAAGCTGTGGTAAGCACACTGGCCGTTTTGGCCGGCACCAGTATGGAGGCCCTTCCTCTTGCCCTTGGGGGCTTATTCAGCCCGGTAGCCGCCTTTAGTTTCCTGGTGTTCACATTGCTGTACACCCCCTGTGTGGCGGCCATTGCCACCGTAAAGCGTGAACTGGGCAGTGGCGTGCAGGCCGCGGGTGTGGCTTTTGGGCAGTGCTTGGTTGCCTGGCTGGTTTCCTTTCTGGTCTACCAAATCGGCTCGCTGATAGTAAGATGATATTAACTGGCATTAAATAATAAGGTGTGTATATAACGTATGTCTATTATTGATATTTTAATTCTCGTTATAATTGCTGTTTTGCTCGTTTTGGTGTGTATTTTCCTGTGTAAGCGGCGTGGAAAAGGTTGTGGAGGCAGTTGCGAGGGCTGCACTGGATGCCCACATGCTACAAGTTGCCAGCACAAACCGGAAGATACACCGTAAAGAGGTTTCAACAAGGCACAGTCCCGTTTGATCTTATGTGGTAAAAAATAGGAAGAAGCATGCTTTCCCCCGTGGCCGCTCCAACCTATAAACAGCCCAGAGAAACTCAAGCATCAAAGTTTCTCTGGGCTGTTTATCATTACGCTCATGCCGTTGGTTTCGCAGTTTCTTACCCTTCACCTCTTGGAGCTAGGCTTAGTCATCTTTTATAATGCGGGCGGCCGGGCTCATCTCGGCACCGGAGATAGCACGTTGCCGCTCCTCACGGTGGGCCCGTTTAAACTCATACATCCTCTCGTCCGCAATACCCAGCAAGTCGCTGGCACTGAACACATTGCTCTGGTCTGTATCCACCACGCCGTAACTGATGCTGCGAATATATTTCCAGTCTCGCTGGGCCAGAATCTTTTCCCGCACCTGTATGATGCGTGCCTCGGATTCGGCGTAGTTCATACCCTCTGCCAAAACCATGAACTCATCACCGCCTAGGCGGCTGTAAACAGCATCGGGCGCAAATGTTTTCATATAGTGGGCCACCAGCCCAATATAACGGTCTCCCTCGGGGTGGCCATAGGTGTCGTTTACATATTTCAGGTTGTCTATATCCACAAAACACAGAGAAAAGGCCGTCTTTTTCTTCACCCATTCCTCTAGCTGTTTTAGGCCATACAGGCGGTTGAAAAGCCCGGTAAGTGGGTCCTTATACGCATAATTTTCCAGCTTTTGCACCTGGCGTTTTTCCTCATGGATGGTGCTAATCAGCGCCTGCTGCCGCTCGTCCAATTGCTGGATCATCATGTTGAAGGCCTCGGCAAACTCACCCATGAAGTCCACATGTTGCTTGTAGTCTCCCTTGGCCACCTGTTGGGTTTGCCAGGTGAGATGAAGCAGGGACGCATGTAAGGCTTTCAGTGGGGCGGCCAGTTCGTTATTACGGCTGGGGATATCACAACTTAGGTTGCCTTTCGAGAGCGCCTCGGCAAATTTTTGCCCTTCCATCAAACAGGCGCCCACATATAAAAGGCCCTTCCCCAAATCCTGAAAGTCTTCCTCTAATAGGCCGACATCTAGTTTGGCAGATTCCGGCGCATAAATTACGTCCCGCAGATATTGATACAGCATCTGCGCATTCTCATTCATAGCCTTCCCTCATGTAGATCGACATCTGTGCATACAATTACGTATGTACTTTTCCTTCAAAACGGCACACCCTGGCGCCATTGGCCCAGCAATCAATCTCCTGCACATCATATACCTTGCCGGTGTAGGCCTCCAAAATTCCCGCAATAAAGCCTTCATCGTACACGCACACCACTTCTTCGGTGATGGGCAGGCCGCTGCAATCCAGGTCTTCCCCCACTGAAAGGAGGATATCCCCTGTATTCATGTCAAATTTTTCCATGCGCAGAATGCCAATTTTCAGGTCCTTCAAAGTGGTTTGCAGGGCCGTGATGAAACTATCAAATTCCTGGTTTAGGTTGAGCGTATGCTTGGCAAATTCTGTACCAGCCAGGTGCCCGGCACGGCGGAAATACAGGTTGGCCTTTTCTTCTCCCATGTCCTGGCTCATCACATCCAGCATGGTAAACTGCATTAGACGGTATACCAGCACGGGCATTTCTTCACCCAGCTCGCCCCGTCCCATCTTGATATCTCCCAGGCTTCCCCAGGAGAAGGAGTTATGGCGGTTCGCCGGAGCAAAAACATTTTCCACAAGCCACACCTCTTTCCCACTTTTGGTCTGCGCGGTGCTCTTTCGCGGCCCAGCGTAAACTGGCCAGCGCTATTAGTATATAATTTTAACATGATTCGCCAAAAAACTCAACTGTTCCCCTCTTTTCTATCTCTGCAAAATGCTATTTTTCCAGGCCCTCTACCCAAACT
>CAYYLW010000068.1:0-13425 GCA_964472465.1 uncultured Oscillospiraceae bacterium | reverse complement strand
AGGCACCCTCACGCTGAACGGGCACGACGTGACAAACAAGCCCCCCACCGAGGTCTATAAAAACAAGCTGTCTCACGTGCCGGAGGACCGCCACGCCGTGGGCCTTGTGATGGATTTCAACATCGCGGAAAACAGTGTGGTGGGCTGCTTTCAAAATGAGCCCTACAGCACCCACAGCCTGATGCACTACAAGGTGGTGGATCAACACGCGGCCGACCTGATGAAAAAATACGATGTACGCGCGCCGGGTATTGACACCACCGTGCGTCTGCTTTCCGGCGGCAACCAGCAAAAACTCATCTTGGGGCGCGAAATTGAAAAAAAACCCGATGTCTTTATTGCCGTGCAACCCACCCGTGGGCTGGACATTGCGGCCGCCGATTTCATTCAAGAGCAAATTTTAGACCAGCGCGACAAGGGATGCTCTATTTTGTACATCTCCACCGAGCTGGAAGAAATTTTCAAAATGAGCGACCGTATTATTGTGTTGTTTGAGGGCAAGCAATACGGCCCCTTTGCGTTCGATGCGTATGACCTGGAAACCATCGGCCTTATGATGGCGGGTTCCTACCCGCTTGAAAACAGCGGAAAGGGGGAAGCTGCCAATGACTGAGAACAACGGCATCAAGAAATTTTTAAAGATTTTTGAATGGAACCGCGTCGCTTCCATCATCACGCCCATTGTGGGTATTTTCATCGGCCTTTTCCTCACGGCCTTCATCCTACTCTCGCAAAACATCAACCCCCTCACCGCCTATGGCTCCATGTTCAAGGGCGCGTTTGTGGGCATCTCCAACCTTTCGTTCACCCTACTGCAATTCATCCCGCTGGGCCTGGCAGGTCTCGCCGTCACCATCGCCTACCGCTGTGGCACCTTCAACATCGGCGTAGAGGGCCAGCTTTACATGGGCGCCCTGTTCACCACCTGGTTGGCGGTCAGCTTCCCCGAGATGCCCGGCTTCATCCTGCTGCCGCTGTGCATCATTGTGGGCATGCTGGCGGGTGGCCTTTTTGCCGCCATCCCGGCCTACCTAAAGGCCAAGCATGGCATGAACGAGGTTCTCATTTGTATGCTGCTGAACTATGTGGGCATCAACATGGTGGGCCTGGCGGTGAACAGCTTCCTAAAGGAACCCGGCCAGCCAAACCCGGTGTCGGCCATGCTTTCCAAAAGCACCTGGTTGCCCATTCTCATTCCCAAAACCTACCTGCATGTGGGCTTCCTCTTCGTTTTTATCATCGCTATTTTGATGTGCTTTGTGCTGTTTAAAACCACCATGGGCTATGCAGTGCGCAGTGTGGGTCTTTCGCAAAAAGCCTCCACCTACAGCGGCATTGGCGTGAACAAAACCATGATTGGTTCCATGATTGTTTCGGGCATGATTGCCGGCCTTGCCGGAAGCCTGGAAATCATGGGCAACCAGCATCGCCTGCTGGCCAACTTCCTGGTGGGCTACGGCTACGACGCCATCTCGGTGTCCCTGCTGGGCGGGCTGCACCCCATTGGCGTGCTGGCCACCGCTTTCCTGTTTGGCGCTTTGAAAAACGGCGGTAACGCAATGCAAATCGCCATGGGCATCCCCGTTTCGGTGGTGTCTATTGTGAATGCCATTGCCATTCTCAGCATCATCGCCATCAGCCAAATCCGTGTTTTGTATTTCAAACGGAAGAAGGGGGAGCGTAAATCATGAGCGATATTTTAGGCGCCATCTTCCAAATGTCCTTTTTACTATCGGTGATTCGCTTGTCGGTGCCGGTGGTGCTGGCCGCCCTGGGCGACGTGTTCTGTGAACGCTCCGGCGTTCTGAACATCTCCATCGAAGGCATGATGCTGATGGGCAGCTTCTTCGGCTTCCTTGGCTCTTACTACAGTGGTAGCTCGGTAATTGGGTTCTTTGTGGCCCTGGGCACCGGCATTCTTGTAGGCCTGCTGTACGCCCTGTTCACGGTTACCTGGGGCTGCAACCAAGCCGTCACCTCCCTGGGCTTCAACATGCTGGCCCTGGGCATCACCTCCACCCTGTATAAGTTCCTCTTCGGTATCACCACAGACCGCATCAGCATCGAAGTGGTTCCGAACCTGTTTGGCAACCTCTTTGGCGGGCAGAATGTCTTCTTCTACCTGGCGGTGGTGCTGGTTCCGGTGTCTTGGTTTATCCTTTCCAAAACCAAATGGGGCCTGGCCGTGCGCGCCGTGGGCGAATACCCCCGTGCCGCCGCTACGGTGGGCATCCGGGTGTACTTAAACCGCTATATCGCCTGCGCCATCAGCGGCGCGTTGGCGGCTTTGGGCGGGGCCGTGCTCACCATTGGTAACCTGGGCTACTTCCGCGAGAATATTACGGCTGGCCGTGGCTTCATCGCCTTCGCCGCCGTGATTTTTGGGAAATACAACCCCGTTGGTGCGCTGATTGGCTGCCTGATTTTCGGCGCGGCCGATGCCCTACAACTCACCTTACAAGCCATGGGCGTGGGGCTGCCTGCCAACTTCTTCATCATGATGCCCTACATCATCACCATCCTGGCGCTTTTGTTCATCCGCGGCAAGAGCTTTGTACCCAAAGCGCTTGGCCAGCATTATATCAAAGACGCCCGATAGCAGAGCCAAGCAGGCCGTGCCCCCTTTCTTACAAGAAAGGGGGCACACTCCCAAAGAATTCTAAACAAACACCAGAGACGACTTGTCTCTGGTGTTTGTTGGTTTTTGCTGGGAACGGCCAAAATCACATCAAGAGTGCCGTTGATACAATGTAAATCCATATGATAGAAACACAGAAGCACGGCTATGTCTTTACTATTTCTTTGCCAAACGCCCCAAACACCCTTTTGACACATTTCGACACCATGACCAACGATTATTTACCATCTTTATATAATATTCCCAAATTGGTAATCGATTACATTTTTATAATCTTCTAAATATCGATTTTTTTTATTTTTTCTCCACCCTTTCTCTCTTTTCACCTTCCTCACAATCTATAAAAATCCACTTGCATACTCTCTTCTTGCGCAGTATAATGATTTCAATGTTTATGTAAACGGTTACATAAAGGTTGTACATTCAGCCCACTTCAGCTTCGGTAGCCCATGCTGCAAACTATGAAGGAGGTTCTCAACATCATGAAAAAACACACAAAGCTCATTGCCATTCTGCTTGCCACTACCTTACTCGCTGCCTTAATGGCCGCTTGTGGCGGTACTTCCTCTTCGTCTGCTCCGGCCGTTTCCTCTGCTGCTCCAGCGGCCTCAACCGCCTCTGGCACAGCCTCTTCGGCACCAGCCAGCACGGCTGGTGGTGGCGCCAAGAGCGCATCGGACGTAAAAGTGGCTTTGGTTTGCGGCGGTGCCATCAATGATGGCGGTTGGAACGCCGCTGCCTATGAAGGCCTGAAACGTATCGAGAATGAACTGGGTTGCACGGTGGCTTATACCGAAAAGGTTCCCGTGGCTGAAATGCCCCAGGTGCTACGCACCTACGCTCGCCAAGGTTACAATCTAATCTTCGGCCACGGTTCCCAGTTTGGTGAGCCGATGACCCAAGTGGCCCCGGAATTCCCCGAAGTAACGTTTGTGCCTGTAAATGCCAATGCAAGCGGCGAGAACCTCTCTGGAACAGTGTTCAAGTTTGGTGAAAACGGCTACTTCTGTGGCATGGCCGCCGCTATGGTGAGCGAAACCGGCAAGGTGGGTGCCATTGCTCCCGATGACGCCCCCAACAACACCGCCGACATAAAAACCTTTGAGATGGGCGCCAAATCCATCAATCCCGACATCGAAGTCTCTGTTGCCTATACCGGTAGCTGGGATGACCTGCCCAAGGCCAAAGAGGCCGCCGAGTCCCTCATTTCTAAAGACTGCGATGTGCTCTTCACATTGGGCGATGCCTATGCGGTAGCGGTTTATCAGGCTTGCGAAAGCGCTGGAATCAAATCCATCGGCTGGGTATCTGACCAACGTGAACTTTCGGATACCCTCATTATGTGCGGCCTGCAATCGGTGGCCAATGTGTATGTTGGCACCACCCAACGTTACATCGACGGCACCATGGAAGAAGGTTTCCAGGTGTATGGCATGGCTGACGGCGCACAGGGCCTCTCCGAGCTCTATGGCCTAAATGAAGAACAAGCGGCTCAAATTGACCAAGCTGTGCAAGATTATCTGGACGGCAAACTGGAAATTCCCACCCTATATTAAACATTGGCTATATTGCTTCGGCCCGGGTTTTACAAGTCTCGGAATTTGGGCGCTGTAGCTTATTAGCGCCTAAGCGGTATGGGGCGCAGCGACAACGGGTTGCTGCGCCCCATTTCCGTATCCGGTAACAGGAGGAATTTTCCCATGATGAAACGCGTCTGTGCGGTAGTCAACTACATGATTGGCATTGCCATTGCCCTGCTGCTGGCATTTGCCCTTATTGCGGTTCTGCTGCTCTGGCAGGGGGTCAACCCTTTCGATACCTTTGCCGCCCTATTTCAAGGCGCTTTGGTGGGCTGGCCCAATTTAAGTGCCAGTTTACTGCTGGCCACCCCGCTCATTCTTGGCGGGCTTGGCATTGCCCTGTCCTTTCGCTGTGGCATTTTCAACATTGGCGGCGAAGGCCAGCTCTATCTAGGCGCCCTGGCCGCCACCTGGATAGGGGTCAACCTTGGCGGGCTGCCCCCTTTTTTACTCATCCCCTTATGCATTCTAGCCAGCATTGTATTTGGCGGGTTGTGGGCACTCATCCCTGGCTATTTAAAGATTACCCGTGGATATAACGAAACCGTTACCTCTGTGCTGCTTAACTATGTCAGCGTCAACTTTGTCAACTACGCTCTTGCCAGCTTTTTCCGGGCCGAGGGGATGCTGAATCACCAATCGCCCAAAATTTCAGAGAATGCCCACCTTACCAAGTTCACCACAGGCAGTGAACTGAACACCGGCTTTTTAATGGCCATAGGCGCTGTGGTTTTATTTTACTTCATTTTTTACAAAACCGATTGCGGTTTCAAGCTGCGGGCGGTTGGCTCCAACATGGAAGCAAGCCGCACCTCCGGTATGAACACAAAGGGCTATCTGCTCACCGCCATCCTCATCAGCGGGGCTTTGGCTGGGGTGGCCGGCTCGGTGCAGGTGATGGGCTATCAATATCTCATGGTACAAAACTTTTCGCCCAACACTGGCTATGACGTAATCGCCGTGGCTCTTATGGGGAATTTGCATCCCATCGGCGTTGCCGTGGCCGGCGTCTTTTTGGGCGCTTTACGAAGTGGCGCCAGCGTAATGCAAATCATGATGGGGGTTCCCGTCACCATTCTCTATGTCATCCAAGGTATCATCATTCTCAGCGTACTGGGCTTCAGCCGTGCCAAAATTGATTTCATCGGTTTCCTTGGCAATGCCCTCAAACGCGGCAAGAGGAACGATACCCCACAGAAGGAGGCGGTGCAATAATGGAAGTACTCAACCTGTTCACCACCCCAGACTTCTACTCGGCCGCCCTGCGCCTGGCCACCCCTCTCATCTTTGCGGTGGTGGGCGGTGTTCTCAGCGAACGGGCCGGCATCCTCAACATGGCCTTGGAAGGCCAAATCTTGATGGGTGCTTTCTTTGCTTACCTCGGCTCCTATATGTTCCAAAACATCTGGATGGGTTTGCTCATGGCCATGATGGGCAGCTGTATCATCGCCGCCTTGCATGCCTATATGAGCATCCATGTCAAGGTGAACCAGGTGGTGTCGGCCGTGGGGCTAAACACCCTTGCCCTTGGCATCACCAGCACCTTATTTCGTTTCCTCTTTGGCACAGACTCCCAGATGATGGCCAGCCCCGGAATTGCCAATCTCCATATCCCGGTACTTAGCGACATTCCCTTTTTGGGCCCCATTCTCTTCTCCCAAAACCCTCTCACCTATCTTGCATTCCTGTGTGTGGGGGGTGTTACATGGTTTCTCTTCCGCACCAGCCGCGGCTTAGAACTGCGGGCTGCGGGTGAAAACCCCAAAGCCTTAGATGTAGCCGGGGTGAACGTTATTCGCATCCGTTGGTACGCCGTATTGTCCACCGGTATATTCTGCGGCCTTGCCGGCGCCAGTCTCACCATCACCGGCTTAAACACCTTCTACGACAACATCTCTTCGGGCCGCGGCTTCATCGCCTATGCCGCCATAGTTTTTGGGAAATGGACACCTGTGGGCTCCATGCTGGCAGCCTTACTGTTTGGGGCAGGCGACGCTTTGCAACTGCGTTTGCAATCCATCTTTCAAATCCCCTACTACTTCTTCCTCATGATCCCCTACCTCATCACTTTCCTGGCGCTTGTTTTCTTCATGGGGCCCTCCACTGGGCCCGCTGCCTCCAATGTACCCTTTGAAACCGATAAGGCCCGCAAAAAGCGGCACCAGAACAGCCGCGCCAGAACAGGGGGTAAATAAGTATGGAAGCCGTGTTGCGTGTACAGGACATCACCAAGAGTTTTGGGGCCAACCGTGCCAACGACCATGTGAGCTTTGATCTACTGCCTGGGGAGATTCACTCCCTGCTGGGAGAAAACGGCGCGGGCAAATCCACTTTGATGAATATCATCTATGGTGTGTATGGCGCCGATGAAGGAGAAATTTACCTAAACGGCCAACTAGCAAACATTCATTCTCCCAAACAGGCCATCCAAATGGGTATTGGCATGGTGCATCAGCACTTCATGCTCATTCCCGCTTTCACCGTGGCCGAAAACATTGTGCTTGGCATGCAAAAGGAACTGCGGCTGGACATCAAGGCCGCCGAACAGAAAATTGTAGAAGCCAGCAAAAAATACGATCTCAAGGTCAACCCCAGCGCCCTAGTCTCCTCTCTTTCTGTGGGCGAGCAACAGCGGGTGGAAATTCTCAAGGTTTTGTTCCGCGGCGCGCGCATCCTCATTTTGGACGAGCCCACCGCCGTACTTACCCCGCAAGAAACTGGAGAATTGTTCACCACCTTGGGCCACCTCAAAAAAGGCGGCGTCAGTATTGTGTTCATCAGCCACAAACTTAACGAAGTGATGAGTATCAGTGACCGCGTTAGCATCCTGCGCCGGGGTAAGATTGTGGGTACCATCTGCGATATGGCCTCCTGCAACCCCCAAATTCTGGCCTCAGAAATGGTGGGGCGGCAGGTGACACTGGGGGTGGAGAAAACCGAAAAAGAACCCGGAGACTGTGTACTGGAGTTGCAGAACATCCACGTGGCCTGTGACAAAAAGACCGAGGCCATCAAAGGCTTTTCCCTAAAAATCCACAAGGGAGAAATTATGGGCTTGGCGGGTGTAGACGGGAACGGCCAATCAGAATTCATCAAGGGTCTCACCGGCCTTTTGCCAATCTCCTCGGGCAAGATGCTGCTGAATGGCAGCGATGTCACCCGCCAAAAGCCCCGCCAGTTGATCGATGCCGGTGTGGGCCATATTCCAGAGGATCGCCACAAGCAAGGTCTCGTGCTCAGTATGTCGGTGCGAGAAAACCTCTTTTTAGAAACCATCCAAGATAAGCCCTATACCCGGTTCCACGTGATGCAGAAAAAGGCCATCCTCCAGAAGGCCCAGCAAATCGTGGATTATTACGACATCCGCACCGCCTCGTTGGAGCTGGATGCGGGCAGTCTTTCCGGTGGAAATCAGCAGAAAATTATTGTGGGGCGCATTTTAGAACAAAACCCCTGCCTGCTGATTGCTGTTCACCCCACACGCGGGCTAGATATTGGCGCCACAGAATTTGTACATAAATGCATTTTGGACGCCCGGGAGCGCGGCTGCGCCGTGTTGCTGGTTTCCACCGAGCTAGACGAAATCATGGAACTGTCCGACCAGATTGCCATCATCTACGAGGGCAAAAGCATGGGGGTTCTGCCCCAAAAGCAGGCCACCAAAGAAGAGGTGGGCCTTTTGATGGCTGGCATGCCGCAAAAGGACACTGCCGTAAACACGTAATCGCTCCCCTCCCCAGCCACAAGAAAGCGCCGCCCCCCACTGTGGAACAACGGCGGGAGGCAGCATTAGCCCGATAGCAGAGCCAAGCAGGCCGTGCCCCCTTTCTTGCAAGAAAGGGGGCACACTCCCAAAGAATTCTAGACAAACACCAGAGACGACTTGTCTCTGGTGTTTGCTATTTTAGGGGAAAGAGCTGTTTTATATCGCCGGCACCGCAAATGCAAACTGTATATAAAAAACACCGCAAACACACGTTTGCGGTTGCGGTATAGAAAGTTTTTTGGGTGCGCCTTTTTTCCAAAAAAGGCGCGGCCTTGCCTTTTATTCGGAAAGCTTTCTGGCCTTTTGCCGTTTGATGACCTTCATGCGGGTAAATTCCTCGCGTTCATGCTCTTCCAGCACACTGGCAATAAAACGCAGGTCCTCCTCATAGCGGGGAATCACCACGTTTTCCAGCATGTTGGCGCGGCGCTGGGTTTTTTTGATGGCCACGGCCAGGCGGTACACGCTGTTCTCCACCCCGGCCAACCGGGCGGCCAAGCCCTTCACGCGGTCAAACTGGATATAGGTGGTATCCAGATAGGCGTTGGAGTTGCGGAACCCATAGTAGGGGTAGGGCTTACCGGAAACCAGTTCGGTGCTGGGCAGTTCAATGCCCATCACGCTACGGCTGGTCATGGAAAAGCCGTTCTCTTCCTCGGTCTGGTTCTCCATGGTGGCATCAATGCCCAAGGTGACGTTTGCCATTTGTAGCGAGAGATAGGCGCTGGAAAAGGTATCGCCAATATCGCGCTGCAAGGCCGCCGCCTGGTCAATCAGCTTCATCATTTCCCGCATCAGCACGTTGCGTTTGCGGTCCAGCAAATCAAAGCCGGTTTTGGATAGCGCCAGGTTTTTTTTAATTGCCAGCAGGTTTGCCTTGGTGGGGGATACTTGCAGGGCCATGCGGCCAGCCTCCTTCCGTTTTCATGCCATATGGGCCGTGTTTACTCGGCGGCCACCGCCCCGGGGCGCCGGGGGTCTTTCTTATGCTTTATGCCCGTTTCCGGCAGGGGCAGGGTGTTTGGCACAATATCCGCCTTTTTACCCGTGGCGGGCCCCAGTTTTTCGTCCAGCAGCTTGTCGTCCACGCGGTCCAGCTCACTGCGGGGCAGAATGGACAGCAGCTTCCAGCCCAAATTCAGGCTTTCGTCAATGCTGCGCTCCTCGTCCACGCCCTGGCTGAGGAATTCTTTTTCAAAGTGCCCCCCAAAATCCAGGTAGCGCTTGTCGGTCTCGCTCAATTCTTCTTCACCAATTACGTTCGCCAGACCACGCGCGTCACTCACCTTGGCATAGCTGGCAAACAACTGGTTTGCCACCGCCTGGTGGTCGGCCCGGGTATAGCCCTCGCCAATGCCGTCCTTCATCAGGCGGGAAAGGCTGGGCAGCACGCTCACGCTGGGGTAGATGCCCACCTGGTCCAGGTAGCGGTCCAGTACTATCTGCCCCTCGGTGATGTAGCCGGTCAGGTCCGGCACTGGGCTGGTGATGTCGTCGTTGGGCATGGTGAGGATGGGAATTTGGGTCACGCTGCCCGTGCGGCCCTTGATGACCCCGGCGCGCTCGTACAGGCTGGCCAGGTCGCTGTACAAATACCCGGGATAGCCTTTTCGGCCTGGGATTTCCCCGCGCGAAGAGGAAAATTCACGCAAGGCCTCGGCATAGCTGGTCATATCGGTGAGGATGACCAGGATATGCATCCCCTTTTCAAAGGCCAGATACTCGGCTGCCGTGAGGGCGCAGCGCGGGGTGATGGTGCGCTCCACAATAGGGTCGCTAGAGAGGTTTAGGAACATGGTTACGCGGTTAAGCGCACCCGATTCCTCAAAGCTGCGTTTAAAATAGTCCGCCACATCCTTGGTTACACCCATGGCGCAAAACACGATGGCAAAGCCCCCGCCCTCTTCCTTTTCGTCGCTGATGCGGGCTTGGCGGGCAATTTGGGCGGCCAGGCGGTTGTGGCTCATGCCGCTGCCAGAAAAAATGGGCAGCTTCTGGCCGCGTATGAGGGTGATGAGGGTATCGATGGAGGAAATGCCCGTGCGGATGTAGTTACGGGGGTAGCTGCGGGAAACGGGGTTGATGGGGCTGCCGTTCACGTCCCGCTCTTCCTCGGCATACACCGGGCCCAGGCCGTCTATGGGCTGGCCTGCGCCGTTGAAAATGCGGCCAATCATCTCGCTACCCAAGGCGATGCGCATGGGCTTACCAGTGAAGCGGGTGTTCACGTTCCCAAGGCCCAGCCCTGCTGTACCGGCCAGCACCTGCACCACGGCCTTATCCCCTTCCAGGGTGACCACACGCCCCAGGCGGTTGCCGCTGACGGTGCGCAGCTCCACCATCTCTTCGTTGTGGACGTTCGCCACCCCTTCCAGGGTAACCAGGGGGCCATTTATGTCTTGCAGGCCCAGATATTCCATAGCCATGGCTCCTGCTCCTTTCGGCTGTATAACATACGTTGTACCGTTTAGGTTTGCGCGCCCGTGGCTCTGTTTTTCAGAATGGCCGCACAGGTGTCGTCGATGTCCTTGTAATAGTCGCTAAAAAGCTCCAGTTGGTCGTTGGGCACATCGTACTTAATTTTGATGATGCGCTCAAACAGGCCGCTGTCCACCAGGGCGCTCACCTCTACCTCACGCTCCAGCAGTTGGGTGGCCTTGTCGTTCAAATACAAAATCACCTGCATCATCTGTAGCTGCTTTTCCAGCGGCACAAAGGTATCGTCTTTATGGTAAGCGTTCTGCTGCAAAAACCCGGTGCGTATCACCCGCGCCACTTCCAGCGTCAGCTTCTGGGTATCTGGCAATACATCTGTGCCAATCAGTTTCACAATTTCTTGTAGGCTCGTCTCTTCACTCAGCAACTCTAGAATGCGCGCACGCAGGGCAGGAAAATCCTGGCCCACATGCTCTATATAGTAGGCGTCTAAATCCTCATAATATTCGCTGTAGCTTAGGTTCCAGTTGATGGCGGGGTAATGCCGGGCATAGGCCAGGTTCTTATCCAGCGCCAAAAAGCAGCGCACAAAACGCTTGGTGTTTTGGGTAACAGGCTCGGAAAAATCCGCCCCCTGGGGGCTTACCGCCCCGATGATGGACACACTGCCCGAGGTATTGTTGAGGTTTAAGGTGCTGCCCGCCCGCTCATAAAACCCGGCCAGGCGGCTGGGCAGATAGGCCGGGAAACCCTCTTCCGCTGGCATCTCCTCCAGGCGGCCCGAAATCTCGCGCAGCGCCTCGGCCCAGCGGGAGGTGGAGTCCGCCATCATGGCCACATCATAGCCCATGTCGCGGTAGTACTCCGCCAGGGTCACCCCGGTATAAATGGACGCCTCACGCGCCGCCACCGGCATGTTGCTGGTGTTGGCAATCAGCACGGTACGGTCTGTCATCAAATGGCCGCTTTTGGGGTCCACCAGGTTACCAAATTCGTCCAGCACCTGGGTCATCTCATTGCCGCGTTCCCCACAGCCCACATACACCACAATGTCCGCGTCGCTCCACTTGGCAAACTGGTGCTGGGTCATGGTTTTTCCGGTTCCAAACCCGCCCGGAATGGCGCAGGTGCCGCCTTTCGCAATGGGAAACAGCGAATCGATTACCCGCTGGCCCGTCACCAGGGGTCTGGCAATCATCTCGCGCCTTTGCACCGGGCGCGGGGTTTTCACCGGCCAGCGATGGGCCAGGCAGAGTTCTTTCTCTTCCCCGTCTGCGGTTTCCAGCTTCACAATGGGTTGGGCAATGTTGTACTGCCCGTCCTCTGCCACCCAAACCACCCGGCCCGCTACATCGGGCGGCACCATGCTTTTGTGCAGGATGATTTCGGTTTCGGGGCAGGTGGCAATGATGTGCCCGCCTTGCAATTCCTCCCCCAGCTTCACCTTCATCGTCACGTCCCACAGTTTTTCTTCGTTTAGGTTGTGTACGCGCAGGCCCGTGGCAATAAAGGCCCCGCTTTGGTTTTCCATATCCCGTAAAGGGCGCTGAATCCCATCGAAGATGTTTTGCATGATGCCGGGGCCCAGGGTGACCGAAAGCGGCGCGCCGCTGGCTTTCACCGGCTCGCCCACCTGCAACCCGGAGGTATCCTCATACACCTGGATGGTGGTTCTCTCGTCGTTTACCGATATCACTTCCGCAATCAGGCCCGCATGGCCCACAAACACCATTTCCATCATGCGGAAAGAGCGGGTGCGGCGCACTGTAATCACCGGCCCGTTGATGGAATAGATGACGTCTTGCATTTCCAAAAAAGCACCTCACTTTTCGCCGCCCAGCGCAGCTTTACCAGCCGCAGTACACGGCGCGGTTTGGTAAGCCTTTTCCTGTTACAAATAGGCCCCCACGGCCATATGGCCGCTCATATAGAAGCGTTCCTGTTCGGCCCGCAGTTTTTCGTCTAGGGTCTCGTCGAAGAGCACCCGCCCGTCGTCTATTTTCAGCCCCCCCAGCCGGATGCTTTTATCCGCCAGCACCTGTGCCTGAGGCAACAGCCGTAACAGGGCCTCCTTGTGGGGCATATCGGCGGGGCGCAGGCGCAGGGTAAGCGGGCGGCCAGCGGCGGCCAATTCCAGATGGGCCTTCAGCAGCCCGGCCAGCCAGGCGGGGTATTCCGCCGTTTGGGTGAAGGCCAATAGCTGCTCCTTGGCCGCTTGGAACAGGCTGTCCACCAGTTCGCTGCGGTACACCAGCAGTTCCTGGCGCACCTGCGAGGCCACCGCCATGAACTCTTTCTCGCTCTCCTGGTAATATTTTTCCCGCACGGCGGCATAGTCGGCGCTTTCAGCCAGCTTGTAGGCCAGTTCCAGCTCCTCGGCGCGTTTTTTTCCCGCCTCGGCAATAATCTCCATGCTCCGCGCTTCGGCCAGGCTCAACACCGCGTCCTTAAAAAGGCTGCCACGGCGCATTTCTAGCTGGTTAAAGTCGCTCATACAAATACTCCTTTGGGCGCAGGCTTCACAATTTGATGCCCACTACCTCCGCTATATACTTCTTGATTCCGTCGGCCACGTTGTTGCCACTGTGGCGGTCTGGCATCTCCACAATTAGCGGCTGGCGGTGGTTCAGCTTGTAGTCAAACACCAAGTCCCGGTTTTCCGCCACCAGCTTGCTGGTCATCAAAACCAAGCCCACGGTCTCATCGGCCACCGCTTGGGCAAAGGCCTCTTCCACCTCGGCTTTTGTGTGCGCCACCACACCCTCCACCCCGGCCATACGCAGGCCCACCAGGGTATCCAGGTTATCGCTTATCAAAAAGTATCTCATCTGCCATTCCCCCGTGCGCCCGCCTGGGCTACACCTTGTTCAAAATCAGAATCGCAATCAGCATGCCGTACAGCGCAATGCCCTCGCCCAGCGCCACGAAAATAAGGGATTTACCAAAGCTTTTGGGGTCCTCGGTGAGGGCGCCAATGGCCGCCGGGGCGCCCGCGCCCACCGCCA
>CAYYLW010000067.1:0-13483 GCA_964472465.1 uncultured Oscillospiraceae bacterium | reverse complement strand
TTCCTTTTCTCTTTTTATTTTTCTTTCTGTCCAATATGTATTGTAGTTCTACAAACTTCTTCCGCCAGATTTTGCAAAATGGCTTTTCAAAGTACGGGAGATTTGGTATAATATCATCTGCACATTGTGCGGGCCTTTAGCTCAGTTGGTTAGAGCATCCGGCTCATAACCGGACGGTCCCGGGTTCGAGTCCCCGAAGGCCCACCACGAAAAAGACGCCTGTTATCGCTGAAAAGTGGCGAATAGCGGGTGTCTTTTTTTGCACAAAATGGGGTGCTAAAAGGATTTTGCACCCCATTTGCACCCCTTTTCTTGGTGTACACAGTGTGTTGTTTAGTCCATGGTGCAGAAAAACGGCTCATCCAATCTGCTACCGTTCAATTCGTTCAGGGGCTTCTCCAAAGTAGTACAGAGCTGTTCTATTTCCTTTTGGAACAGGATGCTTATTCAAAAGACAATGGGAACATATAAAATTAAACCGCCTGGATGTTGGAAATATCCAGGCGGTTTTGTAATGGTAGTAAGAAAAGGTTCATCAGCACGGAGAGCCAGGAAACAATTCTCGGCTGTTAAGCTGAACCAGTTTCCGCCTCCAGCACAAAATACAACATAAAGCAGAGCGCCAGCATATCGGCGCTGCCACCAGGGCTTATGTTCTGCTGCACAAACAAGGTGTTCCATTCGTCAGCTTTCTGTAGCATCTGTGGCATACTGGGCTGGGTTTTCAAGAAGTCCCGGGCCATTCTTTGTACCTGCCGTAGCGTGTTTAATCCGGCGCGGTAGGCGATGTTGGTGTCCTCCATATGGGCCATCAGATGAAGTAAAGCGGCAACGCCAGCGTCGTTCAGGGTGAAACCGCTTTTCACCATTTGCTGGAAAACCGGATATCCGTGCTGCATGAGGCAGGGGAAACCGGCGGCGGCTTCGGCAAAAGCGCCAGGTAGCCCGTAAGCTTGGTTGCTAAACTGCCCATGGCTGGCGGGTGTATTTGGTTGCCGGGGTTGCTGCCCATTGCACATACGGGCACAGGTTTGCAAAAGAGAATGGATGGAAAGACTATGCCCCTCGGCGCTTAGGAGGCCGAGGGCAGCGCAAACTAGCCCTAAGGAAAAAACAAGCCCCTTGTGGGTGTTCACCCCGCGGGTGGCGGCCAGCATGACGGTTTCCCCTGCTATCCCGATAGGCCGAAGAACCTCTAGCAGGTTTTCGGGTGGGCCTTTGTAACGCCCCGCTAGGTGGGCCACAGTGGAAAAATAGGGGCCAAGGGAAACGGCACTGCGAATGAAAGTGTGAATATCCATATCACGGTGCGCGCCGGAATTGTCTCTATCCACCAGGCCGGACTTGGGTGTGGTGGTCACCTCGCACAGCAGGGCGCGCACAGCCAGTTGGGATATAGTATCCGGAGAGGTTTTGCCTGCAGATAAAGCAGGTGCCTTTTGTAAAATGTCTGCCATGCATCCCTCCCCCTTCTTGAGCGGTATGCCCTTATTATAAGGAATTGCCAGAGAGAGCCGTCATGTATTGTAAAAAAACCACAATATATAACGTGCGATATTCTCCCGCGCCAAAGAAAGCGGACTCTTTTTGTATGGTATTACCCGAAGGATATGGAGAGAGGGAGAGGCTCAGGCCTAGACTCTGCTGCCGAAGAGGGGGAAAGATATTTTAGGTTGTGGGTTTTGCACAAAGAGGCGTTTCGGGCGGCGTTCAAAGACTATAATAAAACCAGAACGCTATGCAGAAAAGGAGGGACGCCCCTTGGTACAGGTGCAGATACGAAAAAATGCCTATTATGATTCGGTCAGCTTGATGCTGATTTCCAAAGAGGTGAAGAAACTGCCGGGTGTGGAAGAAGCCTTGGTGGGAATGGGCACCGAGTTGAACAAGGAAATTAGCCGGAACATTGGGCTGGATACCGGGGAACTAGAGGTGCTTACCGCCAACGACTTCTTTTTTGCTGTACGTGGGGAAACACAAACAGATTTGGCCGAGGCGATGGCCAAGGTGGAGGAGCTGCTGAACACCAAAAAAGGGACAGACGCCATGGAGTATTGTCCCCCTACGCTGGATTCCGCCATAAAAATGGAGCCCGGGCTCAACTTGGCGGTAATTTCGGTGCCGGGGCAGCATGCGGCCGGCCTGGCACGGCAATGCCTGGAAAAAGATATCCATGTGATGATGTTTTCTGACAATGTAAGCATTGAGGAGGAAAAAGAGCTAAAAGGGCTGGCGGTGGAAAAAGGTCTTCTGATGATGGGGCCGGACTGCGGTACCGCTATCATCAACCACATCCCCTTAGCTTTTGCCAATGTGGTGGCAGACGGGGACATCAGCATTGTGGCCGCCTCTGGTACGGGGGCCCAGGAGGTATCCACCCAAATTGACCACTATGGCGGCGGCATCGCCCAACTGCTGGCCACAGGCGGGCGGGACCTTAAAGAGGAAATTGGCGGGTTGATGTTTCACATGGCGATGGATGCTTTGATAGCTGACCCTGCCACCAAGGTGCTGGTTCTTATCTCAAAACCGCCCGCCAAAGAGGTACAGACGCACATTTTACAGCGGGCAAAAAAGGGCGGGAAGCCCACTGTGGTGTGCTTTATGGGGGGCGACCCCCAGGAGGTGGAAGCCCATGGCTTGGTGGGGGCGGTTTCGCTGGAAGATGCCGCCTACAAAGCCGTTGCACTTTCCAAGGGGGAAACCGTGATTTCCTGTGCCGGTGTCACCTTGCCAAAAGAAAAGCTGGCAGCACTTGTACAGGCGGAATGCACCGGGTATATGCAGGGCCAACAATACCTGCGGGGGCTGTTTACGGGCGGCACACTGTGCGACGAGGCAATGAAATTGCTGGTACCCCAGTTGGGCAGAATATATTCCAACGTGCCACTGCACCAGCAGGAAGCTTTGGCAAACCCTGTGCAGAGCCAGGCGCATACCTGCCTGGATTTTGGGGATGATGCTTTCACATTGGGGCGGCCCCACCCCATGATAGACCCCTCCTTACGGGAAGAACGCCTGCTGAGAGAAGCGGCCGACCCGGAAGTGGCGGTGATTTTGCTGGACTGTGTATTGGGTTTTGGTTCGCACCCAAACCCGGCCGGGAGCCTGGCCGAAGCGGTGACAAAAGCGAAACAGATCGCGCGTCTAGACGGGAGGAACCTTTCCTGCGTGGTGTCCGTATGCGGCACAGAGGCTGATCCGCAGTGCCTTTCTGTCTCACAGAGGGTGCTGCAAGAGGCGGGGGCCATAGTGCTGCCCAGTAACGCGCAGGCGTCTTTACTGGCGGGTATGTTGCTAATAGAAGCCAAACAAAGGGAGGCGAAGGCATGAACCAGATACACAAGTTGTTTAACACCGAATTGCTGGTAGTGAATATCGGAGTGAAGTCTTTTTACGAAGACCTAAAGCAGCAGCCGTGTAAAGCGCTTCATCTGGATTGGCGGCCTGTGGCAGGCGGAAACAAGAAATTAGCCGATGCACTGGCTTTATTACAATAAAAGGAGGAAGGGAAGATGAGCCTGGGCGAAACAATAGAAGCGGCCAACCAAGAAGCCTTACAGCGTATTTTGGCCGCTGCCCCCACCCTGGTGGGTATGGGAACGGCGCGGGAAAATATTCCGGGCATGACAGACAAAACTGTTTTACACGCGGGTCCACCCGTTACGTGGGAGAAGATGTGCCCGCCGCAAAAAGGCGCGGTGATTGGGGGGCTGCTGTATGAAGGGCTGGCCGCAACACCGGAGGAAGCTGAGACGCTGGCGGCCAGCGGGGATATCCATTTCGATTCCTGCCACCACCACGAGGCTGTGGGCCCCATGGCAGGCATCATCACCCCCTCTATGCCGGTGTGGATTGTACAGAATAAAACTTATGGAAATCAGGCGTACTGCACTTTAAACGAGGGGCTTGGCAAGGTACTGCGCTTTGGGGCGTATCAGCCAGAGGTGTTAGAGCGGTTACGCTGGATGCAAGACGAGCTATACCCGGTGCTAAAAGCGGCACTGGCCATTTTGGGCGAGTTAGACTTAAAGCCCATGATTGCCCAGGTGCTGCAAATGGGGGATGAGGGCCACAACCGAAACAAGGCGGGTACCTCATTACTCATTCGTGCCTTTGCGCCCGCCATTTTGCAAACGCCGTTTGAGGAAGAACAAAAACTGCGTGTATTGCGATTTTTAGATTCCAACGATCACACTTTTTTGAACCTTACCATGCCGGCTTGCAAATGCACCATGGATCCCTTGGCTGGCATCCAGCACAGCACTGTGGTGTATACCATGGCCCGTAACGGCACGGAATTTGGGATACGCGTGGCAGGGCTGCCTGGGCGCTGGTTTACTGCCCCGGCAGAGGTGATTGACGGGCTGTATTTCCCCGGTTTTTCCATGGAGGACGCAAACCCCGACGTGGGGGATTCCTGCATCACAGAAACAACAGGGATAGGCGGCTTTTGTATGGCGGCAGCCCCGGCCATTGTACAGTTTGTGGGGGGCACTTCTTCCGATGCCCTGCAATATTCCACCCAGATGTATGAAATTACAGTGGGCGAGAGCGACACCTACAAGATTCCCGTGTTGAATTTCCGTGGTAGCGCCACCGGTATTGATATGCGCAAAGTGGTGGAAACGGGGATTTTGCCGGTCATCAATACCGGCATTGCAGCCAAAAAAGCGGGGGTAGGGCAGGTAGGGGCCGGTATTGTGCGTCCGCCCGCTAAATGTTTTGAGGATGCATTGACCGCGTTTGTAGAGCAATATGCTGTGCAATAAACCCAGAAAAACCGTATACAAGGCAATTTTGCAAACAAAAGGAGCGAACGAGCATGGCAAACTGGAATGATATCAAGATGTACGACCTCACCATCCCCTGTGGAATTCTCACCCCGCCCTGGCCCACCTATGAACCCTTGCAGGTGAAGTTTTTTAAACGCCTTTCTCCCAATGGGGCCAACGGGCAGCTCATCACCACCTCGAACCATGTGGGCACCCATCTGGATGGGCCCCTGCATTTCGATACCGCTGGCCGAGATATTGCCTCTCTGCCGCTGGATAAGCTGTGTTCGCCCGGTGTGGTGGTGGATATTTCCGACAAGGGTGAAGATTTTGGCATCTACACACCCGAGGACCTCACAAGCCGCGCAGACATCCGCAAGGGCGACGTGTTGATTATCAACACGGGTTACCATAAGTATGGCTGGAACGAACCAGAGGCCGATGAACGCCGCTATATGCTACGCCACCCCGGCCCCAGCATGGAATTTATTGACTGGGTGCACGACATGCAATTCCGCTGGATTGGCGTGGACTGTGGCTCTGCCGATCACCCCATGAACACGAAAATCCGAGACTGGGAGCCCGCCGAGGCAGAACTATGCGACCAAGTGTTCCACCAGCGGTACGGCAAAGGTCTCAATGAAGTGTACAAATGGCCACAGACCTATCAGGCCATGCACATTCAGCAGTTTCCCCAGCGTTATGGTGAGATTATCCATGCCGAATGCCTTGGCGGAGAAATAGATAAACTCTCGAACCAGCGCTGTGTTATTGGTTGCTTCCCCTGGAAATTCGTGGATGGTGAAAGCGCTATGTGCCGAATTGTGGCGTTTTCGGGGTTTGAGGCATAGGGGAGTAGAAAAAGAAAAAGGAGGGGCGGCACCTGAAAAGCGAAACAGTAACCCCGGCGCAGAGCATTGCCGCCCTGCACAGTGCCCTACGTGCGGGAGAGACCAGCTGCGCTGAAGAAATAGATGCATACCTAAAAAAAATAGCCAGGCTGGACGAAAAACTCTGTGCCATTATAACCACCTGTTCCACTGCAATGGCCGAAGCAAAGCAAAGGGATGCAGAATACCGCCATGGCATACCCCCGGGCCCTTTGCATGGGGTGGCTGTGGTGGTGAAAGACAATATTGAAACCATGGGGATGCCCACTACAGCAGGCTCAAAAAGCCTGGCGGGTTGGCAGAGCGGCAGGGATGCCTTTCTGGTGAAAAAGTTGCGGAAGGCCGGGGCGGTGATACTGGCAAAAGCAAACCTGCATGAATTTGCCATATGGGGAGAGAGTGTCAGTTCTGTACGAGGGCAGACGAGAAACCCCTATTGTCTCACCCGCACCCCTGGAGGGTCTTCGGGCGGTACGGGGGCGGCGGTGGCGGCGGGGTTTGCCCTGGCTGGCATTGGCACCGATACCGTCAATTCCATCCGCTCGCCCGCTTCGGCTTGCAGCCTGGTAGGGCTACGCCCCACAGTGGGGCTGGTAAGCCGCCAAGGGGTGATACCGTACTCTCTCACCCAGGATACCGCAGGCCCCCTGGCCCATACGGTGGAAGATGCCGCCAGAATACTGATGGCCATAGCGGGTTACGACGAGTTGGATACCGCCACCCATTGCCTTAAAAACCGCCCCGATATAGACTACCGAACAAGCCTATGTCATGAAGGTCTACAGGGGAAACGTTTGGGTGTGATGTGCAGCCTGTTTGGCACCCGCCAGGTGCACCAGCCGGTGAATGTTTTGATGGGCGCCGCGCTGGACCGCATGAAGGGCGCCGGGGCGGAGCTGGTACACCTTCACAAAGAACTGAATGCAGAGTATTTGACAAAGCATGTGAGCGTGCACTTGTATGAACTGGCTCCGCATCTTTCGAAGTATCTGTCTGGCTTTGGCAATCATGTGCCGGTGCAATCAGTGGAGGAAATATTGGCCAGTGGCCAATACACCCCCGATATTGAGGAAAACCTGAGGCGGGCGCTACTTTTGCAGCGGGATGCAGAGGGCTACCGTAAACGGCTGGCCAAGCGGCAGGTGCTGCAAAAGGAATTGCTGGAACTGATGGAGAAACACCGCATAGATGCGCTTGTTTACCCGCACCAGCAGCAACTGGTATGCAAAATTGGGCAAAGCCAGCAGCAGCGCAACGGTGTGCTGGCAGCCGGTACTGGCTTTCCCGCTATTACGGTGCCAAGCGGGTTTACAGCCAAAAGCCAGGAAGCGCCGTTGGGTGTGCCTGTGGGCGTTGAGTTTATGGGCCGCCCCTTTGAGGAGGCCGTTTTATTGGAGATTGCCTATGCTTTTGAACAAACAAACCCCGCCTGGCTTGCCCCTTCACTCTAAGACCGCTACAATGGATACCATAGAGCCTTGTTTTCTCTCATGGCATAGGGAGGCCAATATGGATATTCAAAAAGAGATAGGAGTTCCACTATCCGCCATTTTAGAACTGCATCTTTTGGCCAACACCAAGGTATTGGCCGGGAAGGCTGGTCTTTCACGGGTGGTAACCTCGGTGAATGTACTGGAGGTGCCCGATATTTTGGACTGGGTCTCCCATGGTCAACTGCTAATTACTACGGCCTACCCTTACAAAAACAACACCGAGATGCTGGGCGAGTTGATTCCCCGGTTGCACAAAGCGGGTGTGGCGGGCATTGGGATAAAACCCAAGCGCTATATTAACGAAGTACCAGACAATGTGCTGGAAATTGCCGACCGTTTAGCGTTTCCCATTGTGGAGGTGCCCCAGGAGATATCTTTTTCTGAAATCATCACAGCGGCGCTTACCTTGGTGATGGACAGGCAAACCAGGGTACTGGAAGAAATTCATGCGCTACACCAATCGCTTACCCGCACAATGCTCAGTGGTGGGAACCTCAGCGAAATCTGCGGCATTTTGTACCAGCGGTTTGAAAACAGTGTGGCCATCAGCAGCGATTTCTTTTCTTCTTTTGCCATCAATACCTCCCCGGAAAAATACCCGTATATTTATAATGTTCTGCAAACGGAAAAACAGGCCCCCCACATACAAGAGGAATTGCCCGGCGCCAGTGTGCGCACAAAAGATATGTTTGCCGATACGCCCTATGAGCGGATTAAGGTGCCTATTTACAGCGACCAAGTGCTTTTTGGGCACATCTACATCTGGGAGGACATCCGCGCTATCAACAACCTGGAATTGTCTGCCATCGAATCTGTTACCAGCCTAATTGCGCTGGATATTACAAAGAAAATCTCTATGCTTGAGATGGAGAATAGCCACAAATCCGGTTTTTTAGATGACCTCCTCTCCTCCGATAGCCGGCGCCAGCAAAAAGCGCTAAGCAATGCAAGACTTTACGATTTCAACCCGAAGGCCGCTCACACTGTGGCGGTGGTACGCCCGTGCAGCAGCAAGAATGTTTTTCGTTCTGCGGGAAAAACTTGGTTTCGGCTCAACACCAATTTGGTGGGGATTTTGCAGCGGCAAATAAAAAGCAATTCCTTCAAAATATTGTATGTGAACAACGACAGCAGCCTAGTGATGCTTTGCGAGATGCCTGGCATAGAGGACAGCGCCACCGAAATACGCTGTTTCATGCAAAATCTAGCCGCCCTGCTGGGTACCGAATATCTAGAGGGAGAGGTATCCATCGGGGTGGGGAGGATGTATGAAGAAACATCCGATTTGTATAAAAGCTATGCGGAGGCGAGACGGGCGGTGAACTGCTCCCATATGGAGAAGGGGAACCTGGCATTTTTTGAGGATTTGGGTGCCTGCCGCCTGCTTGCCTACGACAGTATCCGCCAAGAAGGCAAGGCCTTTTGTGATGAGGTTTTGCGCCCCCTGATGGAATATGACGAAGAAAATGACGGTGAACTGGTAAAAACTTTGGCGGCATATTTTGATTGTGGGAATAACCTCACCCAGTTGGCGGAACGGCTAGGCGTGCATTATAACACCGCCGTGTACCGCATGCAGCAGATACGCAAACTCACGGGATGTGGGATGGACAAGGCCGCACAGGTGATGGATTTTCGCGTGGCGCTACTGCTGCATGAGATGTGGAATTATGGATGATTACATGATAACATGCGCTTGTTCCAGTGTGTATCCCTCTGTGAAAAGTGAAGGAGAGGGATGGGTGCACTCGGTATTTAAAACCGCGCTCAACCTGCAAACGGAAAGGGGCCTACTCACCCTGCTTTCTGGGGGCAGGGGCCTTTCACCGGGGGGGATGCTACTGCGCCAGCGGGTAGATTTTACCACGTTTGGGCTTTCTTTGGGCGGCGCCGTGCTGTGGGGGGCAGACTATTTGTGGCTGCCAGAGCACAGCCAACGTGTGTGTATGGCGGGCGCGCAAGCCGTAGACCTTACCATGCCCACAGCCATTGCCTTTCGCCCGGCAGCACCTGCGCAGGGGCGGGCAGTGCTGATGGCTGGGGAGATTCCGGCGCGGGAAGAAGCAGGACAAGGGCTGGCACCCCTCCTCTGCCTTATTTGGCACGCTTGCCCGTATCAAATGCCCCAAAACCACTTTACCCGCCATTTGTTGCCAGGCGTGCGCCTGCTAATAGAGTGCCTAGGCCGCAGTGAAATACAGCCCCTTGAAGAACTGGCAGGGAGTTTGGCGGGCTGTGGTGTAGGGCTGACCCCCTCTTCCGATGATTTTTTGTGTGGGCTGATGGCGGCCTTGTATGCGCAAGCGGCGGCGGGTATCTTAACGGAAGAGTATGCGGTGAAGGCGGCGCAGGCACTGGCGCGCGGGGCCTGCCCCAAAACGGGAGAAATTAGCGCTGCCTTTTTGCGCCATGCAGCCAGTGGCCGTTTTGATGAAAGCATTTTGGCCTTGGCGGCCGCCTTTTTTTCCTTTGCCACCTTACCGGTGTTGCGGCAGGCGACAAAAAAGTTGATAGCGCATGGTTCGTCTTCGGGTTGCGACATTCTGACGGGATTCTGTTTTGGCCTTTTGCCCCAAATAAACGAAAAACCATAAAAGAGGGTGTAGTATGAAAGTGACAGTTGAGAGTTTACAAGAAAGCTTTGCCGTCATCAAAGGCCAGCAAGCGGCCGATTTGCTCATTACCAATGCCAAAATGGTGGATGTATATTCCGAACAGGTGTACGAGGGTAGCCTACTCATCCACAAAGGGCGTATCGCCGCCTTAAATCCCCCCACGGAGGTGGCCGCCAAAGCAAAAGAGACTCTGGATGCAGGCGGATATTATCTGGCGCCCGGCTATGTGGACGCCCACTGCCATATCGATTCCCACCAAGTGACCCCGGCCAATTTTGCCGACCCGATTGTCCCCTATGGCACCACCTCTATGATTTGTGAGATAGAGGATGTGGTGGGGGCGGCCAAGCGCGAGGGCATGAAGGCCGTGAACGTGTTGTTTTCCCATCTGGATAGGCTTCCCTACCGGGTATATTTGCAAGCGCCGGGCAAAAAGGTTGATTGGGATATAGCACGGGAAATTTTAGACATGGACATCACCATAGCCCAGGGCGAATTTGCCGAGATGGATTTTATGGAAGGCAAAAGAGAACTGCTAGAGCAGGTAGCCTACGCGCGGGAAAAGGGTAAAATCATTCATAGCCATGTGTTCAATAAACCGGGGGAAGACCCCTATCCCTTGAACTTGTTTGCGGTGGCGGGCTCTGCCAGCGATCATAATGCCTGGGCCACCGAGCAAATTGAAGACGCTTTGCGCTATGGCATGTGCCCTATGCTGCGGGAAGGGGTGGGGGGTGGCCTGGATTGTATGGGCCGAACAGTACCGGGGCTTTTAAACCACCATATGCCCTTAGACAGTATGCTGTTCTGCACCGATGATTTGACCATTGATATCATCTACCGGCAGGGGCATCTTAGCCATAACATAAACCTGGCCATAGGCTATGGCATGAGCCCCCTCACGGCCATCCGTATTGCCACGCTAAACGCGGCCCGTAGTTTCCACCTGGAGCAGGAGATTGGTTCTTTGACCCCCGGCCGTTATGCCGATATTGTGTTCCTGGAGAGCTTGCAATGTGCAGACCCCTCCCTGGTGATGATGAACGGAAAGCTGGTGGCCAAGGAGAAAAAACTGCTGGAACAGCCACAAATCGACTATTCCTCCATCGTCAGCCAGCCCGGTAGCGAGCAGAACGGCCTGCAAAACCTACGGGAAGAGGAACTGGAAATTCGCCCGCTGGAAATTTCAGAGGACGGCACCAAGGCCAAAATCACCTGCATCTACATGGGCATGCCCTCAGACGTGAAGGAGGAGTGGCTGCCCTATGTAGGCGGGAAGATTCAGCCCCCGCCGGAGCTCACCCCCATCTCCATCATCCAGCGTTACCCAGAGGGGGCGAGGAAAACGACCAATGGATTTGTGACGGGATATCCCTTAAAGCAAGGTGCCCTTGCCGGAATTTACAACTCCCTCTCCCCTCAAATTTGTGTGGTGGGCCCCGATGTGGCCGAGCGGTTTAGGGCCGCCAAGGCCATGGACGAGCACATGGGGGGCGAGCTCTCAATGCTAAACGGGGAGATTACGTCTATACTGCCACTGGAAATTTATGGCACCATCACCACCCTTACCGCCCGGGAGGTGGAGGCAGCCACAGACCGCATGGCCGAAGCGGGTGAGGCTCTTGGTTATCCAGGAGATGGAAGCATCATGCCCTGGTATTTCTCCATCAAAGAGATGTTCTGGATGCTGGACCGCAAGAGACTGATTTGACACAAATGGTACATACAAAGAGAAACCCCCGAACAGGGGGTTTCTCTTTGCAAATGTTGCGTATAGCCGGGCGGGCCCGCTGGGCAGAAAGGGAACGCTCGGTGTTGCTTAGTGGTTCTTTGGGGCGGCAGGGTGGCATACGCTCTCGCCCGCCATCATCATGCCAATCTCGTCCACGGGTGTATCCGGCGTGATGACCCCCATAATCTGGCCTTCGTAGATGACGGCAATGCGGTCTGATAGGGCCAGAATTTCCTCTAGCTCCGTGGAAACCAGTAGTACAGCGGTGCCCCTGTCACGTTCTTGTAAAATGGTTTTATGCACATACTCGGTGGCCCCAATATCCAGCCCGCGGGCGGGATGCATGGCGATGAGCACATCCGGCTTACGCATAATCTCTCGCCCTAGAACTACTTTTTGTTGGTTGCCGCCCGAAAGGGTGGACATAGCCTGGTTGCGATTGGTATATTTCACGTTGAAATTTTTTAATATTTCGTCGGTTCGGTTTTCCAAAGCGCGCCACTGTAAGGCCACACCTTTTGCATTCGGGGGCTTGTAGTAATCCATCAACATCACGTTTTCGGTCAAGTTCATAGGTAGCAGCACGCCGCGCTTGTGCCTATCGGCCGGGATATGAGAAATGCGGTGATCCAGCGCTTGGCGGGGGCTACAGTTGGTGATATCCTCCCCATTCATCAGCACATGGCCCCGGTATACCGGCATCAAACCCGTGATGGCGTCCACCATCTCAGACTGACCGTTGCCATCCACGCCGCAGATACCCAACACCTCGCCGCATTTCAGTTCCAAGTTTATGCCCTTTAGTGCCTCTAGGCCATTGTCTAAGCGGCAACGCAAGTCTTTTAATTCCAGAATGGTATCTCCCGGTTGGTAGGCTTGCTTGTCGTATTCAAGCAGCACATCGCGGCCCACCATGATGCGGGAAAGTTCCAGGGGGTTCGTGTCCTCTTTATTTAGGGTTTGAATGGCCTCGCCCAGGCGTAACACCGTGATGCGATCGCTGATAGCCATCACCTCGCGCAGTTTGTGGGTGATGAGGATGACGGTTTCGCCGTGCTCGGTGAGGGCACCCACCATCTCAAAGAGGTCGTCCACCTCCTGGGGGGTTAGTACGGCGGTGGGCTCGTCTAAAATCAGCAGGTTGGCCCCGCGGTATAGCGCCTTTAGAATTTCCAGCCGCTGCTGCTGGCCCACTGTCAGGTCCTCCACCCGGTCCCACATATCTATTTTAATCTTGTACTTTTGGGCCACGGCGGCCACCTTTTCGGCCATTTCCTTGATGTTCACGAAAGGGCTTTTTCCGGTGCGGGTGCCCAGAATGACGTTTTCCACCACCGTGAGGGAGGGCACAAGCTTAAAGTGCTGGTGCACCATGCCTATGCCCAGGGCGATGGCGTCTCTTGGGTTGTGGATGGACACCTTTTTGCCCCCGAAGTATATCTCTCCAGCGTCGGGCTCATACAGGCCATACAGGCAGTTCATCAGGGTGGTTTTCCCTGCGCCGTTTTCGCCCAGCAGGGCGTGCACCTCGCCCTTGCGCACGTCCAAATTCACGTTGTAATTGGCACGTACGCCGGGGAAGAACTTTGATATTCCGCGCATTTCCAAAATATTTTCCATAGATGCTCCCCCCTAAAGGCTGCCCTGAGGGGCTTTTCCGGCCGCCTTGACTTTGCGTTTTTTGGCCCGGCCAGTAATGGCCACCGCCACGATGGTAAGCAGATAGGGCAGCATTACAAGGAACTGGTAGGGCACCTGGGTGCCCATAGTTTGGATGCGGAACTGCAAAGCGTCGCCCACGCCAAACAGCAGCACGGCCAGCAGGATGCCCAGTGGCTTGCGGCGGCCCAGAATGAGCGCCGCCAGGGCGATGAAGCCACGCCCGGCCACCATATCCTCGGTGAAGAAGCTGAGCTGCCCCAGAGAGATGGCGCTGCCTGCAATGCCGCACAAAAAGCCGCCAAAGATGGTGGTGGCA
>CAYYLW010000066.1:0-13557 GCA_964472465.1 uncultured Oscillospiraceae bacterium | reverse complement strand
ACGACGTGATGAACAGCCAGCGCGAAATCATCTATGGCCAGCGCGCCAAGGTGCTGAGCGGGGAAGATGTGAGCGAAAGCCTGCACACCATGATGGAGGAGAGCATCCGCGGAAACGTGGCCACCTACTGTGCCGGCGAAGAGCAAGACCAGTGGGACTTTGAGGGACTGCGGGACCACTACCTGGGCTGGCTGACAAAGCCCGAGGATTTCCGCTATAAAGAGAGCGAGCTGGACGAACTGAGCCAAAACCAGCTGGAGGAAGTTCTGCTCACCCGCGCGCGCGAAATCATCAAGGCCAAAGAGGAAAAATACGGCCCAGAGACCATGCGCGAGCTGGAACGTGCCGTGTTACTGCGGAATGTGGACATCAAGTGGATGGACCATATCGACGATATGGACGAGCTGCGCAAGGGCATTTACCTTCGTGGTTACGCCCAGCGAGACCCCGTGGTGGAGTACCGCCTAGAGGGTTTTGATATGTTTGACGCCATGGTGGATTCCATCCGCGAGGATACCACCAAGATGATTCTGACGGTGGAGATACGCAACCGCGAAGAGGACACCAAACGCAGCCAGGTGGCCAAGGTAACCGGGGAGAGCGGCGCGGGCGTGGGGGGCGACGGCAGCCTGAAAAAGCAACCCGTGCAGAAAAAAGAAAAGGTCGGCCGCAACGACCCCTGCCCCTGTGGCAGCGGGAAAAAGTACAAAAAGTGCTGTGGACGCGAAGAGGAATAGGCCCCAGAAATAAGGCCGCCCCTTTTTCGTAAAAAAGGAGCCCTAAAAAACTTCAGTAGCCGCAAACCTTGGTTTGCGGCTTTTTTTGTGGTTATTATTTTGTATTTTCCCTTTATTTTTAGCTTATTTTTGCGTCTTTTTATAATCCTATAAATACACAAATATACGATATTTTTCTCCCTGCCCAGCAGTGCACCAAGTCCCTATATTTCTTTTTCGCGGCCTACGCCTGCCCTGCACGTAGATGGTCGTCAATACACCGGGCCATATCCTGCGCATTCAAAAACACCTTATGTGTGCCCAGCAATCCTTGCAGTTGCAGGCTAAGCCGGGTAATTTGAGGCGGCAAGATGTAGGACTTTTTTAGAATATCCGGCTGGGAAAACACCCGTTCTGTGGTATCATCCAGCAAAACTTCTCCCTGGCAAAAAACAATCGTACGTTTTGCAAACTCTGCCACCAGTGCCATGTTGTGGGTCACCATAATCACGGTGTGCCCCGCGGCGTGGAAGGTTTGGGCAATGTCCATAATCTGGTGACAACCACGGTGGTCTTGGCCCGTAGTGGGCTCATCCAGCACAATAATATCTGGCCGCATGGCCGCAACCGATGCGATGACCACTTTGGCTCGTTCCCCAGCACTCAGGGCGGGGGGAAATTTGTCTTTCAGCTCCAAAAGCCCTGCCAGGCGCAACGCCTCTTCTGTCCTTTCTTCTATCTCTGCTTGGTCCAGCTTTAGATTTTGGGGCCCAAAGGCCACCTCTTCATACACCGTATCGGCAAAAAGTTGCCGGTCTGGGTTTTGTAGCACGAAGCCCAAGGTTTGCGAAAGCTTGGCTATGGAGATGTCGCGGGTGTTTTTCTGGTCTATCCAAATATTTCCTTCGCTGGGCTTCAAGAGCCCCGTCATATTTTTTAGCAAGGTGGATTTTCCTGCGCCATTTTGCCCAATGATGGCCAGGAATTCATTTTTTGCCACGTCAATATTCAGGTGTTTTAGCGCGGTGAAACCATTGGGGTAGGTAAAGCTCACATCCTCAAGCTGGATAACTGGTTCCATCGTCTCCGCCTCCCCCCAGCATCTTTTGTATCTCGGCCTTCCCCTCTTCCAGTGTAACGGGGAAGTACCCGTACTTCCAGCCTCTTTCTTCCAGCAAAAAACCCAGGGCAGAAACCTGTGGAATGGTAATCCAAGCTTTGCTGGTTACCTCCCGGTTGCTGAAAATCTCTTGCGGGGTTCCGCAGGCCAACACTTTGCCCTTGTTTAGCACCAAAATTCTATCGGCAAAATAGGCCATCTCTTCACTATTATGGGTAACCATCACTATGGTCATACCATACTTTTCTTTCAGTTCCCGCACCACTTGGAACACCTCCACCGTACCAATGGGGTCCAGCTGGGAGGTGGGTTCGTCCAGCACCAAAATTTTGGGGCGCATTGCCAGTGCCGCCGCGATGGCCACACGCTGCTTTTGCCCGCCCGACAGCATGGTGGGGGGTCTCTCTTCGTAGCCTTGCAACCGTACCACTTCTATGGCCCACTTGGCGCGCTCCAATATTTCGTCCTTGGGGATGTTCAGGTTTTCTGCCCCAAACACCACCTCTTCAAATACCGAGGTGGTGAACAGCTGCGTCTCTGGGTCTTCCAGCACAATGCCCACATTTTGTGAAAGAACGGAAAGGCTGTGTTCCTTTGTATCCATGCCGGCTATTACCACCCGCCCGCGCATCTTGCCACCCTGGCTTTGGGGAATGATACCCGAAAGAAGAAGGCTAAGGGTTGTTTTACCTGCTCCGTTTTCCCCGGTCACCACCAAAAATTCCCCTTCATTCACGGAAAACTGAATGTCCTGTAAAACATACTTTTCTGCCCGGGGGTAGCGGTAATACAAGTTTTCTACGCGGATTACTTCCTCCATAACTGGCCGCCTTTCTAGAAAATAAGCCCCAGGTTGATGAGGCTGAGAAATCCCACAAACAGCAGTAGAAACGCCACGGCCACCCCATCGTACCAGCGGAATGATAAATCCCGCACATAGGTTCGGGTTTTGGAAGAGCCAAAAGCCCGGGCGTCCATAGCCACACCGATTAACATGGATTTTTTCATAGCCCCTATCACCATGGGCACCACCAGCGTGGGGTAGGCTTTCAGCTTTTTCGGCAAGCTCCCCTCTTCAAACACGGTGAACCCCCGTAGTTTCTGAGCATCCATGATGGTCTTAACCTGCTCCTGCAAAGAGGGAATCATATTCAGCGCGGTGGTGGCCATGTATGCCACCTTGTAGGGCATACCCAGTTTCACCAGCCCCAGAGCCAGGGCGTTTACTTCAGTGGTCATAGTGATGAGTGGCATGAGCAAAATGAGGGTGAGGATACGGTAGCACAGAATAAGCCCATATAGGGTACCCTCTAAAGTGATGCGCCCCACCCCGCCGATAAGAGGGATAAACGAGGGGATAAGGGGCTGGATAAGCACGGTTTCCCCCAGCTGAAAAATGGCTTGGATGATGATGACAAAGGCAAAAAGCGGGATGAGCAGCTTAAAAAAGCCCCCTATCCGTTTCAGCGAAATGCCCGAGATAACCCAAAGGGCACAGATAAGCGCAAACAGAAAACTGATGACAACGAAATTTTTTGTGGCAAAAATGAAGATGGTTAAAAACACCACCATAAACAGTTTCACCCTGGGGTCCAGCCTATGAAAAAAGGAATTCCCCTTCACATACTCTATGGCAGACAATGCAATACCTCCCATGATGGGGGCTGCCGAAAACGGCAGCCCCAGATACCCTCTACTCGTTCATCTCAATCTCCGCGTCCACATCGTCATCCTTTTCCTCTTCATCGTATTCAGGCCCCACAAAAATGGAGATTTTGGGCAAACCCACCAGCAAGGGAAGGCCAATGATGGCGGCGCCCAGAGCAAAAATGGTCCGCTCAAAGGGGGTCATCCAAATGAGGAAGTTGTTCCATAAATCTGGGGGAAGGTCAAACATGAACAGGGTGGGGATATTGCCTGTGATAGAGCCCGCGATGTAACACGGGAAAACCATGAGAAACAGCCCCACCATACGGGTAACCGGGTTTGTTTTGGCATACAGGGCCACGCCGGCTGTACCGCCCACCACGCTCATAACCAGGCCCAAGCCATACACCACAATGCCATACAGCCATGCGCCGCGGCCCTGGGGCAACAGATACCACACCACCGTGAGAAGGGCAATGTAGCCAAAGCATACCTGCCACTTTTTGCGGCAGAGATACCCCACGCAGAAGGCATTGGCCGTGTTGATGATAAACGTGAAAATACCAAGAGAGGCCACCGCAGGGGAGATGATAGAGCCTATCAGTTCACCCACAGCCACTGTGAGCGCGCCTGCCCAGGGGCCAAACATGATGCCGGCCAGCGGGGCCAAAACATAACTCACGCTGAAATTTCCGCCTGTGCCAAACACGGGGAATGAGGGCAGCAAACTGGCCACAGAGAGCAGGGCGGCCCATACGGCCATCATCGCGGGGTGTATTTTGCGTTTTCCTGGTAATTTAAAGAAATTCATATCCCATTCCTCCACCTTTAGTAAGCTTTTTGCAGGACATTGAGTGCCTGGCTGCGGAAAGCATGAAGATACCCAAACGTATTTTCATCCTTTCCCAAAAGAGCGCGAAATGCATAGATAAAAGCCGCGGTGTTGGCATTAAGCTCCATAAACAGATACTCTTGTTGCAGCCCCAGCAACATGGATGCATAGCTTATATCCAGCAATTCGGTTTGTGGCATGCCATAAGAGATATTACTCAATCCGCAGGTATAGGCGTATTCCGGGAATTGCCGTTTGAGTTGCCGCAGACAATCCAGATATAAGAGACCATTTTGGTCATTCATTGACAGAGGAAAAATCAAACTGTCCAGCAGCATCTCCTTTGGGTTCATATCATAGGCCTTTTCCACCTCCTTCACAGTTTTCATCAGTTCCAGGCGTTCCGCCAGGCTGCCGGGCATACCGGAAGCGCCATGTAGCAGCACCACCACCAGCGCGCCGTAGCGTTTCACCAAAGGCATAATACTCTCAATGCGGCTGGGCTCGCAGGTAATGGAATCCACAATCATTTTAGAAGAACCGTTATACCGCAGCGCCACTTCTATGGCATCGGGGTTCGGGGAATCTACCATCAAGGGAACATCGCTTTCTTTGCGGATGGTACGCACCATCCATTCCATATCCTCCACCTCAGTACCCACACGGCTTCCACAGTTCAAGTCAATCCGGTCTGCTCCAAAGCTCAGTTGCTCCTTGCAAAACCACATCAGTTTTTTCGCATCTCTACCGTTCAGCATTTCGTTCACACCGGCGAGGCTGGAATTGATATTTGAACCTACAATTTCCAAAACAAAACCCCTCTTCATTGTGTATTTTGAGCGGCCTCCACATTCTGCGCCTGTTCCCATGCGGCCTAGTAGAACAGGCACGCAAGGCGAAAAAGGCAAAAGCAAAGCTATACAGGCATTGCCAGGCCTGTATCAAACTGAATGGTTGCCCTGTACCGCTTCCCGCTAAGAGACACAAGCAGCACACCATAGCGTATGGGGCGGCCAATGCCGCCAGAGGGTTTCGGTTATCTCCCATTGAAAGGGCCAAGGGCAGCTGTTTTATCCGCCCGTGTTCCTGATAACCAGCTCCACCGGTAACTTTCGGTTAATGGGCTTTTGTTCTGGATTTTGTAAACTTTGCATGATGCTGCGTACCGCCATTTTTCCCATTTGAAAATGTGGGTAAGCCAATGTGGACAGCGGAGGGCTGGTGTGTACGCTTGAGGGAAAATTATCAAAACCAAACACCCATAGATTATCTGGGATGGACAGGCCCATCTCTGCCGCTTGCAGCAGGGCGCCTTGGGCCAAAAAGTCGCTGCTACACAAAAGAATATCTGTTTCACCGTAGCGCTTCCATAGGGTATGAAAGGCCATTTTCCCGGCTTCCACCGTCCAGCTGTTGGAGCCACATATCGCCTGTGGGGGTAATACAAACCCCTCCTGCTGGGCCAGTTGCTTAAAAACACGAAGGCGTTCCACACCAGATTTGGTGTGTAAATTGCCTGCCAAATAGGAAATTCTTTCTTTTTTGTGCTGCTTGGCCAGTTCCAGCAAACGCCGCATGCCCAGTTTTTCGTCTATCTGAATATGGTGCACCGCCAGGCAAGTTTCGTAGCGGTCCACCAGAACCACCGGCATCATGGCCGCCAGGGAAGAAAAATCCAGTGCATCCCCTGAGGAGGCTAAAAAGATAGCGCCATCCACCATTTTTTCCTGTATAATTTGCAGATATTTTTCCTCTTTTTGAGGATTCTCATTGCTTGTGAAGAGCATCAAATCACAGCCATGCAACCCGGCCTCCTGCAATGCACCGTTGGCCATTTCTGCAATACAACCATTTAAAAGGTTGGGCATCACCATGGCAATCAGCTGGCTGCGTTTGCCGCTTAAAGCCCGGGCGATGGGGTTTGGTATATATCCCAGCGCCTGAATGGCCGCCTGCACGGCTAGGCGCTTTTCCTCTTTTACACTGTCTGGCGCGTTGATAACCCGTGATACGGTGGACACCGACACATCGGCCAGCCGGCACACATCCTTGATGGTGGTTTTCCGGTTTTCTGCCATACGCCCCCCTTACCCGTTGCCCTCGGCCTTCTGAAATCGTTCTTGAAACCGTTTTCAAATTCGGGTTATGCTTCATCTACTTTTGAGTGATTTTCAAGAATCACTCAAAATGCAAATTTTTATGATTTTAGTACAGGGACCTCTCAAGTTCAATTGACAAATCTTACAAGAATATTGTCCGTTTTTACCAAACCAAATAGAAGATTCTGTTTTTTTATCCTGGAAGCTCGCCCGCTTCTAGGGGGCAGTACCGATGGAGCAGCACCCCTGGATATGCCGGGAGACATTTCCAAGGGTGCTGCTTTTTAGCCTGTATGCTTGGGTGGCAGTACAACTGAACGAGATTTTTATCCTAGGGCTCCACGCCGTTCCTCACGTCGTCCATGGTTAGCAAGGGGGCTGTGCCCGCAATGATTTCCTGTTGCACTTTTTCCACTTCTGCCTTCATTTCTTCGGTGACCATCGGGCCGTATTCACCCACCGTCATCACCCCATCTTCAATGCCAAACATATACACCTGCCCGTGGAATCCGCCGTCCTGGATACTCCGTAGCGCTTCCACGGTGGCCGTTAGCGAATCCAAATTGCTTGAGGATACCACACGCTCCGGGGATAAATCATGGGCATCAAAAGAAAGCTGCACATACAGCGCGTCTTTCTCTTCCACGGCTTGCAGCAGCGCTGCCGCCGGGCCCGACATGTCGCTTACAATCACATCGGCACCCTGGTTCAGCTGGGCCATAGCCGCCTCTTTGGCTTTGTTGATGTCCTCCCAGTCTTGGGTGTACGTATAGCTGAACTCAATATCGGGGTTGTACATTTTGGCAAACCGCTCTACATTTCTGGATTCTGTATCTCCGGTGGGGTTTTGAAACGCGTGGATGACCCCCACCTTTTGTACGTCGGGCAGCATGCCAACCAGCACACCCATCAAAGCGCCTGTTTCCCCAAAGGCAAAACTAACCGAACCAACATTCTCGCCGTTTTCGGTATCCGCCGAGGAAAAATTCAGGAACGCGAGCTCCGGGTAAAGTGGGCCCACTTGAAGCAGGGCATCCTTGTATTCGTAGCCATGGCCAATGATGACATTGTAGCCTTCTTCCGCATATTGTGTCATCAGCCTTACCTGGTCATTCAGTTTAACATTTTCGGTGTAGGCAATTTCGGCACCCAGCTCTTTTTCCGCCATTTTAAGCGCCTCATAGGCCATGGTGTTAAAGCCGCCGTCATTGATGGTACCATTCATCAGGGTGGCCACACGCAATTTGCTTTTATCAGTGGATGCGGCGGCGCCTGCATTCGAGGGGGTTTCTGCGGCCGAACTGGCTTCCGTACGGCTTTCCACTGCCGAAACGGATGTGGAAGTTCCCTTGCCGCCGCAAGCTACCAGAGAAACGAAAAGTGCCAGGGATAGAATCCATACAACCGCCTTTTTCATTGATATGCACCTCCAATAAAATGAGAATTACAGCCTACCCGCTTGCCGAAATGCAACACGGTCATGGCGAATTCAATTTTCCAGCCGCTACTATGGCTTGTTGCTTGGGGGACTTGCACCGAAAAATGGATACAAAAAACCAGGCCCTTGAAGAGCCGAGCAAACCATTTTATTTTTATGCATGGAAACGTTAGTCAATGAAAAATGACAGCAATAAAGATAGCCCTTATTTTAGAGCATTGCCGGGGTTACTTTTGTTTTGCGCCCGCGCTGCACGGGCCCTGTTTTGGCATGGAGATACCTGCGTAGCAGAAATTAGCTCACGTTTTGCCGCAGCAGCTGGATACAGCGCGCACTGTGTTCATCACAAATTTGTATGGCCAGTGGCAAGTTTTTTTCTTCCATGGCCCGTATCAGCGCCTCATGGTCCTCCAGCAGTTCCAAAAGCGCCCCCTCGTTCTCTGCCAGGCGGTAGCAATACCAGCCCTCATAGTTCCAGTTTTGCTCAAAAAAGCGGCGGCAATGGCTGGCCTTCGCAATATCGCACAATTTTAGGTGAAAATCCCGGTAGGCGGAAAAATACCGCCCCTGGTTTTGCCGCCCAATCGCACTGCGTATCTCCCGGCTCACTTCCCACAGGGTTTCCAGGCTTTCGGGCGCCGCCCGCTGAATCACCCACTCCACCACCAATTTTGCCACCTGGGTAACCAGCAAAGAGTGTTCTTCCAAATCGGCGCTTTGCAGCGGCATCACCCGAAAACCCGCCTTGGCCACCAGTTCCACCACGCCCTGCTCTTCCAGCCGGGCCAGCGCGCGGGCCAAGGGTGTGCGGCTAATTTGCAGCATATCCTCTAGTTCCGCCACACTGTATACCCGCTGCTGTTCAATCTGTCCAGACAAAATCATCTCCTGCAACGCTTCAAATGCCATTTCGCTTTTGGTTTTTACCACAATGGGTTCCACAGCCGCCTCCTAGTTGTGTATGCGGCCGGCTTCCCTCCGTACTATGTCAACCCAGCGTTTCAGCCGGTTGGGGTCGCCGCCCACATGCATGATATCTTTCAGAACCACATCTATCACACAACCACGGCTTTTGTCAAGGCCATCGCGAATTTCGCGGGCCGTTTGGTCTTCATCAAACCCCAAGGTTACGCAGGCGGGGCTGGGTTTCCAGCAAATGGAATAGTCCCGCCCAATCTGCTGCGCACATTTTCCAATATCGGCTGTGGGGGCCACCGCCACCCGTTTTAGGTTCGGGATACTGCGCAGCATATCAATCTTCCCGGTCAAGTCTTCGCAGCAGCCATAACTGGTGGCCCCAAATTTCTCCAGAATGGGAATTTGGTAATCCAGCAAGAACTCCTTGTGCATCTGCGCGGAAACCGAGGCAAACTCCTGCCCATGGGTATACATCCACAATTCTTTCATCTGGTACCCCCGGCCATTGCACACGGGGTCTGGCATGCCTTTGGTATAGGGCATGCCCGTATTGGAATTGATGGTGCCGTCGGGTGCAAAATCCCCCGCCTTTTCCGCCTGGGCAAAATTTTCCAAAATGGCCTTTTGCATGAAGGCGGCCAGCGTGTGCAGCAGTTCCGGCTCGTCATACACCATATAATAGATGTTCTCTATGCCAATATACTTGCCCATCGCCTCCGATAAATCGCAGCCGCCATAGGTGGAGCGGTAGATGGAACTCCGGTCCATACTCACGGGCAATATCCCACCCAGTAAGTGGCTCACCTCTTCGGCCCGCTGGGCCGTGGCGCTCTCCTCCACCTCATGGGCCACCGGGTGAAGCCGCGCGGTTATGTCCTCTTCCCGTTCAATGATGGGAATGGCCTTCCAGGCGCTGCCTTCCCGGGTGAATTCCTGGTTTTCCCCCCACAAGTTTTGGTAGGGCGGCTGGCCATCTTGGGTATAGTCCCCAAAAAGCTGCCCCCCCGGGCCTTTTAACACCGCGCGGATGGGAATCCAGGGTTCCAGCACCATGTCGTCGTCCAGGGTATCCTGAAAAAGGCGGTTACGCAGCCAGCGCTCTATAAACAGCAAAATCCCCTCGCGGCATACGCAATCATCCAGCAACATTTCCCATTCCGTGTTACTGGCCCACAGCCAGGAACACAAAATGGGTACGGGGGTATCCTCTAAGGCGTTGTGTTTGCTCCACAATTCTTTACGCGCCTGCTGCTTTGGGTGCTGGGCCAGCTCCATATATTGCTCGGCCAGGCGTCTCAGTGTATCCGCCTGGTGTTGGGTGGCGCCAAAAGGCAAGGCCATAAACGGATTCCCCTTTCCGCGTTTCGTATACGGTATACGGTATTTGATTTGCTTATCATAGCATGGAGCTCTTGTTTTGTCAATTTGTTTTCCTTAGTTTCTTATATTTTTAGTAAAATTGCGCAAAAACAAGAGGGCTTTGCTGTTCAAAATGAAGGCGACCGCAAAAGCAATCCACCCGCGGCAGATATGAGGGCAGGAAACCCGTTATCCACAATGGCCTAGCCGGCGCCGACGTATTCCCGACGCTAATAACCGTAAACTTAAAAAAGTTATGGCGTTAAGATATCAATTTGTTGGAAAAAGGAAAGAGAGGGGACCGCATTACTATGAGTGACACCTGTATTTTACAGATAGAAAACTTGAGCAAGGCATATGGTCATTTCCATGCGCTCAGCCATGTTAATCTGGCGCTGGAGCGCGGTAAGATTTATGGTCTGATTGGCCAAAATGGGGCTGGCAAAACAACTTTGATTCGCATGATTTCCGGTTTGGGCTTCCCCACCGAAGGCAAGATAACCCTGTTTGGGCAAAGTGACCCCCGGGCCCTTACCAGGGAACGCAAGCGGCTGGGCTGTATGATTGAATACCCCAGCCTTACCCCGACCATGAACGCACGTGATAACCTGCATGTTCAGCGCATTATGCGTGGTATTTCCAGCCGCAAGGTGGAGGATGCTCTTTTGGAACAGGTGGGGCTGACCAATACCGGCAAGAAAAAAGCCAAGGACTTTTCTTTGGGCATGAAGCAGCGGCTGGGAATTGCCATTTCTATGCTCAGCAACCCAGAATTGCTCATTTTAGATGAACCAATCAATGGGCTTGACCCAGTGGGCGTGGTAGAAATACGCCAACTGCTAAAAAAGCTGTGCGAGGAGCGCAACCTCACCATCCTAATTTCCAGCCACAATCTTCCGGAACTGTATGAAACAGCCACCAATTATGTCATTGTGCATCAGGGGTCTGTGCGCCGCCAAATAAGCCAGGAAGCGCTTAATTATGCGTGTAAACGCCATATTGTTATTCGTGCGGTGGAGCCAAGCCGCCTGGCAGACCAGGCCGCCTCGGTGCTAAAAACCAATCATTTTGAACCGCAACCGGATGGGTCTATCAAGCTGTATGATTACCTTGACCGCACCGATTTTGTGGGGCAGGCTCTGTATGAAAATGGTATTGCCGTAAGCCAATTGGCATTGCAGGGCGAAACATTGGAAAATTATTATCTTTCTATGATTCATGAGGGGGATGCTGGGCGTGATTAATTTATTGAAAAGTGAACTGTTTAGAATTGGGAAATCCAAAGGTTTTTGGATTTTAACGGTTTTGTTAATTGTCATTGGGCAAATTTCACCGGGCATGAGTGGCTCTGTGAACGATACCGAGCTGGCCGTTGGTTCCGCCACAACAGGTGCTATGGGGTTTTTAGACAGCCTGGGTGCTTCGGGGTTTTATCTGATTATTCTTACGGGCTTTATTGCCAGCTATATTTGCGCCGGGTTTGAACAGCGTACCCTGCAGGACAGTATTGCGGCCGGGTTTGGACGCGGGAAAATTGTGGAATGTAAATCGCTGGGGGTTTATGTGGTGGCCTTCGTGATGCTGCTTGCGTACAGCCTATCGTATACGGTTGCGATTCTGTACACTAAAAACGGCGGCATGGGAATAGAAAGCGGCATCCTTCTCCGGATGATTCTCTCCCTTATTGCTGTCTTTATTCAAAACGCCGCACAGGCAACGCTGGTTATTCTAATTGCGTTTGTTTTAAAAAAGGTTGGCCTTGTTATGGCAATTGGTATTGCTTTTTACAGCATTGGCACCCTGCTTCTAAGCCTGGCGATGTACCGCTATGAGTGGCTTGCCAAGATTCTAGAATTCACCCCGTTTATTGGCAGCTACAGTGTCACTTCCGGCTTTGCCGTACCCCTTGGTAATTATTTTTCTTTGATGGCGCTCAACCTTGGGTGGACTGTAGGCCTGCTGGCCATAACCTATGCCAGCTTTCGCAAATCAGAGCTTCGATAAAAACGCAAAAGCAAAAGAATCATCCGCTACATGGCCCTGGCCGGTAGCGGATTTTTGGTTGTGTGTTTTGAATTCCAGACGATTGATTATTTACAGCCATTGCCTGCATAGAAGTATTTTAAAATGAGCGGCATAACACAAATGGATGCCTTTGGGCCGGCTTGCCTTAACGGGCTGAATAAGACCGCTTATACGGATAAAACGCGACCCCTTCTATTGATTTTTATGAGGGCTGTGGTATGATTATTGGCAGTAATTGCGTTCGTAAGCGAGTGGCACGCCCCTGTGAGGGCGGGCGCCATGTTTTTAGGGAGGCGGATACCATGCCAAAAGAAGCCGTCCGAGTGGGCATTGATTTAGGCGGTACCAACATCAAGGTGGGCGTGCTGAACCAGCACAATACCCTGCTTGCCAAAAACAGCCGCAAAACCCGCCCCTATGACCGCCCCTGGCAAGAGGTGGTGGCCGATATGGCCGGCCTGATCCGCGAGGAGCTCGGCGGGCTGGGCCTAACAGAGGAAGATGTGGAGAAAATAGGGGTAGGCAGCCCCGGCATGATTGACCATGTAAACGGTGTGGTGAAGTTTGCGGGGAATTTTGATTGGAGCGAAGTGCCCCTGGTGGAGGAATTAAAGCGCCATTTTTCCCTGCCTGTGCGCCTTTCCAACGATGCCAACTGCGCCGTGCTGGGCGAGTGCGTGGCAGGGGCGGCCAGGGGCTGCCGCACGGTGGTACTTCTCACCCTGGGCACGGGCGTGGGCGGCGGCGTTATTGCCGATGGCATGCTGCAAGAGGGCGGTAGCGCCGGCGGCATGGAGCTGGGCCACACCCTGCTGATGATGGGCGGGGAGGGCTGCACCTGCGGGCGGCTGGGCTGCCTGGAGGCCTATGCCTCGGCCACGGGGCTGATACGGCATGCACAGCAGGCCGCCCGGGCCAACCCCCAAAGTTTGATGCACCCCCTGTGCGGGGGCAACCTGGCCAACATGAACGGGCAGGTTCCCTTCGACGCTATGCGGCAGGGGGACGAGGCCGCAAAGCAGGTGGTGGATTTCTACATCCAGTGCCTGGGGGAGGGCATCATCAATTTTATCAACACCTGGCGGCCCGAAAAGGTACTGGTGGGCGGCGGCATTTCCAACGAAGGGGAGCCCTTGCTACAGCCCCTAAACGCCTATGTGCAGCCCCGCGCTTTTGCGGGTGGCCGGGGCTTTGTGGCCCCCATAGAGCGCGCCGTGCTGGGCAACGATGCCGGGCTGTATGGCGCGGCGGCACTGTAAGGCGGGCCACACTGGCTTGTTGTGCAGAGCAAGCACATACCACTGAACAGTACTAGTAAATATACTGGAGGACACCAACACCATGAAGATGTGGGCCGGACGGTTCCAAAAAGAGGCGGACAAACGCCTGGACGAATTCAATTC
>CAYYLW010000065.1:0-13644 GCA_964472465.1 uncultured Oscillospiraceae bacterium | reverse complement strand
AAAAGCGCCGCCCGCCCCGAAAACTGGTTCATTGGCCAGGCGGTGGTGTTTGGCGAAAAAGAGGCCCTCAGTGTGCTCAAACCCGCCTACCAAAGCGGGCAATCCCCCCTTGCCATGGCCCAGCCCTTCTATGAGACGGTGCAGGGCGAGGACGAGGTGAGCAAGAAACAGTATTTGGATATGCACCTGTGGCTGCCCGGCGACATCCTGCTAAAGGCCGATAAGATGTGCATGGCCCACTCCCTAGAGCTTCGTGTGCCCTTCCTAGACAAAGAGATGATGGCGCTGGCGGGCAAAATCCCGCCGCGCTACCGCATCCAGGGCGCGCAAAACAAGGTGGTGTTCCGCCACGCGGCCAACCGCACCCTGCCCGACGAATGGGCCACCCGGCCCAAAAAAGGCTTCCCTGTGCCCATCCGCAATTGGCTGCGGCAGAAAAAATACTACGACATTGTGCGCGGCTATTTTGAGAGCGACTATGCGGCCCAGTTCTTCGAGACCGGCAAAATCATGCAGCTGCTGAACGAACACTACGAGGGCAAGGCCAACCGTGGCCGCCGCATCTGGACACTGTTTACCTTCCTCGTATGGTACGAGCGGTTCTTTATTCTAGAAAAATAAGGATGATGTTGACATATGGATTTATCGAAAGAAAAATATTATATCACCACGGCCATTGCCTACACTTCGCGCAAGCCGCACATTGGCAATAGCTACGAAATAGTGCTTACCGACGCCATTGCCCGCCTGAAACGTATGCAGGGTAAGGACGTGTTTTTCCTCACCGGCACCGATGAACACGGCCAAAAGATTGAGGAAAACGCCAAAGAGCGCGGCATCCCCCCACAGCAACTGGTGGACGAGGTGGCCGGGCAGGTGCGTGCTATCTGTGATTTGCTGAACACCAGCTACGATGGGTTTATCCGCACCACCGACGCCCCCCACAAGGCCGTGGTTCAAAAGATTTTCAAAAAACTCTACGACCAAGGCGACATCTACAAATCGAAATACGAGGGCTGGTACTGCCTGCCCGACGAGAGTTTTTTCACCGATAGCCAATTGGTGGACGGCAAATGCCCCGAGTGTGGGCGCGAAGTGAAAAAAGCCAGTGAGGAGGCCTATTTCTTCCGGCTTTCCAAATACCAGGCAAAACTGGAAGAACACCTGGAGCAAAACCCCGGCTTCATCTTCCCGGAAAGCCGCAAGCGCGAGATGGTGAACAATTTTCTAAAACCCGGCCTACAAGACCTCTGTGTCTCGCGTTCCTCCTTCAAATGGGGCATCCCGGTATCCTTCGACGAAAACCATGTGATTTACGTATGGATAGACGCTTTATCAAACTATATCACCGCCCTGGGCTATGATCCCGAGCACCCCGGCGAACTGTACCAGCGCTATTGGCCCGCCGACGTGCACATCATCGGCAAGGACATTCTGCGTTTTCACACCATCTACTGGCCCATCATCCTAATGGCGCTGGGCCTGCCCCTGCCCAAATCCGTGTTTGGGCACCCCTGGCTGCTCAGCGGCGAGGACAAGATGAGCAAAAGCCGCGGCAACGTCATCTATGCCGATGAATTGGCCGGGCGCATCGGGGTGGACGGGGTACGCTGGTATCTCCTCAGCGAGATGCCCTACGCCCAGGACGGCACCATCACCTATTCCCGTATTTTTGACCGCTATAACGCAGACCTAGCCAACACCATTGGCAACCTGGTGCAGCGCACGCTCTCCATGACGCAGAAGTATTTTGGTGGCAAACTGCCCGCCGCCCGCCAAGCGGAAAGTATCGATGATTCGCTGGCTCTGGCCGCCGCCGAAGCCCGGGCCCAGATGATAGAAAAAATGGACGCCTTCCACTGTGCCGACGCCACCGAGTGCGTGCTGGCACTGGCGAAACGCGCCAACAAGTACATCGACGAAACCGAGCCCTGGGTACTGGGCAAGGACGAAGCGAACAGCCCGCGCCTGGCCGCGGTGCTGTACACCCTGCTGGAGGCCATCCGGCACCTGGGGGTGCTGCTGGCCCCCTTCCTGCCCGCCACGGCGGCCGAGATTTTCCGCCAGCTAAACTGCCCGGAAGAGCTGCAAACCCTGGCAAGCCTGGAAACTTTTGGCGCTTACGACGCGGCGCGCGGCGTGGAAAAACCCAGCGCCCTGTTTGCCCGCCTGGACGCCGAAGCCCTACTGAAAGAGATTGAGGCGGAAGCCCCTGCCACACCCGAGGCGGAAGAGGAGAAAATGCCTGAAGTAAGCTACGACGAATTCCGAAAAACCGTGCTACTGGTGGGGGAAATACGCGCCTGCCAAAAGGTGGAAAAGGCCGATAAGCTCTTGCAGCTCACGGTGTTTGACGGCACCCGCGAGCGCACCGTGCTCTCGGGTATTGCCCCCTGGTACAGCCCCGAAGAACTGAAGGGCCGCAAGATTGTACTGGTGGCAAACCTGGCCCCAGCCAAGATTCGGGGCATTCAAAGCGAGGGTATGCTGCTGGCCGCCGACGGCCCAAATGGAGAAGCCCAGGTGCTGTTTTTGCCAGACGGTGCCCAGGCGGGCAACCTGGTGAGGTAGCCCATGGCCGAGATTACCGCGTTCGAAGAGCTTTTGCAAAATCCTCAGGGCCCCATTTTTGATACCCACGCCCATTACACCTCGGGGTCTTTCCATAAAAACCGCGAGGAACTGCTGGCCGCCTTGCCTACGCTTGGGGTGGCTTTGGTGCTGGATGTGGCCACCGACCTTGCCAGCGCCAAGGCCAGCTTGGCCTTGAGCGAACAGTACCCCTGGATATACACGGCGGCGGGCATTCACCCCGAAAGCCTGATTGAGGACGACGCCTCCACCGTGTTTCAGTTCGGTGGGGACTGGAAGGCCGAGCTGGCCAAAATAGAAAAGCTGCTGGAACATCCCAAAGTGGTGGCGGTGGGCGAGGTGGGGCTGGACCATCACTGGCCGGTGCCCCGCGACGCCCAGCTAGAACTCTTTGAGGCACAGATTCGCCTGGCTATGGAGCGTGAGCTCCCCCTCTCTATACACGACCGCGAGGCCCATGCGGAGATTTACGCCCTGCTGAAAAAGTACAAACCCCGGGCGGTGCTCCATGCCTACTCCGGCTCCGCCGAGGATGCCGCCTGGCTATGCAAGCAGGGCATCTACCTGGGTTTTGCCGGGCCGGTTACCTTTAAGAATGCGAAGCGCCCCCTAGAGGCAGCCGCCGCCGTGCCGGATGAGTATCTGCTGCTGGAGACAGACTGCCCCTATATGGCCCCCGAACCCTACCGCGGCCGCCAGTGCCACAGCGGCCTGATTGCCCTTACAGCCCAAAAAATGGCCGAAGCGCGCGGCAGCAGCACCGAAGAGGTTCTGCGCCTTGCCACCGAAAATGGAAAGCGCCTGTTTGGCATTGCCTAAACCCAAAAAGCCAGAGCCGAAGGCCCAAAGGCCGCCACTTTTTTGCAAAAAAGCGGCACCAAAAAACGCAAGCGGCCGCAAACTTTTGTTTGCGGCTTTATTTTTACCCTGTTCCCCCCCCTCTTTGCTCTTTATACGCCACTTTGCCTGGCAGCCCCTCTTACCTTCCACATGGGTCGCCTAAACCTCTGCTCTATTTCCCTCTTCGAGCTCCTCCACTTCTCTGCACCTATTCCTTCTGTCCCCCTCCTCCGCACCAGCCCATATTCCACCGCACCACCTTAGCCCTTATCCTTTTTATTTGGTTTGGCAGGCTTTACATTTCCACTTTTTGCGCGGTATAATGAGGCAATGAAAGGCAATGGCCTGGTCTCTGTATGGTGCCTTTGGGCAGACATAAAGGAGGACTTTGGGATGGAGTGGTTCCGGGAAATAAACCTTTTTTCCATCATACTGCGTCTTGTTTTGGCCATAGTGATCGGCGGTTTTCTGGGCATGGAACGGGGACTAAAAAACCGCCCTGCCGGTATGCGCACCTACATTCTGGTATGCGTGGGCTCTGCTCTTGTGATGATGACCAACCAATATGTGTACCAGAACTGGCATGTGTCCGACCCGGTGCGTATGGGCGCACAGGTGGTGTCCGGTATCGGGTTTTTGGGCGCCGGTGCCATCATCATCACGGGCAAAAGCCAGGTGCGGGGCATCACCACGGCCGCCGGCATCTGGGCTTCCGCCTGCTGTGGCCTGGCCGTGGGCATTGGCTTCTATGAGGGCGCCCTCTTCGCTGGGTTTATCTCCCTGCTGGTGATGGGCGCACTGGAAAAGTTTGATTTACGCATCCGTGCACGCGCATGCTGCATGGATATTTTCATGGAGTTTGATGCAAAAACGCGTTTTTCTGATTTTGTTGCCTACGCAAAGGAACATGGCATCACCCTATCGGGATTGCAGATGCAAAAATCACAAAAAGGCGAGGACCCTTTTCTCAACATTTTATTCACGGCAGAACTTTCCCGTCACTGCCATCATGAAGAAATATTAAGCACACTCTACGCCGCCCCCGGCGTACACTATATTGAGGAATTGCAATAAATCGCCTTGCACGTCACCTCATCTGAACACGTTTTTATCCATGGGCATATGGAAAGGCACCCTCCTTAATTGGCGGGCGCCTTTTTGTATCTATGTCGTTTTTTCTAGGTATACTTGGCTCCAGCCGCCTGGCATGGGGGTTTCTTTACAGCGCAGGTAACCATTTTTTTCATAGAGCCTTAGGTTGCTTAAGCTACGGCTGCTGGTGAGCAATGTAAAACGCTTTCCAGGAAAAACACTCTCTATCTCCCGCAGCAGCATGGTTCCAATCCCGCCTTTCTGCCAGCCGGGATGCACCATCAGTTTCCCAATATAAACCGTCTCATCTTGCACCCTCGCCCGTATCGAACCTACCAGCTTTCCTTCCACTGTAGCCTTTAGCACCAGGCTATTGCGGCACTCTGCCTGCAATTCCGCCAGGGTTTGCCGCAAAGGGGGAATCTGTGGGTCGTTCAGAAGTGCCGCCTCGCTTTGGAAAGCCAAATGCTGTAATGCCCATATTTCGCGCAGATCTTCCGGTTCAGCTTGAGTGATTTGCATGGTTTATACCGGGCTATTTGCCGCTGGTGGCAATTTGCTTTTTGAGGGAAACCAGATACAGAATAAGACCAATTCCAAGCAGGATATGCCCAATTCCTGCCACACCAGATATAGATGCTTCCAAACCTGCACTCATCGGGGTGCCCAGCACCTGCAACAGCCCCCGCACAAAAAAGCCTAGGGCCGTAATGTTTAAACCGATGTTATAACAGAGGAAAAAGGCCTTGTGCAGCTTCTGCCCAGAGGGGGCATACAGTTTTTCCAGCACCAGCAGCACCAGGAAGAAGAACATTCCCAGCATGAGGTAATGGGCATGCATCACAGAAAGATTGGTTTTGGGCCCGGTGAAGCCCGAAAACTTGGTGAACTCCCGGTAAAACACGCCAAACACCATGGCCAAAATGGCATACAAAAAAGCTAGATTTGCATAACGTTTCGTCATCATTTCCTCACTCCTAAACACATTTTACTGTTTTTGTTGCCTGTTTATATAGCTTCCATCCCATCAGCACCACCCACACGTAGGCCAGTGTTTTGGGAATCATCAGCATACCCAGCAGCGGCACCGTTTCCGCAAACAGCACCACCGGAATATAGAACCCGAAAGATAATATGACCGCAAGTGGCATGTAGCGGAATACGGTATCGTTGGCTTTTTTCACCTCTTGGGCAAACAGCACAATAATCAAAATGCCCATCACCGCAAAGGGGATATTCCGTAAAATACCGTAGAACAGCGGCTGGCGGTAACTCAGCCAATCATTTTGCGGCAACAGGCACAGCCCCACTCGCAAAATGGTCAGGCCCCACATCCAGGCGGTCAGGCCTTTGCGCCCTTGTATGTGGTAGCGCTCCCGCCAAATATAATACAAAATCAAGTAAAAAACCGTCATGGTGATAGAGGTAATGAGTTTACCTACCCCCAAAGGTACGGCGTTGGCCTCTAGGCCGCTTCCCCACAGGGCCACCATGCGGGGCACCAGATGAAAAGCATCCCCTGCCCCTAGCAAAACAGCCATAAGGCCAAACTTTTTCACCAAAGAATTCCCACCGTTTTTAACAATCATTACCAGGCCTGCACTCACCACACCCACTAGGTACAGTATGTCAAATATGCTCTCTACCAATGCTTGTGCCATTCATTTCCTCTCTTTCTTAACACATATTTCTAGTTTTCATCGTAAAGCAGCCGCCGTAGCACCTCGGCCAAATAGCTTATGTCCTCTGCGCCGCTACGCAGCGCCGCCACCAGGTTTACCAGAACAAAATCTGTGGTTCTCTCCGGGCTAAAAACAGGGTTCCACAATGCTTCCCGAATGCCCACGTCGTCAACAAGACGGCTGTGTATTTCATTCCAAAGCCCCTTTTGCATGGCTTGCATCCGCCGCCTCGCGGCGCTTTCCGCCCGCCCTAGGCTACTCATCAGAAGGCCCCCCCGCCCGGCCAGCTGGCGGCATAAAAACTGATACACCGCTTCCACCTGCTCTGCGAAACACCCTTCTCTGGGCAAGCTGTGCAGTTCTTCCAGAGTTTTGTGCCAGTAATCCTCCGTCAGCGCCATTAAAATATCTTCTTTGCTGGCGTAATAATTGTACACCGTACCCGTGGCCACCCCAGCCCGGCTGGCTATCTCCCGCATATTCACAGCCCCGGGCCCCCTCTCTGCCAGCAGGCCCCGGGCGCATTCCAGCAAAGTACCCTGCATCCTCTCATCTTTCTTGCGCACCCCAGGCCCCCTTTTTTTATGAACATGTTCATTTATAGTATACCCTAAAAATTTCTCTTGTCAAGGCTTTTGTGAACACGTTCATAAAAAGGCCCCGCCGTGAGGCAGAGCCCTTGCCTTATATTATTTCTCCACGGTATAGGCCAGTTTTATATCCACCCTGGCATAATTGTCCTCTGCCTCCAGCGGAACCTGCACAAAGCCCAGTTTTTTATAAATATGTAAGGCCGGTTTTAGGCGGCTGTTGGTGGTGAGCACCAATTTTTGTGCACCTTTTTCTATGGCATGGTGCATGCAGGCTTTAAAAACTGCACTGCCGGCGCCTTTTCCCATGGCCTTTTCCTGGGTGGCTAGCTTGCATAGTTCCCAAACGCCGTTCGCTTTCGGCGCCACCATGCAGGTTGCCAGTACCTCTTCCCCCTCCACGGCGAAGAAAATCATGCCCCCTTCCTGGATTGGCCTCTCTACATCGGAAAACAGGGTACGGTCATGTGCTTCCACGCAGAAATACTTCTCTATCCACGCCATATTTAAATCAATAAAATGCTGCTTATACCGCGTTTCATACGGAATGATTTCCATGCTCTCTCTCCACTTCTCATTTCCTGTTCCCTCTGCCACAAACAGGCCCCTCCGGCAATGCCGGAGGGGCCTGTTGAATACAGTAGCTTAGAACAGGCCGGAAATTTTGCCGCTCTCGTCCACGTCGATTTTCTCGGCCGAGGGAACTTTGGGCAGGCCGGGCATGGTCATGATGTCGCCGGTAAGGGCCACAATAAAGCCAGCGCCCGCGCTCACTTTTAGGTTACGCACCGTCAGGGTGAAGCCGGTGGGCGCACCCAGCAATTTTTGGTTATCGCTGAAGCTGTACTGGGTTTTTGCCATGCAGATGGGCAGGTTGCCAAAACCCAGGGCCTCCAGTTGTTTCATCTGCTTGGCAGCGCCGGGGGTTAGCACCACACCGTCGCCGTGGTAAATCCTCTTCACAATCTTGTTCAGCTTTTCTTCCATGCTGTCTTCCAGCTCATAACAGTATTTGAAGTTGCTGGGCCCTTCGCACAGGCGCACCACCTCTTCGGCCAGGGCCTTGCCGCCCTCGCCGCCTTTGGCCCACACCTCAGAAAGGGCCACGTTGATACCCAGTTCTTTGCACTTGTTTTGCAGCAATTCGTGCTCGGCCGCGGTGTCTGTGGGGAAACTGTTCACGGCCACCACGCAGGGCAGGCCAAACACATCTTTGATATTGGCGCAGTGCTGCAACAGGTTCGGCAGGCCTTTTTCCAGCGCCACCAGGTTTTCTTCGTTCAAGTTCTCTTTGGCAACGCCGCCGTGGTGTTTCAGCGCACGGATGGTGGCCACAATCACCACTGCCGAGGGCTGAATGCCCGCCGCGCGGCACTTGATGTCCAGGAATTTCTCGGCGCCCAGGTCGGCGCCGAAGCCAGCTTCCGTCACCACATAGTCGCCAAATTTCAGCGCCATACGGGTGGCCATCACGCTGTTGCAGCCGTGGGCAATGTTGGCAAAGGGGCCACCGTGGATGAAAGCGGGGGTGTGCTCCAGGGTTTGCACCAGGTTCGGCTTAATGGCGTCCTTCAGCAGGGCGGTCATGGCGCCTTCGGCCTTCAGTTGGCCGGCGGTAACGGGCTCTTCGTCACGGGTATAGCCCACGATGATACGGGCCAGGCGGGCCTTTAGGTCGGTTATGCTCTCAGACAAACAGAGAATGGCCATCACCTCGCTGGCCACGGTGATATCGAAGCCGTCCTCACGGGGCATGCCGTTTACACGGCCGCCCAGGCCGTCGGTGATGAAGCGCAACTGACGGTCATTCATATCCACCGCGCGGCGCCAGGTGATACGGCGGGTATCGATATTGAGGGCGTTGCCTTGGAAGATGTGGTTGTCCAGCATGGCGGCCAGCAGGTTGTTGGCCGCGCCAATGGCGTGAAAATCGCCCGTAAAGTGCAGGTTGATGTCCTCCATGGGCACCACCTGGGCATATCCGCCGCCCGCAGCGCCACCCTTCACACCAAAAACAGGGCCCAGAGAGGGCTCACGCAGCGCCACAACCGTTTTCTTGCCAATGGCGCGCAGGCCGTCGGCCAAACCCACGCTGGTGGTGGTTTTGCCCTCACCCGCCGGGGTGGGGTTGATGGCTGTCACCAAAATCAGCTTACCATCGGGCTGGCTTTTCTTCTCGCGCAGCAAAGCATCGTCCACCTTGGCCTTATAAAAGCCATACGGCTCCAGATGTTTTTCGTCCACGCCCAGGGCTGCGGCCACTTGGCTGATGGGGTTCATCGTTGTCTCTTGTGCAATTTCGATGTCGCTCTTGAATCCCATGTTACACTTCCATCCTCTCTGCTTGCAAAGTCTTATAATGTCTTTGTGTAAAATGAATGATGCAAATTCTCACCCATTATACCCTTTATGCTTTCTAGTATGCCACACTTTTCCCAAAATGCAAGTGCTTTTTACTTGGTTTTTTATTAACAAAGTCAGACTGATTTGGTACGGCCCCACAAAGCTGTTTGCAAGCACATGGTTTATGCTATAATGGTACAAATAACAACGCTTGCGGAGGGCCTGCCCACCGCCGGGAGGTTGCATGGAAAACCAGCGCACAAGGGAAGATTTTAGCCCCCGCGTCCTCGTTTTAGGCGGGGGTGTGGCCGGCTGCGCCGTGGCGGCTTTCTTGGCCGATGCCGGGGTGCCTGTGGCGCTGGCAGAAAAAAGCGGCGCTTTGGGCGGAAAAGCGCGCCATTACTGCTGTAAGGCCACCAGTGAATGTCAAAACTGCGGGGTTTGTTTGCTGGGTGGCCTGTTTGAAAAGGTGGAGGAACACCCGCTGATTGAACTGCTGCTGCAAACAGAAATGCAGGCCCTAAGCGGCAAAGCGCAGGACTACACCGTGTCTTTGCAGTGCGGCACAGATACCCGGGAATTTACCCACCTGGACGCCGTGGTGGCGGCCACCGGCTTTGAGGGCATCAGCAACGGGCTTTCCGCCCATCTGGAAATAGAAAATGGCAGCGGCGCTTCGGGGCTGCTTACCGGCAGTGAGCTAGAGGCCCTGATGGGCCACCGGGGCCTGCACAGCCTGTTGCCCGCACCGCCTGAAAGTGTGGCGTTCATCGGTTGTTTTGGTGGGGGCAGCGGCGCAAACGAGGAGGGTTTTTATTGCTCGCGGGTGTGCTGCGCCTACACCACCCGTGCGGCCAAGCTGTTGCGGCAGTATTACCCCGCCTGCCACATGGCCTATTTCTACATGGAAATACAGGCCGCTGCGGGCGGGAACTGGATGGAGGAACTGGCCGCGCTGGACGTGGAACTGATTCAGTACCGCCCGGCCAAAATCGTGGCCGGGCACCCCTCCCAGCTGAGTTATAAGGACCCGGTGCGGGGGCTTACCACCCGCAGTTTTGACCTGGTGGTGCTGAGCGAGGGCATCCATCCCCCGGCACAAAACGCCAGTCTAGCCCATCTCCTTGGCCTTACACAGGATGCCAGCGGCTTTTTGCAGGCCGGGGCAAGCGCGGCGGATGCCGGGCTTTTTGTGGCGGGTTGCGCCCGAATGCCCATGCGCATTGAGGAAACCTATGCCGACGCGCAGCGTGTGGCGATGGAAATTTTGGCGGGGCAGATGGAGGGTGGCGCATGAAAGGGCTGATTTTGGGCCAAAACCCGCTGAATCAAGAGATAGAACACTTCTTTTCCGCCATGGGCTGGCCCATGCGCACTGTGGAAAACACCCTGGAATTACGCCGCTTCACCGGCCAGGTGGGCGGCTTCACGGCCAGCCTGCCCGGCGGGGCTTACACCACCGATTTTGTGGTGGTAACCCAGCCCCCCAGCGCACCCCCCCCCTGCTTTGGCGGGCGGGAGGCACACAGCCTGTATATGCAAAACAAACCCACGCTTTGCAAGGGCCTACCGCCTTCCCAGGCGGTGGCCTTTTTGCTGGACGCCGTGGCGGAATCCCCGCTGGCGCTCACCGTGCGCACCCTTCTGGATGCCGAGGCCTTGGCCAAAACCGGACGGCCGGTATACTTTTATTACCGTAGCGTGCGCAGGGCGGGCCGTGGTACAGACGATTTGTTCCGGCGCGCACAGGAAGCGGGCGCAATTCTAACGCGTTATACGGATATTTCTGTGAAGCCTTATGAAGAGCAGGGCTTCACCATCTCCGCCCAAAAGGGCGGGCTGCACAGCCACGCGCAGGCCGGAATCCTATTTGCCGACGGCGCGCGGGAGATGAACGAGCCCTTCCGCCACTGTTTGCGCACCCTGCGCCTATGGCCAGACACCGAGGGCCGCCTGCCCGAGGAGAAATATTTCTTGGCGCCGGTGCGTTCCAGCCGCCGGGGGGTTTTTCTGATTGGGAGAGACCTGGCCGCTGAACGCCTGGAAGACGGCCTGCGCTACATCGCTTCCTATGTGGCCACCTGGCAGCGCCCCGCCGATAAAAGCCAGAATATCGCCACCGTGCAAGGGGAGCGTTGCGCTTTTTGCTATACCTGCTATCGCGCCTGCCCGCATGGCGCGCTCACTCCCGCCACGCAGGCCCGCCAGATGAGCTGCCTGCCCGCCGCCTGCGAGGGCTGTGGTAACTGTGTATCGGTGTGCCCAGCGGGTGCTATTCAACTGGAAACACCCCCACCCCGGCAGGAAAACAAATCAGGGCGGCTGCTGGTATTTTGCTGCCAGAACTCGGCGGCGCTGGCCCTGCCCAAGGCGCTGACGCTACTGCAAAAACAGCCAAATACGGCAGCTTTGGCAAACAGTGTGGATTCCGTTACCCTGCCCTGCGGGGGCAGCCTTGGGCTGGAAGATGTGGCGGAGGCCCTGCTTCATTATGAAAAAGTGTTGGTGGCCACCTGCATGGAGGGGGCCTGCCGCCATTTTGAGGGCGCCCACCGCGCCCGCTTGCAGTGTGGCCGCTTGCAGGAACTGCTTGCCACGCTGGCACTGCCCGCCAGCCGCCTGCGCTGCATTTCCACCAGCCACGCCCTACCCGGCGCACTGAAGGACGAACTGGAAGACTTTTTGGGAGATACCAAGTCTCCCTCCCTTGCAGAGGAGAACACCCAATGATCGTAGCTGAATTAAAACCCCTGGAAGAGATTGCCGCTTCGGCCCGCCCCTACCAAAACTTGGTGGTGGCCGGGTGTGGCGGCTGTGTTACCGTCTGCCTGTCGGGCGGTGAAAAAGAGGCCCAGCGCCTGGCGGGGCTGCTGCGTTTGGCCGCCCAGAGCGAGGGCAGCGCCCAGCAGTTTCAGGTGCTGGACGCGGTACGCCAATGCGACAGTGAACTGATTGAAGAGGGGGACGAGCTGTTCCGTACAGCCGACGCCATCCTCTCCCTGGCCTGTGGGGCCGGGGTGCAGTTTTTGGCAGAAAAATACCCCGACACACCCATCCTGCCCGCCGTGAACACCAGCTTTCTGGGTGTGAACCGGGATTTGGGCTACTGGACGGAGATGTGCCAGGGCTGCGGCAACTGCCTGCTGGAAAAAACCGGGGGCATCTGCCCGGTGGCACGCTGTGCCAAAAGCCACTTCAACGGCCCCTGCGGTGGCAGCCAAAGCGGTGTGTGTGAGGTGGGCGGTGGCAGCACTGACTGCGCCTGGCAACTGATTTACGAGCGGCTGCGCCGCCTTGGCCAACTGGAAAAACTGCTGGAAATAACCGAACTGCGGGACTGGAGCTGCTCGCGCGATGGCGGCGTACGCGTGATGCGCCGGGACGACGTCATCGTATAGAAAAGGGGGCGGTAGCATGACAGAAAAAACCAAGCTGCAAGCACTGCTGGAATCCGGCGAGTTCTCCTTTTCCGCCGAGATTGGCCCCCCCATGAGCGGGAGTGCAGAAAACATTCTAAAAAAAGCCAAAATGTTTGCCGGCATTGTGGATGCCGCCAACATCACCGACAACCAAACCGCGATGGTGCGGATGAGCAGCATCGCGGCGGCCAAGCTGGCGCTGGACGCCGGGCTGGAACCCGTGGTGCAGTTCACCTGCCGGGACCGCAACCGCATCGCCCTGCAAAGCGACCTGCTGGGCGCTTATGCCCTGGGGCTGCGCAACGTGCTGGTGCTCTCGGGCGACCACCAGAGTTTTGGCAACCAGCGGGGGGCCAAAAACGTCTATGATGTGGATTCCATCCAGCTTTTGGACGTCATCCGCCGGATGTGTGAAGAAGGCCGGTTTGCGGGCGGCGCACCGCTGAAAGAACCCCTACATTTTTACCTGGGCACCTCCGCCAACCCCTTTGCTGGCCCCGAGGAATTGCAGCTGCTCCGCCTGGAAAAGAAAATACGGGCCGGGGCCAAATTTGTACAAACCCAGGCCATCTATAACCTGGAAGCCTTTGCCCTGTGGATGGAAAAGCTGCGCGCGCGCGGGTTGCACCAGCAGGCCCATATTCTGGCGGGCATTGTGGTGAACAAAACCCAAAAATCGATTGAGATGACCGCCCAGGTGCCGGGGATGGACATCCCCGAAGCCCTGATTGAGCGGATGCAAAAGGCTGAGGACAAGGCCGCGGAAGGGGCCAACATTGCGCTGGAACTGATGGCCGGGCTGCGGCAAATCAAGGGGGTAGCTGGGGTGCATGTCATGGCCATTGGCTGGGAATCGGTGGTGCCCTCATTGGCCCAGCGGGGCGGTTTTTTGCCCCGGCCCACCGTTTAACTTACAACTTAACTTACAACTTAAATTACAGATTAAATTACGACACAAAAAACAAAAAGCCCCACAGGAGTGGTGAGGCTTTTTGTTACAAGGAGTTTCGCGGCCCCGACAATTACGGAAAACCGTAACCGGAGGAGGGGGGTACCGCATCATGAAAAAAGCTTGCACTTGCACTT
>CAYYLW010000064.1:0-13715 GCA_964472465.1 uncultured Oscillospiraceae bacterium | reverse complement strand
TCTCCTCCCCGCAGGACGACCTGCGCCTGCGCCGCATCATCAATGAGCCCTCGCGGAAAATTGGGGCCACCACGGTGGATAAAATTGCCGAGATTGCCGCCGGGCTTGCCGTTCCCATGCTGGAAGTAATTCGTGAGGCGGGGCAGTACCCGGCGCTGGCCCGGGCGCAAAAAGCCCTGGAGGGTTTTTACGGGGTGTACACCCGGCTGGTGCAGGCGGAACAGGAACTGCCACTGGAAGAATTTGCCGCCGAGGTGCCGGAGATTACCGGATACAATGCCATGCTTCAGGCGCTGGGCGAAGAAGGGGCCACCCGGTTGGAAAATATTGGGCAGTTCATTTCCAACGTAAAAACCTATACCGATATGAACGGCGATGAGGCCAGCTTGGAAGGTTATCTGGAGGAGATTGCCCTCATATCGGATTTGGACAGCTATGACGAAAGCGCCGACAAGGCCGTGCTGATGACCCTACACAGCGCCAAGGGCCTAGAGTTTCCCTACGTGTTCATTGTGGGGCTAGAGGAAAGCATCTTCCCCAGCGAGATGAGCCGCTGGGCCGAGGAGGATTTGGAGGAGGAGCGGCGGCTTTGCTATGTGGGGGTAACCCGGGCGCGTAAAGCCCTATGCCTTTCCAGTGCCGTCACCCGGCTGTTATATGGCCAAACCCGGCGCAACCAGCCCAGCCGTTTCGTCAGTGAAATCGACCCCGCGTATATCGAGCAGGTGCAGTCGCCCCGGCTGGCCGCAGCCCAGCAGAGCCGTTTTTCATCCTTTGGTAGCCCGGGGCAAGGTGCCACAGGCTATGGCGGTGGTGGCCGCGGCCAAGGCCGCTATTTGGACAGTAGTTACAACCGCAGCCCCCAGCTCCCCGCACATGCAAAACAGGCGGCAGAAAAACGCTTCGCCAGAAGTTTTTCTTCGGCGGGTGCTCCCCCTAAAAACAGCGGGGTGACGTTTACCGCAGGGGATAAGGTGAAACATAAGGTGTTTGGCCCAGGCGTGGTGTACCAGGTGACGCCCGTGGGGGGCGACTTCATGGTGGAAATTGACTTTGAAAAGGTGGGCCGAAAAAAGACCATGGCCAACTACGCCCCCTTGGAAAAACTGGAAGCGGGAGGCGGAAAATGAAAGTAAAGCTGATTGCCCATACCCCCCAACCCGAAAAAGTGGTGGCTGCGGCGGCCAAGCTCTGCTATTCAAACGCCACCATCGACGACCTGCTGGACGGCCTGACAGAAGAAAAAAGCCGGGAATTTGTACAGATGCTCTACGGCCTTGGGCACGAAAGCCCCCTGGAACATGCCAGCTTTACTTTTGCCATTGAAGGGGTGAGCCGGGCCCTGCTGGCTCAAATCACCCGCCACCGCATCGCCTCTTTTAGTGTGCAAAGCCAGCGGTATGTGAAGATGGACGAGTTTTCCTATGTGCTGCCGCCCGAGGTGGCGGCGGTGCCCGGCGCGAAGGAGCGTTTTGAGAGCGCCGTGCAGCAGGAGGCCGCTTTTTACAACGAAATGACGGAGGTACTGCAAACAAAACATGAGGCGGCGTTTTTGCAGGCGGGCCTTAGCGGGAAAGAAGCCAGGGCCAAGGCGGAGAAAAAAGCCATTGAGGACGCCCGTTTTTTGCTGCCCAACGCCTGCACCACCAAGATGATTCTCACCATGAACACCCGTAGCCTGTTGCATTTTTTTCGCCTGCGCTGTTGCGCCCGTGCCCAGTGGGAAATTCACGCGCTGGCCGATGAGATGCTGAAACTGGTGTGCGCCGTGGCCCCGGCCTTGTTTTCGGCGGCCGGCCCGGCCTGCGCGGCGGGGGCGTGCAGTGAGGGTAAGATGAGCTGCGGCAAGGCCGCCGAGATACGCGCGCGCTATGCCGAATGGCGGGAGGAAGCCCGCGGGGAGGCAGGGCAATGAGCGGGCGCCTGCTGGTGATTGACGGGCTGGACGGCAGCGGCAAGGCCACCCAAAAGGCCCTGCTGGAAAATAGGCTGGCACAGGAAGGCGTGGCTTTGCGGGGGCTTAGCTTCCCGAATTACGAAAGCCCTTCCAGCGCGCTGATTCAAATGTATTTGGCCGGGGAATTTGGCCAGCGCCCTGGGGATGTGAACGCCTATGCGGCTTCGGCTTTTTATGCGGTAGACCGTTATGCAGGTTATAAAAAGGACTGGGGGGCCTTCTATGAGGAGGGCGGCCTGCTTCTGGCCGACCGGTATGCCACCTCCAATCTCATTCACCAATGCGCCAAACTTCCGGCGCAGGAATGGGCAGAGTATGCCGCCTGGATGGAGGAATTTGAATATGGCCGGCTGGGCATTCCAAAGCCAGACCGGGTGTTTTACCTGGATGTGGAGCCGGAAGTGAGCCAGGAACTGCTAAAAAAACGGTATGGAAACGAAGAAAAGCGGGATATCCATGAGAAGGATGAGGCCTACCTGGCCGGGTGCCGGAAAGCGGCGCTGTGGTGCGCCGAACGGCAGAACTGGGTGCGGGTGGCCTGCACCCAAAACGGCGGTATGCGGGCCGCCGGGGATATCCACGAGGAACTGTATCAGCTAACGAAGGAGATATTATGAATTTCAGCGATTTGAAGGTAGAGGACGCAAAATGGGCAGTGCCCCTGCTGGAGGCAAACGGTTACCGCAGTTGTGAGTTTGCGTTTGTGAACCTCTATATTTGGAAAAAAATTATCTGTACGCAGATTGCGCGCTTTGAAGACTATCTCATTGTGCGGTATGAATATGGCGGGGAGCATATCCACTACCAGTTCCCCAGCGGCACAGGGCCGCTCAAACCGGCCATTGAAGCCATTTTGCAGGACGCCAGGGAGCTGGGGCGCAAGCCGCATTTTTCCACCATTCCCGCCGAGCGTGTGGCCGATATGGAGGCCGCTTTCCCGGGCTATTTTGTGTTCGAGAACCCCCGTGGCGCCAGCGATTATGTGTATCTAGCCAGCAACCTGGCCAATCTGCCCGGGCGGAAATACCAGAAAAAACGCAACCACTGTTCCAAGTTTGAACGGATGTATCCCGACTGGGAGTTCCAGGAAATTTCGGGGGATTCCCTGGAATGTGTTTGCAAATTTAATGAACGTTGGTGTAACCTGTACGATAACCGGGGTGACGAAGGCATTGAGCGTGAGCGCCGCGCCATCCGTGAGGCCTGCCAGCACTATGGGGAATTGCGCCTAAAAGGCGGCTACCTCAAGGTGGATGGTGAGGTGGTGGCCTATTCTTTTGGCAGCCCCTTGGGCGAGGATATGTTCGTAACCCATGTGGAAAAAGCACTGTATGACGTGAATGGCGCCTATGCCATGATCAACCGGGAGATGGCCAAGCGTTTTGGGGTGCATTACACCTACATCAACCGGGAAAACGACGTGGACGAAGAGGGCCTGCGTGAGGCAAAACTTTCGTATCAGCCAGAGTTTTTGGTGGAAAAATTTAGTGCGGAGCCGCGGGAGTGGTAAGCGCTATCACCTACCGGCTGGCCCAGCAGAAGGATTTGGCCGGGGCCTACGCCATTTGGCAGGAGGTTTTTGGGGATTCTGCGCAGGAGGCCGAGGGGTATATTCGGCGCTTTGTGGGCCTAGAAAACCTGTATGTGGCGGCAGAAGAAGAGGGCCCGGTGGCCATTCTTTCGGCGGTGCCCTGTGCGTGTGAGGGGCAGGCGGGGGTATATCTGTTTGCGCTGGCCACCATCCCCAGCCGCCGTGGCCGGGGGCTGATGGCCGCCCTGATGGACTATGCCGAAGCGCAAAGCAAGGCCGCCGGGGCGGCGTTTTCCTGTCTCATCCCCGCCGAGGGCTCACTGTTCGGGTATTACCAGCGGCAGGGCTATGAGACGGTTTGGACGAGGGCTGTTGCCTTTACAGCCAGCGGCCTGCGGGGGGAAGAGGTACGGCAGCACGCACTTTGTTCCGATATACTAGACGAGATGCGGGAAAAATATCTGCCGGGGGCCTATGTGGCGTTTTCAAAACCCCGTACAGAACTGCTTTTGCAGGCTGCCGGGCAGGGCGGTTGCCGCCTGGCCCAGGGCACAGGGGCCTACGCGGTGTATCTGCCAAAACCGGGGGGCCTGGCCGTGCCTGAACTGGGGGCGGATAGCCAGCAGGCAGCCCACAAACTGCTAGAAGATCTGTGCCATGTGGCAGGCAGCGCCAAAGCGCTTATCACCTTGCCCAAGGCAAGCGCCTTGTTTGCCGGGCAGGGGGAGCTGTGGCCCCTTGCGGCGCAAAAAAGCTTAAACGGTTCCCCCTTGGGCGAAGGGGGCTATTTGCGCTTTGGGCTGGACGAATTGTTTGAAAAGGATTTTGAAAACCTTGCTCTCATGCATTTTTAGGGTGGGTTCACCTAGTACAGATAGAGCGGACACAGCCATTCACCGTTTTTGTCAAGTGCAGCATAACGTTTGTTATGCTCATTTTGCGCTAGGGAAGCGGCGCAATGTATTCTGTCGCCGGGCGTTGCGGCGCAAGAAAAACAGCCAAAAGGGAAGAAGGACGAAAAAATGGTGCAGGCGAAAGCGTTTGTGTTTTTAGCGGATGGTTTTGAAGAGATAGAGGCCTTCACCCCGGTGGACTTGTTGCGCCGGGGCGGGGTAGAGGTGGTGACGGTGGGCGTCACGGGGAAAACCGTCACTGGCTCGCACGGCATTTCCGTGCTGGCAGATTGCGGGCCCGAGGGTTTTGCCCTGCCGCCAGAGGCCACCCTGGTGGTTTTGCCCGGCGGAATGCCCGGCACGACGAACCTGGCCCAAAGCGCTTTGGTGCAGCAGGCGCTGCGGCAAGCGGCTGGGGCCGGGGCGTATATTGGCGCCATTTGTGCGGCCCCCCTGGTTTTGCAGGAGGCGGGGCTTTTGGAAGGAAAACGTTTCACGGCCTTTCCGGGCAAGATAGAGGCCGCCACAGGGGCCTCCGTGGAACAAGATGGCCTCCTCATCACCGCGCGCAGCGCCGGTGTGGCGCTGGCTTTTTCCAAGACGCTGCTGGCGGCCCTTACCGGGGAAGAACATGCGGCGCACACCCTGGCCTTGCTTTATCCCGATTAGGCAGGGCTTGCAATGCGGGGCTTTCTTTAGTAAAATAACAAAGAATAAGCTGTATTGATCCGCCGCAAGGCGAGTATTCGGAGGGAATAAATGGCAAGACGTAGGCGCCGCTCTGGCAAAGAAGATGAGATGAGCCGCACCGACCAAATCCGCCGCGCGGCAGATGAGGACTATGTGCAAGAAGAGGAATATGAAGAAGAATACGACTATGAGGTGGATGAGGACGACCTGGCGCGCAAAAGAGCGAGCCGCGGTTGCCTGATTGCCTTTTTAGCGGTGCTGGCCATTGTGGTGGGTGTGGTGCTGTTTTTTGTGTTCAGCATCAAATCTGAGATGGACGGAGACAAAGCCACTGCCACCGAAACGGTGACCCTGGATGTGGCAAGGGGCAGCTCTTCCCGTACCATTGGTACCAAATTGGAGGATGCTGGCCTCATCTCCAGCGCCGATATATTCCGTTTCTACATCCGTTTTGGAGACACCGGGGCCAATTTCCAAGAGGGCCGCTTCTACCTAGAACCCGGCATGAGTTATGATGAAATTATTGATGTGCTCTCCCAGCCGCCGCCCCCGCGCGAGACCATCAACGTCACCTTCCCCGAGGGTAGCACCTCCATGCAATTTGCCACCATCGTGGAGGAAAACGGCATCTGTACGGCGGCGGAATTCCTGGAAGCGGCCAACGATTTGCAGCGGTACACCGATATTGATGTGATTGCGCGTATTTTGGCCGAAGGGCAAGACCCCGACACCTTCATGCCCTCAGAAGGGTATCTGGCGCCCAACACCTACAACTTCTTTGTGGATGAATCCCCCGAAAATGTGGCGCGCAAGCTGTATGAGCAACTGAATGCCGAGATGACCGCCGAGATGTATGCCCGTATGGAAGAGCGGAACCTCACCGTGATTGAGACCATCACCCTGGCCAGCTTGATTGAAGAAGAAGCCGGCCTGCCCGAAAAGCAACCCGGTGTGGCGGGTGTGTTCTGGAACCGCCTGCGTGGCGATTTAGAAAACACCGATTTCGACCGCCGCACAATGGGCAGCGATGTCACCTTCTACTATATCCGGGACTGGATTGCCCGCGATTATGGCGGCAACTATGAGGATGTGCCGGACAACCTCTTCTACGCCTATTACAGCGGCGACGAGGACCCCAAAACCAGGGAAGGCCTGCCCGCAGGGCCCATCTCGAACCCCAGCAAAACGGCCATCCAGGCGGCGCTGTATCCTGAGGAGAATGCATACTACTACTTCCTCACCGATTTCTATGGTACCTATTACTTTGCCACCACCTACCCCGAGCACCAGCAGAATATTGCCACCATGGAGCGCATGAACGCGCAATATGAGGAAGAGAACCAAACGGAGGAGTAAGCCCTGAAAGCGGAATTGCTAAGCCCGGCCGGAGATATGGAATGCCTGCGTTTCGCCCTTGCCTATGGCGCGGATGCGGTGTATCTGGGGGCCAAAGAGTTTGGCATGCGCTCTTCCAGCGAGAATTTTACGAATGAACAGCTTTTTGCCGCGGCGTCGCTCTGTCACGCCAGCGGCAAAAAGCTGTTTTGCACATTGAACACCTTGCCCACCTGCCAAGAGATTGACAGGCTGCCCCCCTTCATTGAAACCGCGGCCAAAGCCGGGGTGGATGCGTTTATCGTGGCCGACCTGGGGGTGTTGGGCCTTGTAAAAAAGCACGCACCGCACACCGAAATTCATTTTTCTACCCAGGCGGGTATTGCCAACCACGCCGCCGCCTGCGAGGCCTATGCCCTGGGGGTAAAACGCGTGGTGCTGGCACGGGAGCTGGGCCTTACGGATATTGCATATATCCGTAAGCATACCCCGCCCGAACTGGAACTGGAAGTTTTTGTGCATGGGGCCATGTGCATGAGTGTTTCGGGGCGGTGCCTACTCTCCCATTATCTGGCGCGCGGGCGGGACGCAAACCGGGGCCGCTGCGCCCAAAGCTGCCGCTGGAGTTATAGCCTGGTGGAAGAAAAACGCCCCGGCCAGCAGTTTCCACTGGGCCAGGACGAATATGGCAGTTATATTTTAAGCGCCGACGACCTGTGCGCCGCGCCTTTTTTGGGGCATGTGGTGGAGACCGGGGCTACCAGTTTAAAAATTGAGGGGCGCAGCAAAAGTTTTTACTATGTGGCCTCGGTTACGGCGGCCTACCGCGCCGCACTCGACGCCGTGCAGCAGGGCGGCCAGGGTGGTTTCCGCTGCCCGGAATTCGCGCTGGAAGAACTGGAAAAAACTTCCCACCGCCCGTATTCCAGCGGTTTTTTCCTGGGTGAAGAGGGGGCCACCCAAAGCCCGAAGCAAGAGGGGTATATCCGGCACTGGCAACTGGTGGGTGTGGCAAAGGGGATGCGCCAAGGCAAAATGGCCTTTTGCCAGCGTGGCAAGTTCACCCTGGGCGAGCAATTGGAACTGCTGCTGCCAGAGGGCCGTACCCTGCCGCTTTGTCCCCAGGTTATCTGGAATGAACAGGGGGAGGAAATTCCCTCCACCCCCCACACCAAGATGCTGTTTTACCTCCCGGCGCTCATGGGTTTAGAACTGCCGGAAAACAGCATACTCAGAAAGAAAATAGAAGCTTAGCCGGGTTCCCCCGGGGGCCAAAATGCCGCCACCAGGCCAATAGGGCGGGTGAGGGTGCGGTAAAGCATGCCCCCGCCAGATGGGCCAGCGGATGCTGCGGCGGCAGAGGGGTCGGCAGCCGCAGGCGGTAGGCGCACAGCGCCTGGCCGGGCTCGGCGTAAGCCGGGGCCGGGGCGGCCCCGTATTTTTTGTCCCCCAGCAGGGGGCTGCCCAGGTGGGCCAAGTGGGCACGAATTTGGTGGGTGCGCCCGGTGTACAGGCTTACTTCGCACAAAGCCAGCCCGCCGTGCTCTTCCAGCACGTGTACCCCGGTGGCGATGGCCTTGGCCCCTGGGGCCTCTGTTTGCAAAATCTCCACCTGTTTTTTTTGCATATCCCGCCGCAAAAAAGCCGTGTGTAAGCCTTCGGCTGGCCTGCCTTGGCTGATGCACAGGTAGGTTTTTTCCAGCTCCCCAGCGCGTATTAGCGCATTCAGCGCGCGCAGGGCGGGGTGGGTTTTGGCTATGGTCACCAGGCCCTCGGTGTTGCGGTCTAGCCGGGTGCAAACCGCAGGGGAAAAGCCGTTTTCTGCCTGGAAGCCTTCGCGGGTGTGCAGGCTGGTAAGGTAGGCTTCCAGTAGGCCGGGCTGGCCGTGTTCGTCGCTGTGGGTAAGCAGCCCCGCGGGCTTATACAGTACGGCCAAAACCGCATCCTCATATACAGAAGTAAAGATATCTCGTATGCCGTCATCTACTAGTATGGCCGGGGCATTTGGCACAGGGAAAAATTCGTCGTTAATATATAACGCCACCACGTCCCCTGCATGCAACAGGTCCTCCGGGGCCGCGCGGTGGCCGTTCACCTTGATGCGGCGGTTGCGGAAACTTTTGTGTAGTAGGCTACCGGGCATTTTCCAAGTGACTCGCTGTATAAACCGGGAAAGGCGCATGCCCTCCTGGCTGGGGCCAATGGTGAATTGTTTCATCTCTAATTTCCTTTTAGGGCGGCGAAGGCCCAAGGGCTATTTTTCCGGTTATCATGTATAGTATAATAGAGAAAAAGCACACAGGCAAGGTAAAGCAGAAGGAGGTGTAAGCTGTGGGGGTGCATGATGGACATAGAGAACGTTTGCGTGCCCGATTTTTAAAAGAGGGGCTGGAAAATTTTGAAGAGCATACCGCACTGGAGCTGCTGCTGTTTTATGGCCGCCCCCGCTGTGACACCAATGAAATTGCCCATGCGCTGATTGCCCGGTTTGGCAGTTTTTCGGCGGTGCTGGACGCGCCCATGGAGGATTTGCTTACCGTGGAGGGGGTGGGGGAAACCACCGCCATTTTGCTAAAAATGGTGCCGGAGCTTGGTTCCTTCTATCTGGAAAACCGCCTGGAAGCCGGAGACGTGTTAGACAGCACAGCCAAGGCCGGTGCCTATTTCCTACCCAAGTTTTTTGGCAAACGGGTGGAGGAAGTGTACATGGTGGCCCTGGACGATAAACGCAAGGTGCTGCGGTGTAGCTGCGTGTCCCAGCAGGGGGTGGTGAACGCCGTCTCCCTCTCGGTGCATAAAATATTGGAGCAAACCATCCGCGCAGGGGCCACTGGGGTGGTTTTAGCCCACAACCACCCAGGCGGGGTGGCGCTGCCCTCGGCCCGGGACAAGCTGGTAACCAAAGAGGTGTATACCGCTTTGCGTTACATCAATGCCCGTTTGCTGGATCATATCATCGTGGCCGATGGGGATTTTGTATCCCTGGCCGATAGCGGCTTTTTTGAAAGCCTGGCCAGGGAGGAATTTTAGCGGCCCACCTCACCCAAACCACCCAGGGTAACCTTGCAAGCACCCCGGTGGTTTTTTTGTGCCAAAAATTAACAACAGTAACAAGGGCCGAAAGAGGCCGTGCAATGCGCGTGCCAGAAAAATGCCCTTGTCCAAACCCAAAAAAGAGGGGTGTGCCTCAAAGAAATTTCATGAAATGTTAGCAATTCTATGGTATAATCATAATTCAGCCACAAATACCCCGCCCTTTGGGGGAACCGCCGTTTTTTGCCTTGCCGTATGATGGAGACACCTATGGATATATTCAAAATTCATTCCAGCTATAAACCCACTGGCGACCAGCCCAAGGCCATTGATACCTTGGTGGAGGGCATAGAAAAAGGCTACCAGGAGCAAACCCTGCTGGGGGTAACGGGCAGCGGGAAAACCTTCACCATGGCCAACGTGATAGAGCGGCTAAACCGCCCCGCCCTGGTGCTGGCCCACAACAAAACCCTGGCAGCCCAGCTATGCACCGAATTCCGGGAGTTCTTCCCGGAGAATGCGGTGGAATATTTTGTAAGCTACTACGATTATTATCAGCCAGAGGCCTATATTCCCTCCAGCGACACCTACATTGAAAAAGACAGCCAGATTAATGATGAGATAGACCGGCTGCGCCACAGCGCCACGGCGGCCCTTTCCGAGCGGCGGGATGTGGTGATAGTGGCTTCGGTCTCCTGCATTTATTCTTTGGGCGACCCCATCGATTACCGCAGCATGGTCATCAGCCTGCGCCCTGGCATGAAGATGAGCCGGGATGAGCTTCTCAAACGCCTGGTGGATTTGCAGTATGAGCGGAACGACATCAATTTTATCCGCAACAAGTTCCGGGTGAAGGGGGACGTGGTGGAAATTCACCCCGCTTACCACGAGGGCTTGGCCTTCCGCGTGGAGTTCTTTGGCGATGAGGTGGATCGCATCAGCGAGATTACCCCCCTCACCGGAGAGCGCACCCGCATTTTGCAGCACGTGGCCCTCTTCCCGGCCAGCCACTACATCGTTAGCCCAGAAAAAATGCAGCAGGGTATTGAATCCTTGCGCAGCGAGATGGAAGAACAGGTGAAGCGCTTCACCGAGGAGGGCAAGCTCATCGAGGCCCAGCGCATCGCCCAGCGCACCAACTATGATATGGAAATGCTGGCCGAGGTGGGAAGCTGTAAGGGCATTGAAAACTATTCCCGGGTGCTCAGCGGGCGGGAGCCAGGCTCCATTCCCACCACCTTGCTGGACTATTTTCCCGATGACTTCCTGCTGTTTGTGGATGAAAGCCATGTGATGCTGCCCCAGTTACGGGCCATGTATGGCGGGGACTTTGCCCGGAAAAAAAGTCTGGTTGATTTTGGTTTCCGCCTGCCCTCTGCCTACGACAACCGCCCCCTGCGGGACAACGAGTTCTGGGATAAGGTGCACCAGACCATCTTCGTTTCGGCCACCCCCGGTGCGTTTGAGCGCGACAAATCCGCCCAAATTGCCGAGCAGATTATCCGTCCCACGGGCCTTGTGGACCCGGTGGTGGTGGTGAAACCGGTAGAGGGGCAAATAGACGATTTGCTGAGCGAAATCAACCTTCGTAGCGCCAAGGGCGAGCGCACATTAATCACCACCCTCACCAAAAAAATGGCCGAGGAATTGACCGATTTTCTGGATGAGCAAGGGGTGCGGGTGAAGTATATGCACCACGAGGTGGACACCTTCGAGCGTATGGCGCTGATACGTGACCTGCGCAGCGGTGAAATTGACGCCATCGTGGGCATCAACCTGCTTCGCGAAGGGCTGGACCTGCCCGAGGTTTCGCTGGTGGCCATACTGGATGCGGACAAGGAGGGCTTCTTGCGTAGCTCCACCAGTTTGGTGCAAACCATTGGCCGCGCGGCCCGCAACGCCGAGGGTGTGGTCATCATGTACGCCGATAGCGTGACCCCCAGCATGGAATATGCCCTTACCGAAACAGAGCGCCGCCGCGAGATACAACAGGCCTACAACGCCGCACACGGCATCACCCCCAAGACCATCGTGAAGGAAATTGCAGGGCTGATTGAAATTTCCAAAGAGGTGGACGAGGGCAAAAAAGGCCGCCGGATGAGCAAGGCTGAGCGCGAGCAGATCATCACCCGGTTGACCAGGGAGATGAAAGAAGCGGCGAAGCTGCTAGAGTTTGAGCATGCGGCCTTTTTGCGGGACCGTATTGAAAAAATGCGCCGGGGCGACCTGGTTACCAACGAAGAAAGCACCGAAAAAGCCAAGAAAATGCGCAGAAGCAGCAAGGGAAATAAACCCTACTGGGAGAAAAAATAGCAAAGCGCGCAGGCAGATAAACCTACCGGATGAATTGAGAGATAGAAGGAGAAGAACAGTGGCAAGCGATAAAATTGTCATAAAAGGGGCGCGGGAACACAATTTAAAGAACATCAGCCTCACCCTACCGCGGGATAAGCTGATTGTGATGACGGGGCTTTCCGGCTCTGGCAAAAGTTCCCTCGCCTTCGATACCATCTACGCCGATGGCCAGCGCCGCTATGTGGAAAGCCTTTCCAGCTATGCGCGGCAGTTTTTGGGCCAGATGGAAAAACCCGATGTGGACGACATTCAGGGCCTTAGCCCTGCCATCTCTATAGATCAGCGCACCACCAGCAAAAACCCGCGCTCCACGGTGGGCACCGTCACCGAAATTTATGATTATCTGCGCCTGTTATACGCGCGCATCGGCATTCCGCACTGCCCGGTATGCGGGCGGGAAATCAGCCAGCAAACGGTGGACCAGATGGTGGACGAGGTGTTGAAATTGCCTGAGGGCACCCGTTTTATGGTGCTGGCCCCGGTGGTGCGTGGGCGAAAAGGCACCCAGCAGAAGGAGTTTGAAGCGGCCCGCCGCGGCGGCTATGCCCGTGTGCGTGTGAACGGGGATATCTACGATTTGGAAGAAGAAATCGCCCTGGATAAAAACAAAAAGCACACCGTGGAAATTGTGGTGGACCGCCTTGTGAAGAACGACGAGGTGCGCAGCCGTCTGGCCGATTCTATCGAGACCGCCATTGCCCTTACCGGTGGTTTGGTGGCCGTCAGCGTGGTGGATGGCCCCGAGATGCAGTTCAGTCAAAGCTATGCCTGCCCCGAGCATGGGCTCTCTATTGAAGAACTTAGCCCCCGCATGTTTTCCTTCAACAACCCCTTTGGCGCATGCGAAACCTGTACGGGCCTTGGTACCTTCATGCGGGTGGATCCAGACCTCATCATCCCAAACAAAAACCTCAGCATCCGGGAAAAAGCGGTGAAGGCCAGCGGTTGGCATTATGCCGAGGGCTCCATGAGCGAGATGTACTATCTGGGGCTTGGTAAAAAATATGGTTTCACGCTAGATACCCCCGTTAAGGAGATGAGCCCCGAGGCGGTGGACGCCATCTTGTTCGGCACCAAAGGCGAAAAACTGAAGATGGTGCGGGAAAACGAGTTTGGCTCTGGCAGCTATAACACCGATTTTGAGGGCGTGATACCCAATTTGGAGCGCCGTTTCCGGGAGAGCAATAGCGAGTGGATGCGTGAGGAGATTGCGCTTTCCATGCGGGGGGTGGAGTGCCCGGATTGCCATGGCCAGCGTTTAAAACCCGCCAGCCTGGCTGTAACCGTGGGCGGCACCAACATCAGCACCCTCACCGAGAAAAGCGTGGTGGATGCCATCGCTTTTTTTAAGGGCCTGGAACTCACCGAGCGGGAGCATCTTATTGGTGACGGGGTGCTAAAAGAAATACACGAGCGGCTGGGCTTTTTGCAGAGCGTGGGCCTGGGTTACCTCACCCTGGCGCGGGCTTCTGCCAGCCTTTCAGGGGGCGAAAGCCAGCGCATCCGCCTGGCCACCCAAATTGGCAGTGCCCTCACCGGGGTGCTGTATGTGCTGGATGAACCCAGCATCGGCCTGCATCAGCGGGACAATTCCAAACTGATTGCCACCCTGCAACGCCTGCGGGACCTAGGCAATACGCTCATCGTGGTGGAGCACGACGAGGACACCATCCGCGCGGCGGATTACGTGGTGGACATCGGCCCAGGCGCGGGGGTGCACGGCGGCGAACTGGTGGCCGCGGGCAGTTTGGAGGATATAAAAAAAGAACCCCGCAGCATCACGGGGCAGTACCTGTGTGGCAAGAAAGAAATTGCGGTGCCGGAAAAACGCCGCAAGGGCAACGGGCATTTTCTGGAGGTGGTGGGGGCCACCCAAAACAACCTGCAAAACCTGGACGTGAAGTTCCCGCTGGGTGTGATG
>CAYYLW010000063.1:0-13861 GCA_964472465.1 uncultured Oscillospiraceae bacterium | reverse complement strand
AGCACTGCCCTTGGAGAGGGGCTCAAATAACTACTACTATATAATACAAGGAGAAACCATGGAAGTACAAGAGTTTTTACGCCATATGAACAGCGGCCGGCCCGTGGTAGCGAATTCCAGTGTTCACGAGTGTATGCATACCCTTTCACAACAGGCTTTGCGCATCACGGCCGAGCTGAACGGCAGTTACCATACCCCAGAAGAGATAAGAGAACTGTTTTCCCGGTTGACAGGACGGCCAGTGGACAGCAGCTTCTGCCTATTTCCGCCATTTTATACCGATTGCGGCAAAAACCTAAGCGTGGGCAAACAGGTGTTTTTTAACAGCGGCTGCAAGATGCAGGACCAAGGCGGCATCACCATTGAGGATGGGGCGCTGATTGGGCACAACGTGGTGCTGGCAACGCTGAACCATAGCCTAGACCCTACCCAAAGGGGGGACATGATTCCCGCGCCGATACACATTGGGAAAAACACCTGGATAGGCGCCAACGCAACCGTTCTACCGGGTGTGTGTATTGGTGACGGTGCGGTGGTGGCCGCAGGTGCGGTGGTTACTAGGGATGTGCCAGAAAATACCGTGGTGGGCGGTGTCCCGGCCAAAATCATCAAGGCCATCTAGTGGCGAGGTCAATGCCAGAAGGAAGGCAAAAAGTGTAGGGGGGTGGTTAGCCCCCCGATGCACATACCGAAGAAACAAAAACCCCCCAGTAAAAGGGGGTTTTTGCATTGTCTCAGCGGTACTGCACCAGCTCTTCCAGTGGTTTACGCTGTTTGGCCCTGGGTAGGTCCTCATCGGGATACCCAAGGGCAACCAGCAGATGCTGGCGTTTTTCCAGCGGCAGGTTCAGCAGTTCGGCCAGGCGCGGGCGGTCAAAGGTGCCAATGATGCAGCTACCCAGCCCCTGCGCCGCCGCGGCCAAGGTAATGCCGTACACCGCGGCGCCAAGGTCGCTTTCGGCAAACATCTGGCTATCAAACACACGCCCTATTTTGGGCATCAACTGGGCATACTCTTCCAGAACCAACACAAAGGCACCCACTTTGTTTGCCCAGGGGTTGTTGTCAAAACTTTGGGCACATTGGGCCACCTCGGCCACCAGCGAAGGGCTTTCCACCACCACAAAACTCCACGGTTGGCTATTGCAGGCCGAAGGGCTGAGCCGGGCGGCCTCGATGCAGGCGGCCAGTTTTTCATGCTCCACGGCCTGCCCGTTGTACTTTCGGCAACTTTGCCGCTGCTGGCACAGGGCGAAAAAATCCTCCATGTAAGTGTTCCTCCTATGTTGATTGCGCTACGATTATCCACTGGCTTTGCCGCCGTGGCAAAAGCCGGAAGGTTTTGTGGGAAGGGATACGCCCCGCACCTGGTGCTGTGCTGCGGCCTAAAGCGGGCCCCAAGGGCCACTGCTTTTCCTCTGGATGAGCCGGGGCTGAAACACCTTTTTGGCAGGAATCTGCTGTTTTTTTTCCCCCATGAGAGACAGGGCCAGGTCTACCACATACTGGGCAATTTCTTCACGCGGCATGCGCAGGCTGGTTAGGTCCACACCAGGGAAGCAGTCAAAAAACATGTCGTCGTGCCCCACCACGCTTAGGTCTTTGGGGGCAGACAGCCCGTGCTGCGCCAGTGTGTTCAGCACACCCACAGCCATCAGGTCGCTGGTGCACCACACAGCCCGGGGCAGGGTTCCCTGGGCCAATAGCTGTGCCGCCAACACGCCGCCCGCGGCCAGCGCATCGTCGCTATCTGGCCCAATATGCACGGGGGCGGGCAGGCCGTACCGCTGCATCTCGGCGGTAAAACACTGGGCTTTCTGGCGGGTGGTGGGGGTTTCAGGCCCATAGCCCAGAAAAGCGATGTCCCGGTGGCCCAGTTCTAACAGATGTCGTGTGGCCAACAGGGCACTTTGCGCATAGTCAAACACAGCGGCATGGGGGCTTTCTGGGGTGAGTTGCCCCCCCAAAAATATAACAGGTACCTGCGGGCAGGCCGCCTGGATATGCGCCACCTGGGCGCTAACAGGCGCAATGATGATGGCCCCCACCCGGTTTTCCGCCATCAGACGGCAATATTTTTGTTCCAGCTCAATACTGCGCCCGGTACAGCCCAGGCTTACACAGTAGCCATGCTGGGCCGCTTGTTCGCTGACGATATTGTATACCGTGTGGAAGGCAGTGCTTTCCCCCATGGCAGGCAACACCATCCCAATGCCATTGCTGCGCCCAGAGGAGAGGTTGCGCGCGCTGGCGTTGGGTGTATACCCCATCTCGTGGGCTATTTTACGTATATGCTGGGCGGTTTTTTGCGAAATACCGCTGTCTCCCCGCAGTGCCATGGAAACCGCCACATGAGATACCCCAGCGGCTTGGGCTATGGTTTTGATGGTGGGTTTACTGCTCATGTGGCCTCTCTTTGCATCATTCTTTCCCCAGGGGCGCTGGGCGAAAAACAGATAAAACGCCGTTTTTTGCACGCAACACCAAGAAAGGGGGTAAACCCCAGGTTTTAAGCAACTCAGCGTTATTTTTATTGTATTGCCGTCACGGCTTTCCTCAAAAAAGTATACCAACAATGCCGCTATATGTCAATTGACACCTTGGGAACGTACATGGTATACTTATTGGAAATTTACACGTGAAAGTGACCGTTCTATAGGCTTGCAAGGCCCCGTTTGGTATGATACACTCATAGCGTAAACGTTTTCGAGGTGAGAGGTTCTGCGAAAAGGAGTGACGGCATGCCAAACCCCACAATCAAGACCATCGCAAAGGAGGCCGGGGTATCTGTGGCCACGGTGTCCAAAGCGCTGAATAACATGCCGGATATTTCCGAGAGTACCAAGGCCTATATTTGCGATGTGGCCAAAAAACAGGGGTATACCATTAACACAAACGCCCGGGAACTGGCCCGGGGGGGCAGCCACTCGGTGGGGGTGGTGCTGCCGGATATCACCCACCCGGGCTGTGCCCAGTTGGCAAAAGGTTTGCATGCCAGGCTGGAACAGGCGGGCTGCGCGCTGTATTTAAACGACAGTGGCGGCCTGCGCCAGGCGGAAACGCTGCAAACCCTTGGTATGCTGCAAAAGCGGGTGGCCGTGCTGGTGTTTTTGGCCGGGGATGCAGAATTGCGCCATGTGGAGGAGACGGTGCGCGGGCAGGTGCCGGTTATTTATGTGGGCGGGCGGCTGGATACGGCGCTGCCCTGTACGGTGGCCTGCGACGAAGCGGCGGGTGGGCGCCTGGCGGCGCGGCACCTGATGAAGGCCGGCCACCGGCAATGCCTTGTGTTCTGCCAGCCGGAAACACCGCAGGATGCGGGGGGGCGTGTGCAGGCATTTATGGAATACGTAAACCGGCAGGGGGGCCAAGCCCAGGTATGGCAAGCCCCCCCGGGGCTAGAGGATGAAGCCGCCGGGGCAGCCCTAGCGCAAAAAATGGCAAAGAGCCGGGGGGGCTATACCGCCGTGTTCGCAGCCAGCGATGAAATGGCCCTGGGCGCCATGGCCGTGCTGGCCGCGGCGGGCATGCCGGTGCCCCAGGCGGTATCGGTGGTGGGGTATGGGGATATCCCCGCAGCGGCGCTGGCGCTGGCCAATTTAACCAGTGTACGGCTTCCCTATACAGAGATGGGCATCCACGCAGGCGATATGGCCGCAGGCTGGGTGCGGGGGGAACCACCCGTGTGCTGCCATGTGTTGCTAGAGCCGGAGCTTGTGAAGCGCGGCAGTGTGCGTAGCTTGCATTTGCCGGAAAAAAAAATATTGTGTTTGACGGTTGACAAAGGATAAAAGAAACGCTATACTCATGTCAACTTAAACGTTTTCGAAACCCCGGAGGGAAGGATGTAGGAGCCGCCCCGCCTGCACTAGCGCGGGGAGAGAGAAAGGGGGAGGGGATGGCCGAATACGCTTGCATCAGCAAGACGGGAAGCCGCCCGGTGAATGAGGATGCGGTAGCGGTGCTGGAAGGGGACAATGGCCTGCTGTGCGTTTTGTGCGATGGCCTGGGGGGGCACGGCAGCGGTGAAGTGGCCAGCCGCCTGGCCCTAGAGGCGGCAGAACAGGCCTTTTCCCGCCCCTTGCCAAGCGGTGACCTTTTGCCCTTGTGCATGGAGCTGGCCCAGCAGGCACTGCTGGAGGAGCAGCGGCGGCAGGGAAAGCCGGAGGAACTGAAAACCACCATGGTGCTGCTGCACCTGCAAGAGGGCCGGCTGTGTTGGGCCCATGTGGGGGATAGCCGCCTGTACCTCTTCCGCCGCCAAAAATTGGCGGCCCGCACGCTGGATCACAGCGTGCCCCAGATGCTGGTGGCCCAAGGCGAGATACGCGAAAAGGACATCCGCTTCCACGAGGATAGAAACCGCCTGACCCGGGTGCTGGGCATGGCGGGCGAGGTGCCACGCTTTACCATGAGCGATGAGGTTAAGGCTGAACCGGGGCTGGATATCTTGCTGTGCAGTGATGGTTTTTGGGAGTGGCTGACGGAAAAAGAGATGGGCCGCTTGCTGAAAAATAGCGCCGGGGCGCAGGACTGGCTGGAAAAAATGGCCCAGTTGGTGCAAAAGAATGGCCAAGGCCACACGATGGACAACTTTTCCGCGATAGCGGTGTGCCTGTGAGATACACGGCAGGGCAAGCTTTACAGAGAAACGGTCTATTTACTTACACGTGAAAGATAGCCCGGTTTGGTGTTGTTGTGTGGAGGGCCAGGGCGCCTGGCGCGGCGAAAAAAGGGAAAGCAGGTGTGGCCTATGGCGGTGCTGCGGTGTGAGCAGGGGCATTTTTATGACGGAGATAAGTTTGAGGAATGCCCCCACTGTAAAAACGCCCTGCCGTCCCGCCGCCGCCTGGGAGAGGCGCTTACGGAAATGCGCCCGCATAGCCCTACGCCCGCTGCGGGGGTGGCCCCACGTGTGCAGGTGCAGCTAGGGGCGGCAGGCCCCGCAGACGAAAAAACCGTGGGGATATACCGCGCCAAACTGGGGCGCGACCCTGTGGTGGGCTGGCTGGTGTGTATGCAGGGGGCGGAGGCCGGGCGGGATTACCGCTTACATGCGGGCAGAAACAGCGTGGGCCGGGCCATGCAAATGGATGTCTGCCTGCCGGACGAGGCGCGCATCAGCAGGCAGGACCATTGTTTTATCATCTATGAGCCCATGCAGGCAGTGTTTGTGCTGGTGCGCGGCCAAGGCGAAGAGGTGCTGGTGAACGGCCAGCCCCTGGCAGATTCCTGCCCTTTAAACGGAGATGAGACCATCACCCTTGGGGCTAGTACGTTTGTCTTTATTCCATTTTGCAGAAAGGGGCGCATATGGTAGGGCGGCGTGTGGCGTGTATGGCGGCCGGGCTGTTGGCCTGTTTATGGCTGTGTGCATCGCCTGTTTTGGCGGCGGGCTCTCAGCCGGCGCAGCAAACCCCAGGTGCTTTGCATATAGAGCAGGTGCAGGCAAAACTGCCAGAGCTGAGGGCCTGGTTTTACAGCGAGACAGAACCGGTAGCCGAGCAGTTAAGCGCCCGCCTGGGCAGCGAGGATTTGGCCCTGGAAGCGCTGCAACGTACGCAAGCCGAGGACCCGGTGCATTACTACCTACTGGTGGATTGCTCCACCTCCACCACCGCCGCCCAGATGCAAGCGGTGAAAACCGCTTTGGCACAGTTTGCCGAAAACATGCAGCCGGGGGCCCGCGTCACCCTCATCAGCTTTGGGGTGGGCGTGGAACTGCTGCTAACGGAAGAGAGCGACCCACAGGCCGTGAAACAGGCGGCAGAAACCTTGCAGGCGAACCAGCCGGGAACCCTGTTTTTCGACGCGATGGCCCAGGCGGCCACACTGGCAAGTGCGGAGGAATATGCGCTGGAACGCAAGGTGATGCTGGCCTTTTCGGATTCTGTGGATTACAACCTGGGGGGCTACACCCAGCAAGAGGTGGAGAGCCTACTGCGCGAAGCGGGCCTGCCCCTTTATGCGATGGGCTTTGCCACTGGTAACAAGGCCGAGCTGGACAGCTTCGGCGCGCTGGCCCGCAGTAGCGGCGGCAGCATTTACATCGCGGATGAGACGAACCTTTCGCAGAGCATGGCGGATTTGGAAACGAAGCTATCCAGTGCATGGGTGGCCAGTTTTCTGGCGGCTGGAAACCAAGCCCAGGCGGGTGTATTCCACCTTGAGGCGGGCGGGCAGATGGCCGAAAAAGAGGTGGCGCTACGCCACCACACGCCCGATACCACCGCCCCCACCCTTGTTTCAGCACAGCAGCAGGGCGAGGACAGCATTCTGCTTACCTTTTCGGAACCGGTTGGCGGGGCGGAACTGCCCGCCAGTTACACCTTACAAAGCGAAAACGGCGGCCTTATTGGCCTGGCGGCGGCTGCCTACAACAACACCGCACACACTGCCACCCTCACCCTAGCGCAGCCGCCGCCCGCCGCCAACATTGCGGTGCTCTGCCCCGGTGTGTACGATCTTTCGGCCGAGGCAAACCCGGTAACGGGCAGTGTGCAACTGGATTTTACCGGCCCCCCCGTTTCTGCCGCCGCGCCGCAGCAGGCAGAGGAAGGCATTCCCCTGGCGGCCTGGGTGCTTATCACCTTAGCTGGGGTGGGTGTGCTGCTGGCGGTGGCCGGGGCCGTAGTGAAAAAACGGGGCGGCCTTTCCGTACAGGAAGGCAAGTTGCATTTTGGCGGGCAAACGCCAGATAGGCAGGAGGAACTACCCGCAGAAAGCCCTGGCCAACTGCACTTTGTGCAGGGCGGGCACCGGGTGATGGTATGGGATGTATCCAATGCGGCGGGAGCCGCCAAAAAAACCGAGATACCCATTGGCGGTAGCCTATTTGTGGGCCGCAGCGATATCTGCGAGGTGGTGTTTGACGACCCCGGCATGAGCCGCCAGCATTTTGTTCTGGAAGAAAAGGGGGAGGGCCTGCTTCTAACCAACCTTAGCCAAAGCGGCGGCACCATGGTAAACGGTGTGCCGGTACAAAACCCCCGCCCGCTGCAAGAGGGGGATGTGGTGGAAGCGGGGGGCATGCGCCTGGTGTTCCGTGGTTTTAAAACGGAGGTAGGCTATGAGTAGCTTTTGCCCCAACTGCTTCGCCCCCGGGTTTACGGGCCGTTGCCCCGCCTGCGGCTATCTGGGCCTTTCCAGCGCGGGCGACCATATGTTGCTTCCCCCCGGTACGGTGCTTTCCGGGCGCTATCTTTTGGGCAGGGTGCTGGGCGCGGGTGGCTTTGGGGTGACGTATTTGGCCCAGGATAGCCAAACCGGCCAAAAAACGGCGGTGAAGGAATATCTGCCTGCGGCCTTTGCCGTGCGCGCGGCCGATGGGGTGAGCGTGGCGCCCTCCAGCCGCGAGAACAGCGGCAGCTTTGAGCATGGGCTCTCGGTGTTTAGCCGGGAGGCGCAAACCCTGCGCCTGTTTGCAGGCAACCCCAGCATTGTGCAGGTGCAGGACTATTTTACCCAAAACAACACCGGTTATTTTGTGATGGAATTTTTGGACGGGGTGAACCTGGCGGGCCTGGCCCGCGCCGCAGGCGGATGCCTGCCGCAGCAGCAGGCGCTGGAAATTCTGCACTCGGTGGCGGCCACGCTTTCGGCGGTGCATGGCAAGGGGATGTTGCACCGGGACGTGAGCCCCGAAAACATTTTTGTCACCCGGGCGGGGCATATAAAACTCATCGATTTTGGGGCCACCCGTTTTTTTGTGGGCGAGCGCAGCCGCAGCCTTTCGGTGGTGTTGAAACCGGGTTTTGCCCCGCCGGAGCAATATTCCAGCAAGGGCCACCAGGGCCCCTGGACAGACATTTACGCCCTGTGCGCCACCGTGTACGCCCTGCTACTGGGCAGCCGCCCGCCCGATGCGCCCGACCGCCTGGCAGGCGCGCCCTTACAGCCGCTGGCGGGTTTGCCACCCCCGGTGGCGCGCGCGGTGGAAAGCGGCCTTCGGCTGGACTGGCGGCAGCGCCCGCAAAATGTGGCGGCCTTTTTGGGGGAACTGTCTGGCGGGGCGCCCACCGCCCAGCCCCCAGCGCCGCCCCCGCCGGGCCGCATGGCCGGGGCCAGGGGCATCCCCTATGTGCAAAGCTTGTATGGCGGCACCCCGGGAGACCGGTGGATTCTACCCAAAAATATGGCGATGAGCATTGGCCGCTCGGCCGAGCGGTGCAATGTGGTGCTGGATGATTCCAATGTGAGCCGGGTTCACTGCGAGATACGCTACGACGAAAAAGCCGGGATGTTCTATTTGACAGACCTCTCCTCCAACGGAACCTTGGTGGAGGCGGGGCGGCTGGAACGGGGGCGGCCCTATGCGCTGCCGCCGGGGAGCCGGTTCTATATTCTAACGCGGGAAGGCGCGATGGAGGTGGGGCTTTGCTGATGTTTGGACGCAAAAAGAAAACGGTGCCGCCCCCTGTGAGTCAGGACACGCCCACCCAAGCCGTCACCCAGGAATTTTCGTTTGGGATATGGGTGGACACCGCCCTGGCAAGCCACATTGGCACACGAAAATACCAGCAAGATGCCGCCTATGTAAGCGAGCCGCTGGTGGAAGAAGGCGATGCCTTTGGCATTTTGTGTGACGGGATGGGCGGCATGGAGGCCGGCGAGCTGGTGAGTGCCGACGTGGTGGAGTTTTTTGCAAATCGCCTGGCGGCCCTGCCTGTGGACGCCGATGTGCCCGCGTTTTATGCAAGTGCCGTGCTAGAGGCCAACGAGATGGTGTTAGACCGTTACGTGCAAAAGGGCTGCGAGGGCGGCACCACCCTGGCAAGCGCTCTCATCCGGGGGGAAAAGCTGTACTGGGCCGCCGTGGGAGATAGCCGTATTTACATCCTGCGCGGGGGAGAAATGGCCCGGGTGACCCGGGACCACAACTACGCCCTGCGGCTGCAAAACCTGGTGGAGGAAGGCCGGATGAGCCAGGAGGAGGCCGACAAAGACCCCCAGCGAGAGGCCTTGGTGAGCTACTTGGGTGCGCCGGTGCTGGAGATGGTGGATATCTCCCGCGGCTCGTTCGAACTATTGGAGGGGGACATGGTGCTGCTGTGCAGTGATGGGCTGACAAAGCCCCTGGCGGACAACCAGATTCTGGCGTTGCTTAGCCCGGTGCCCCAAAACCTACCCGAGGCGGCCCACCGCCTAACCGCTGCGGCCATGGATGAAAGCCCCGGCGGGCAGGACAATACCTCGGTGATTTTGATGCGGTATTTTGGCCCGCCGGCGCCTACGCCGGTAGAGGGCCTGGATGCAGAAGAGCCAGAGGATGAACGCGAAGCGGAAAATGATAAAGGAGTGAGGGACGAATGAATTTGGTGAAATGCGAGAATGGACACTTTTACGATGAGGAACGTTTCCAAAGCTGCCCACACTGCGCTGCGCCCGCGCTGCGCAACGATAACCTAACCCAGCCCGCCCAGCCCAGTGCGGCGAACGACGCGGTGACCGTGGCGCTGGACCGTAGCGAGGCCACCGGGGCTATGGGTGCGGCACCCGCAGCCACGGCCCCCGCGCCCTCCGGCTCTTTGCAGGAGGCTGTGAAAGCCGCGGCCAGCGGGGCGGTGAACGCCCCCCTGATGGACGGCGATAAGACCGTGGGCTTTTTTTCCAGTGCCATTGGCAAAGAACCTGTGGTGGGCTGGCTGGTGTGCACAAAGGGCGAGCATTTTGGCGAGGATTTCCGCCTAAAAAGCGGGCGCAACTTTGTGGGGCGCGCCGCGCAGATGGATGTGCCTATCACCAAAGACACCACCGTAAGCCGGGAAAAACATGCTGTGCTGGTGTATGAGCCGAGGGGGAACCTGTTTTTGGTACAGCCGGGGGATAGCAAAGAGCTGTGCTACCTAAACGGTGAAGTGGTGCTTAGCCCCCAAAAGCTGGCCCCGCATGACCGCTTGCTGATGGGCAAAACCGAACTGATGTTCATCCCCTGCTGCACCGAAAGCTTCTGCTGGGAAACCGACAAAAAAGAGGAAAAAGACCAATAGAAACCCGTAACCATGCGGGCAGAGCACGGCATACAAAAAAGTGAATGGGAGGAAATAACGATGACGGGAACAACAGCGCCTATGGGCGGAAGCGGTTTTGATGTGACCACCTTACTGGGGGGCGGCTTGCAAACCTTGGTAAGCACCATTATGTCCAGCATTGTGGTGGTAATTTTGGTTTTGGTGGTGATACTGGGTGCCTACTGGACCCTCACCGGCTTCAAATGGCTGTATATAGGGCGCAAGGCGGGTTTAGAAAAAGATTGGATGCCTTTTGTGCCCTTCGCCAAGGCCATCTACCGCCTTCGCATTGTGGACGAAAGCTGGTGGAAAATCTTTTTCCTAGAAGGCTGGTGGCTATATTGCAGTGTTTTGTATAAGATTATCGAGGCTATCAGCGACGGAAGGTGGCAGACCTTTGGTACCATTTTGGCTTCGCTGTATGCGATGTGCTGCATCGCCTACAATGTGTACTGGCGCTACAAATATTATAACGCCTTTGGCATCAAGCCCCACATGGCCATCGGCATCCTCATTCCCCTTACCGGCGGCCGCCGCCGCGGGCTGGACTATCAGGTGGCCTTTACAGACAACTACGAATACACCGGCGCGGGCACTGGCCGCACCGTGGCCAGCACCGCGCGCAGCGTGGTGAGCGTGCCCAAAAATGGGCAGGGCATGCCCGTGGCCGGCCAGCCCTCTCAGGGGCAGCGCGGCGGGTCTATCACAGGGCTTTCGGGCATGTATGCTGGGCAGGAATTGCCCCTGGCCGCAGGGGATGAGATGATTATTGGGCGCGACAACGCCCTGTGCAACCTGATTGTGGACCAAAACGCCGACAAGCTGAGCCGCAAACACTGTGGCATTGTGTTCGACCAAGCCCGCGGTGTATACATGGTGACCGACTATTCCACCAATGGTACCTTTATCGACGGCGGCAACCGCCTGGTGGCAAATATGCCCGCCCAGCTACAACGCGGCACCATTCTGGCCCTGGGCAACCGCGAAAACCGCTTTAAGCTGAACTAGCGCGATGGAGCTGAAAGACGTTTGCCTGCAATGTTTTCAAAACCGTGGCGGCTATGAGGTGTGCCCCTACTGCGGATGGGTGGCGGGCACGCCCAACCAACCCGCGTTTCTCTTGCAGCCAGGCACACGCCTGTGGGGGCGCTATATCATAGGCATGGTGCTGGGGGTGGGTGGCTTTGGCGTAACCTACCGCGCCTGGGATACCCGCCTGGCCACGGTGGTAGCCATCAAAGAATTCTTCCCCGGGGAGCTTGTGAGCCGCATCCCTGGGGAGAGTAAGGTGCGCGCTTTTTCCGGGGATAAGCTAGAGGCCTACGCTGCCCAGCTGGCCCGTTTTATGGACGAGGCCAAAAACATGGCGAAGTTCAATGGCGACGCACATATCGTGAATGTGTTCGATTCCTTTGAGGACAACGGCACCGCCTACATTGTGATGGAGTACTTGGACGGCGCCACCCTAAAGCAGCACATGGCTGCCAAAGGGGGGGCGCTGCCCCCCGCCGAGGCCGCCGTGATTATGGAAGGGTTGCTCTCGGCCCTTGGCTCCATCCACAGGAAAGGCATCATCCACTGCGACGTAAGCCCAGACAACATCTTTGTGCTGCCAGATGGGCGGGTGAAATTGCTGGACTTTGGCGCTGCCCGTTTTGCCGCCAAAGAGGAATGGACCCAGAGCGTGGTGGTAAAAAAAGGCTATGCCCCGCCAGAGCAGTACCGCAGCAACATGAGGCAGACCGAACGCACAGACCTGTATGCCGCCGGGGCCACCTGGTATAAAATGCTCACGGGGGTAACGCCCGAGGAATCCATAGAGCGCTGGGAGAAGGACTTGCTGGTGCGGCCCTCGGCCCTGGGCGCGGCGGTGGATGTGGGCACAGACAAAGCTGTGATGAAAGCCATGGCCCTGCGGCCGGAGCTACGCTTTAAGACCGCAGCGGCCATGCTGGCGGCGGTGCGCGGGGAAACGGGCTTTGATTTCCCCGAAGAGGAACTGAAAAAGCGCAGGCGGATACGGGGCGTCTCGGTGGCCTTGGCAGCCGCGTCTGTCATTACGGCGCTCTCTATTGCGGGCTGGCGGATAGCCACCGCGCCCGAAACGGTGGTGATGGGCCCCACACTGGCCGATAAGGACATCCAGCCCGATACCATCCGTGTGCTGGTGAGCGAATACGATAATGAAAACGGCATGTATGATACGCTAGCCGCCGCTTTCATGGAAAAATACCCACAGTACCAGGTGGAAATTACCACCCAAGCCTATGAAAATTTGCAGGCAAACCCGCCCGACCTCACCGCGCCAGACGCCCCCACGGTATTCTTTAGTTATGGCGGCTCCGAGGGCCACCGAGCCGACCTAAGCCCCTTGATAGCGGCGCTGAAAAGCGACGAATATTACCGGATGGAGGAATTGCAAGCCTGGCAGGAGGAGGACGGTAGCTATCACTTTTTGCCGCTGGGCTTCTCGATATTTGTGGCCTTTGGCAACGCCGATAAGGCGGCGGCCAAAGGGGTTACCCTGCCTCAAAAACTTACCTCCATGGGGCAGATTTTAGATACCTATGCGCCTTTCCCGGAAGGGATATCCATGGATAGCTATGTGATGCGGGAGCTGATGGGGCAATACAATGGCGGGCTGTATGACGACGGGGTGTACACCCCCCAGCGCTGGGAGAAGGACCTGCGCCGCTACGCCGAGATGGAGGCCGCCTCAAGGGCCTCCAATGGAGCGTACAGCGAGGTGTATTTAGACGTGGACCGGTTTTATTCGCTGGATAACACCCAAAGCCGCTGGCCGGAGGGCTTCACATTGATTCCGGTGGAGGACGGGGGAAAGCTGCTGGGCGATTTTTCGGACTATATGCTGGTGAATGCCAATGCCAGCGAAAATAAGCAATTGGTGGGCATGCAGTTTTTGCATTTCCTGCTCAGCGAATATGGGCAAAACGTGCTACATGTGCAAAACCAGAACAGCCTGCCCCTAAACCGCAAAGCCATGGCCGCCTATTTGCAGGTAAACCCCATCTTGGCCCCACTGGAAAGTAGGTTCGACAGCGTGATGGAACCCGAAGGTAGCCTGCCTCCAGGCATGTGGGAAATCCTGGATGACCTGCTGGGCTATGAGGTAGACACGATAGACCCCGATGCGGTGATGGACACGTTTATGAACTATCAGCCGCCCGAAGGCGAAGAATAGGCCCTGGCAATCAGTTCTGGCAGCCTAGAAAAAGTGGCGGAATACCGCCGGAAAAAATAGACGTAAAAAGGAGGGGTGCAGGATGGTACGCTGTATGGGATGTATGGCTGAGATGCCCGAGGAGGCGCAGTTTTGCCCGGCCTGTGGCTACGCCGTGGGCACCCCGCCCAGAGAGGCCTACCATCTGCCGCCCGGCACCATCTTGCAGGGGAGGTATATCGCGGGGCGGGTGCTGGGCTACGGCGGTTTTGGCGTCACCTACATCGGCTACGACGCCGCGCTGGAAAGGGTGGTGGCCATCAAGGAGTTTTTGCCCTCCACCTTTGCCACCCGCATGCCCGGCCACACCGCCGTAACGGTGTACGATGGCAACGCCACCTTACAGTTCGACGCGGGGCTCTCCCGGTTTGTGGAAGAGGGGCAAACCCTGGCGCAGTTCAACGGCATCCCCGGCATTGTGGATATTTACGATAGCTTCCTTGGTAACAACACTGCCTATATTGTGATGCAGTTCCTAAAGGGCCAGGACGTGAAGGAAAAGCTGAACACCGGCGGCCCCCTGCCCTATGAGGAAGCCAGGGACATCGTTTTAAAAATCTGCGATACCCTGGCCCCGGTGCACGCGCGGGGCATCATCCACCGCGACATC
>CAYYLW010000062.1:0-13867 GCA_964472465.1 uncultured Oscillospiraceae bacterium | reverse complement strand
CTTTTAGTCTCTTTTTCTTTCCAAACTGTCCAATATGTTTGACAAACCTACATTTTCCCAAAAACAACCAGTGCAACTTGGGGGCCAGGCCGCCGTTTCGCGGTTTTGGGCGGTTTGGGCGGTTAGCCCATCAGCGGGGTCATGTCGGCGGCCAAACGCTGCTGTATGGCCTCTGCCTCTGCCAGGCTGGGGGCTTTGGTGGTGTAGTATACTTTCACCTTTGGCTCGGTGCCAGAGGGGCGCACAATCACCGTAAGGCCGCCCTCTAGCTGGTATTCCAGCACATTGGAAGAGGGCAGGCTCAGGCGGCTTTCACTGCCGCTGGAAAAATTGTGTAGTTGGCCGGTTTTGTAATCCGCCAGGGTAAGTACCCGGTACCCGCCAATTTCTTGCAGGTGGCTACCGCGCAGTTTTTCCATAATTCCGGCCATCTTCTCCATGCCGGAAATTCCCTCAAACACAAAATTGTCTGTGATGGAGAGGTAACGCCCATGTTCGGCATACAGGGCATTCATGGCCTCATACAGGCTGCTGCCCCGGCTCTTGTGCCAGGCGGCCATCTCGCAGATGAGCATGGAGGCCACCACGGCGTCCTTATCGCGCACATAGCTGCCCGCCATGTAGCCATAACTCTCTTCAAAACCAAAGATGAAACGGTTTTTCTCGCCACGTTTTTCCAGCCGGGCAATCTCTTCGCCAATATACTTAAAGCCCGTTAGCACCTTCACCAGTTCGATGTGGTATTTGGCCGCCACGGCGTCGGCCATGGGGGTGGACACCAGGCTGCGCACCGCCAGCGGCCGCCCCGGCATGGTGCCGCCTTCCAGCCGCCCCGCGCCAATATAATCCAGCAGCAGCACCCCCACCTCGTTGCCGCTAAGCAGGCGGTATTCCCCGGCATCGTCCCGCACGGCAATGCCCACACGGTCACTGTCGGGGTCTGTGGCAAGCAGCAGGTCGGCCCCGGTTCTCTGCGCCAGGGCCAGCCCCAGCGCCAGAGATTCCCGCACCTCAGGGTTTGGGTAGGGGGCGGTGGGGAAGTTCCCGTCGGGCATTTCCTGCTCAGGCACCACGGTGATATCGGTGAAGCCCATGTCGGATAAGACACGGCGTACCGGCAGGTTGCCCGCGCCGTTTAGGGGGGAATACACCAGTTTTAGCACAGTTTCACGCGCAATGCCGGGGCGGATAGACTGGGCTTTTACGTTGGCGTAGAAGGCCTCGGGCACATCGTCCTCCACATAGCGGATCATGCCCTTTTTCAGCATGGCGTCAAAATCGGCGCAGTGTACCCCGGTGAAGATATCGGTGCTTTCAATCTTGGCCAGCACGGCGTCGGCCACCTCGGTGCTAATCTGGCAGCCGTCGCCGCCATAAACCTTGTAGCCATTGTATTTGGCGGGGTTGTGGCTGGCCGTTACCATGATGCCGGCGTCGCATTTTAGCTGCCGTACCGTGAAACTGAGCATGGGCACCGGCTCTAGCTGGGGGTAGATGGCCACGCGGATGCCGTTGGCGGCCAGCACGGAGGCGGCCTGCCGGGCAAAGAGACTGCTTTTGATGCGGCTATCGTAGGCGATGGCCACCGAAGGGGCGTCCTTTTGGGAGAGCAGCCAGGTGGCCAGGCCCTGGGTGGCCCGCCGCACGGTGTAGATGTTCATACGGTTGGTGCCCGCGCCAATCACACCGCGCAGCCCCGCCGTGCCAAAGCTCAAATCAATGGCAAAACGCTCTCGTATTTCCTCCTCCTGGCCGTCTATAGCGGCCAGTTCGCTTGCCAGGTCGGGGTCTTCCAGGTTTTGTTCCATCCAGCGTTTGTATTCTTCCAAAAACATAGTGTACGCCTCCTTCATGTGGCGGCCCCAATGGGCGCTACTTTTTCTGTTCCGGGGGGGTAGGTGGTTCTGGCGGGGGGCTTTTGGGTTGCCGTTTCTTTTGCAGCAAGCCCAGCACCAGCAGGGCCAGCAAAAGGCTGGCAAACAAAATGCCCGTGAAAACCCATAGTCCCTTTTCGCTGGGGTTGGTGGTGGGGGAGACTGGTTGCTGGGGGGCTGGGGCACTTTGCCCGGCCTCTACAATGCGTAGGGCCAGCCGCCCTTCGGCGCCATTTTGGCCCCGGTATACAATTTCGGTTTCCCCGGCTTGCAGTGCGGTAAAGCTGGCCCCGCCTGCAAAATCAGCCTCCAGCATGTCGCTGTCCCACTCCCAGTTGCTGCGGCCCAGCCCGGCCTTGATGCCGGGCGTGAGGGTGAAGCTCTCCCCCACCGTGATGGCGGCGCTGGGCGCGCCCACCAGCTCCACCTGCAAACCGGAGAGGGCCTTGTCCAGGTCGGTCTTGGCGGCGTCCAGGGCCGATTGCTGCACCCCATTTTGGTTTTGCAGTTTTTCGGCTGCCGCCAGGGCGCTTTCCAGGGCGGCCCAGCTTTCGGGGGTATAGCCCTCGGCCACAAGCGCGCTAGCCTCCCGGATGAGGGGGTTCAGGCCCTGGTTACGGGGCAAAATGTCCAGGGTGTAGGTTTGGCTGCGGGTATCGGCATAGGTGGCGTAGGGTAGTGCATAGGAGATAAGATAGGTACCGGTTTCGTTTGTATCCAGCTCGCTAATACGCTGGCCGTCCCGGGTGATGCTGCGGCTTATCTCCAGCTCGCTTTCGCGCGTGAGCAGCCATTTGGGCTTTTGGGCAATCAGCTCTGGGTAGGATTCCCCGCTGCGGGTTTTCAGCCGGTAGGGGTCCTCAAAGTTCTCCCCGGCGTCCAGGTTGCCACTGCTGCCCCGCGGCAGGGTAAAATACACTTTGGGGCGCTGGTTGGCGGCATAGGTAAGCACGTTTTCATCGTTTAACAGGTTTGGGTACCCGCCGGAAAAATCCAGCGCGCAGTAGGCAAAACAATCCTTGGTAAGCTGGTAGCGCACCGGCCACACCACGTCTTCCAGGGCCGTACAGCCGTAGAACATCTCCCGGCTAACGCTAAACCGCTCTGGCAACAGGAGGGTGCGCAGGGTGGTGCAGCCCCGGAAGGCGGCGTTGCCGCTGCTGCCGGTGAAGCCGCGCAGGTTGAGGGTGTTCAGGTTGGTGAGGTGTTCCCGCACAAACATGCCGTCAGCTTCGGTTAGTTGGCCGTTCCCGGTAACCACCAGGCGCTCAATCTCCTCATAGGGAACCTCGCCCTGCTGGGCAAAGGCGGCGGCCAGGGCGCTTTCCAGGGTGGCCCCGGTATCAATTTTTACAGCCACCTGGGCCGCCTGTACCGTGTAGGGGGGCAGCAAGGCAAGGCAGAAAAACAGGGTAAAAAGGGCGCAGAGGGCAGGCATGGCCCGGCGCCGTAGGCGGGTTTCCAATGGGCTTCCTCCAAGGGTGAAATGGTGTGTTGGTGTTGCTGGAGATGCCGGGGCGGCAAAGCCCAATGGCATATACCTTATCATACCAAAAATGGTGGGATACCGCAACGGCACAAAGCGCTTTTTTTCCTGCGAAAAAAGGCAAATTACACACAAAAAAGCCGCCATAAATGGCGGCTTTGCGACAGAGCGTTCTACACCCGGATATCCATCCGCTGCCCGAAAGAAGCGGGGGGAGATGCAGATTGCATCATATCGACAATGCCCTGCATCTGCACTTCAGCCATATCCATTGCCTTTTTGGTAACAGATACATTGGCCTGCTGCATCACCTGAGCTTGGCTCATCGCCATCGACATAGCAGCTATATCCACGCTGGCATCGCCTCCTTTCCTGTCCTACTTAAAAATATCGGCAGAGACGGGAAAAACTTGAGTGGAAACCCACAAATATTTCGTCTTTCTTCCCGAAAGTTTATTTAGGGGGATTGTTATGGGGGTTGAAGGTGTAGGCCACCCGGCGGGATTTGTTAAAATACACCCACCAGGCCACTTGTACCAGGCAAGCCAGCACCAGCACCACAACGGCTGTGATGATGACGACATTCATGAAAGATGGGGGCAAAGAAATACTGCCTAAGCCTGCTGCGGCCAATATGTCGGAGAGGAAGCCGGGGTTTGAATCGAGCATACTGCCAAGTGCCGCGATACTCAGAACACCCAAAGCGCTGGTGACAAAGGTGACAATGGCCGAGAAATAGAACCAGTATTTAAACTTGATGTCCCGCTGGGTGATGAAAAAGATGATCATAACGGCGGGCAACACAGAAAATACCAGGGTGATTCCAAGGGAGAGCACACTAAAGCTGGAGGCGGTGAGGGAGATGACCAGGCTGTAGGCCTGGTACCCAAGACCAATGCAGGTGAGTACCAGATAGACCATCAGCCAGCCACCCAGGGCCACCTTTTTGGTGGGTACCGGGCCGCCATAGGGGTAACCGCCCATGGGGGGCATGCCGTAAGGCTGCTGGGGCGGGGGCATGGTGCCAGGGGCCGTGTTGTAAGGCTGCTGGGGTGGGGGCATGGTGCCAGGGGCCGTGTTGTAAGGCTGCTGGGGCGGGGGCATGGTGCCAGGGGCCGTGTTGTAAGGTTGCTGGGGCGGGGGCATGGTGCCAGGAGCCGCATTGTAAGGTTGCTGGGGCGGGGCTACCGGGGCTGGTGGCTGTATGGCCAGGCCGCAGGCGGGGCACGCGGCGGGTAGGCCACCACAGGCGGTGCATTTTTCGGGGTTTAGCGCCACGGCACAATCCGGGCAACGGGTAGGCTCAAATTCTTTGCCGCACTGGGTACAGTTCATAAGGGGCCTCCTTTGGAGATGGCGGAAGGGGTTCCGCAGAAAAATATTGGCTCTTTGCGGTTCATTTTTAGTATAGCATGCTATGCGGGCGGGGGCAATAGGTGGGGGCAGGGCCGCCGCTGCTCGTATTTTACATGGCTAGGCTTCTGCTTCCAGCCGCCGCATCCGGGCAAATTCCCGCCGTACCAGCCAGATGGCCATGATGGTGGCGGCCAAATCTGAAATAGGGCCGGCATACATCAGCCCGTCTATTCCCAAAAAGAGGGGGAAGATGACAATGAGTGGCAACAAAAAGATAATCTGCCGGGTGAGGGCCAGAAAAATGCCCAGGCGGGCCCGGCCAATGGAGGTGAAAAAGTTGGAGGTGACGGGCTGGATGCCGATGAGGAAGAAGAGCATCATAAAAATGCGGAAATAGCGTACGGCAAACTGGAAGTATTCCTCACTGCCGCCCCCAAACAGGCCGATGATTTGGCGGGGAAAGAGCTGGAAGCACAGGAAACCAAGCACCGCCACGCAACTGCCTGCGAACACGGCGTTGCGGTAGGTTTGGCGTACCCGCGCATAGTTGCCCGCGCCATAGTTGAAGCCCGCGATGGGTTGGTTGCCGGTGGCAATGCCGATGATGACGGCGAGGAAGACGAAATTCACCTTGGAGATGATGCCCACCACCGCCATGGGAATGGCCGCACCATAGGGCGAAGCCGCACCGTAGCGGGTGAGGGAGTTGTTCATGACGATTTGCACCAGGGTCATGGCAAGCTGGTTAAAGCAGGCGGCGGCCCCCAGCGCGCAGATGCGCCCGGCGGTTTTGGGCTTGGGCAGAAAATCCTGCCTTACAAAACGCACCGTGCGGGCCCGAAACAGGTAGGCAAAGCACAGGATGGACGAAACCAGTTGCCCAATGACGGTGGCCCAGGCCGCCCCGGCAATGCCCATATCTAGCACAAAGATGAAAATGGGGTCCAAAATGGTGTTCAGCACGGCGCCGCACAGTAAGCACACCATGGAGTAACGGGGGCTGCCATCGCTGCGGATGGCGTTGGAAAAACCGGTGGAGAAAATGAGGGCGGGTAGGCCAAAGGCGATGATGGTGGTGTAGGTGTAGGCATAGGGGTATACCTCTTCACTGGCACCAAACAGCAGCAGCATGGGCTTTGCAAACACCAGTACAAAAATGGCCAGCGCCAGCCCAAACAGCAGCATCAGCACCGCGCCGCCAGCCATAATGCGCCCCGCTTCCCGCTTTTTGCCAGCGCCTTGGGCCAGGTTGAACCCCGAAGCGCTACCAACGCCCAAAAGAAGGGCGGTGGCAATGCAGATGGTGCTGAGCGGGAAGCTGACATTGGTGGCGGCGTTGCCCAGCACACCCACGCCCTGCCCGATGAAAATTTGGTCCACAATATTGTAGGCGGCACCCACCACCCCGCCAATGATGCTGGGTATGGCAAACTTGACGAGAAGCTTTTTTACGTCCTCGGTGCCCAAGGGGTTGGGCCCTTGCTGAAGGGTGTGGGTCATGGTAGTAGGCTCCTTTTATTATAGAAGGATTCATTGGCATGGGTAAGCCGGTGCAAGCAGGTCTCTGGCACCGGCAAAGGGGTATTGTGGCCGCAGCAGCGGCACTTAGTGTTTGGAAGGGGGTGGCAGAGGTACCACCACGGTCTCGGGCTCTTCGTCCCAGGGGTTTTCCAGTTCGGGTTCTGGGGCGTTTTTTGGGCCGGCAGCCTTTTCCGGGGTGGGCGCAGGGCCAGGGCTTTCTGGCGGGGCGGGTGCTTCCTGCTGGGGCAAAGCGGCGGGTTCCTCCTCGGGGGAAGGGGTGTTTTCCTCCTCTTGCTGGGGCAGGCCGGTGAGGTAGCTGTTGTTGCCCAAAATACCCGCCAATTGCTCAGCGTCCATCTCCCCCAGCCAGTAGCGCATGGCCGACACAACGCAGGCGGCGCTGGTCTCCTCCGCCAGCACAATTACCTCATCAAAGGTGAGGTGCATCTCGTCGCCCGTGTAGGGGTTTTTCCATGTTTCGGGCAGGTGGGGCAGCGGCTGGCCCGGCTGAAACCGGGCCAGCCAGGGCTGGGCCCGCAGGTGGCCCAGCCGCGCCGGGGCGCTAAGGCGCGCCCACAGGCGCCTGCCCCCCCGCGGGGAGATCATCCGCTTGCGCAAAGCGGCATTTTCGTGAAATGCGTCGCTGAGAACCACGGTGGGGATGTCCAGGCCGTAGGTAACCAGCAGGGCCTCGTGCAGCAGGGCGGCCACCTGGCCCAAATCCTCGGTGAACAGCATGGGGGTGGAGGCATATAGCGGCACGGTGTGGCAGCGGTAGTTTTTATAAAATAGGGCGGAATCCAAAGACGCCTCAAACCCCGCCCGCGCCGCTTTACCGGCAAAAAAGCCCGCGTCTCCCATGGCGGAGATGTAGGGGTTTAGGGTGCAATCGGTGGCGTAGTGGGTGAGAAAGCCCAGGGTATAGCTTTGCTGCTGTGGGGTGATGGCGTTCTCCAACAAGGCCCCTAAAAAGGGGCCGGTGCGCTCTTTGTGCATGCGGCTAGCTAGGGCGGCCAGGTCTGGCTGGGGGCTTTTTTGCCAAAATTGGGCATAGAAAAAGGGGTCGGGGCCGTTGGCGCCGGCCAGGTAGCAGGGCAGGCTGGCCACGGCTTGGCTACCGCGCAGCAAGGCCTGTGTGGCAATGCTGGCGTGGGTATAACTGTCTGGCATAAAAAGGGGCTCCTTTGCCGCAATACTTCTGCTGCGCCGGGGCGCAGCAGGGCGGCGAAAATATGGTGGCGAATCTCTATACTATACTAATATATAATACTAGCACAACGCGCTGTTTGTAGCAAACCTGTGTAATGCCACACAAAAAAGCCCCCACTTTTGCAAGCGGGGGCTTTGGGAAACAATACGGTTGCTTAGGCAGCGGTGCTGGAAGAAGCCATGCTGGAAGAAGCGGGAGCCATGCTGGAAGCAGGGGCCTCAGAAGCCATGCTGGAAGAAGCCATGCTGGAAGCAGGAGCGCTAGAGGCAGGCACGCTGGAAGCAACGGGGGCAGCGCTAGAAGCAGCAGCGCTGGAAGCGGCAGCGGAAGAAGAACTAGCGCTGGAAGAGCAAGCGGCAAAGGTCATCACCATAACGGCGCCAAGGGCGAGAGCAGCAAGTACTTTTTTCATTTGTAAAATCTCCTCTTTTGTTAAGAATACTATTTTTGTGTCCCCGGTAAGCCATTGGCGGCAAAACCGCCCGTATCGGCTGGGAACGATGGTGAGTATAGCACAGGTTTTTGTAGGAATCAACAGATTGAAGGTTACAGAATTGGGCACAATGTCAAAAATTCAAGAAAAGTCAGTGTTTAGAATTTTTCTTTTTTGCGCAGCAACAAGAAAAATTCCTGTTACCATTTTGTAACGGAAAACACAGATTCAGTTACGTATATTCGTGCTTTTTTAAAAGCTTTTGCGCGTTTCCCCAGCGCTGAATGGGGCCTAGCGCCCTAAAGACGCCCAGGCGGTGCCTGCAAAGTAAATGTTTTCTATGTGGGTTCTATTGTAACCATGCCACCATATAGCACACAGCGGAGAGCCTTCCCCAAAGTGCCATGATATTCCTTTACTCACCTGGGGTTATGCCAATTCAGCCAAATGCAGGCCCAAACCATACTTTTTTAGTATGCTTATTGACTTTGTACCCAGAAGAGAGTAAGCTAAGGGTAACTTAAAAACCTTTCGAGCGGGAGCTGGAAGGGGGTAAAGCAAATGGAAGGGAGATTACAGTATGAGTGAACAGGACAAAAAACTAACCAAAGCAAACGGGGCCCCGGTGGCCGATAACACCAACAGCCTAACCGCGGGGGCGCGGGGGCCAGTGTTGTTGCAAGATGTGTGGCATTTGGAAAAACTGGCCCATTTTGACCGCGAGGTGATTCCTGAGCGGCGGATGCATGCGAAGGGCTCGGGCGCTTTTGGCACTTTCAAAGTTACCCATGATATCAGCCAGTACACCAAGGCCAAGATTTTTAGCGAGATTGGTAAGGAGACCGAGGTGTTTGTACGGTTTTCCACCGTGGCGGGCGAGCGCGGCGCGGCCGATGCCGAGCGGGATATCCGCGGCTTTGCCGTGAAGTATTACACCGAGGAAGGCAACTGGGATTTGGTGGGCAACAACACCCCGGTGTTCTTCTTGCGCGACGGCCTACGCTTCCCAGACCTAAACCACGCCGTGAAGCGTGACCCCAAAACCAACATGCGTAGTGCCCAAAATAACTGGGATTTTTGGACAAGCCTTCCCGAGGCCTTCCACCAGGTGACCATCACCATGAGTGACCGCGGCCTTCCCCGCAGCTACCGCCATATGCATGGCTTTGGCAGCCACACCTTCAGTTTTTATAACGCTGAAAACAAACGTTTCTGGGTGAAGTTCCATCTGGTATGCCAGCAACCCATCGAGAACTTGACCGATGAAGAGGCCGCCAAGCTGGTGGGGATGGACCGCGAGAGCCACCAGCGGGACCTGTTTGAATCCATTGAAAAGGGCGATTACCCACGCTGGAAGATGTTTGTGCAAATCATGACCGAAGAACAGGCCCAAAACCACCACGAGAACCCCTTCGATATCACCAAGGTGTGGTTTAAGAAAGATTACCCGCTGATTGAGGTGGGGGTGCTGGAACTGAACCGCAACCCCGAAAACTATTTTGCCGATGTGGAGCAGGCCGCCTTCAACCCGGCGAATGTGGTGCCGGGCATTGGGCTTTCGCCAGACAAACTGCTGCAAAGCCGCCTGTTCTCTTACGGCGATGCCCACCGCTACCGCCTGGGCGTGAACAACGACCTCATTCCCGTAAACAAGCCCCGTGTGCCGGTGCATTCTTTCCACCGCGACGGCGCCATGCGGGTGGATGGCAACTACGGAGCGGCCACCGGTTACCAGCCCAACAGCTACGGCGAGTGGGCCGAACAACCGGAATACAAAGAGCCCCCGCTGCAGGCAGATGGCTCCATCTTCCACTATGAACCCAAGGACGACCAGAGCGACGACTGCTACTACCAGGCGGGCAAGCTGTATGACATTATGAGCGAGGCCCAAAAGCAAGTGCTGTGCGATAACACCGTGCACGCCATGGGCGACTGTACCGAGAATATCCGTTACCGCCACGCCGCCCATTGCTTTATGGCGAACGAGGATTATGGCGTGCGCTTCTGCAAGGCCTGCAAGCTGGATGAAGCCAAAGCCCGCGACCTAGGCAAGCTGAGCCACGCCGAGCTGCTGAAAGCCACCATGCCGCAGGGGTAGAAAAGAAGTGGAAAGTGTAAGAGCAAAGCTGAAATAGTGAACCATATTGGCCAGCAGCCAAGAGCAAATAGGCTGACAAACGGCGGCAAGTGAAAGCACAGCGGCCGCAGCAAAACGCGGCAAGGCCAAAAGGCACGGGGACGCAGAAGTGCTGAGCCGGGCCAGGGTTTGCCCTACCCAGCGGGTGAATGCCACGGGGGCGGGGGAAGCACCACATAAAAAACGTTAAGGAGAGTGGAGAATGCGGCAATATTTGTTGCTGGCGGCGGGGTTTGGCGCCCTGGCGCTGGGCGGCCTGGGGCTTTTGTTTCCGGTGATGCCCACCACCCCCTTTGTGTTGTGCGCGGCGGGCTGTTTTGCCACAGCCAGTCCCCGTATGCACAAAAAACTACTGAACATGCGGTATTTTGGGGAATACATTCAAAACTACAAAAGTAAAACGGGTATTTCGGCCAAGGCGCGTTACATTGGGCTTGTGTCCCTCTGGGGTACGCTGGGGCTTTCCATGTTGCTTAGCCAAAAACCTTTTGTAGTGGCCCTGCTGGCCATTGTAGGTCTAGCCGTCAGTGTGCACCTCCTCACCATCCGCAAAAAGCCAAAAGACGGCTAAACACCGCCGAACACAAAAAGCCCCGGTGCCACTCTTTTATAGAGCGGCACCGGGGTTTTGTAATATTCGGTTTTGGGGGCTACTGGGAGCCCGGAAGGGTGGTTCTGCGGCCAGCGCCAGATAGGGAACCGCGGAACGCGGAACGGGGTGCGGTTGGTGTAAGCCGGGGTTTTCATTTTCCGCTGTCCATTTTCAACTCGCAACTGTTATTTAAAAGTTCTTCGGTGTAAAAGGTGTAGCCGTTTTTGCCGTTTTTCTTGGTTTGGTACAAAGCGGCGTCCGCCTGGCGGTATAGCTGCTCGAAACTGGTGCCGTGGGCGGGGTAAAGGGCAATGCCAAGGCTGGCCGAAATGTGGGCGGGTTTGCCGTCTATGCTAATTTCCCGGCTGAGGCTGCGCACAAGCTGGGCGGCAAAATCCTCTAGCTGGGCGGGGCTTTGGTAGGGGAGGAAGGCGGCAAATTCATCGCCGCCAATGCGCCCCAGCACGGTGCCGGGTGTGGTCTCTACGCTGTGTTTCAGTACGGCGGCAAATTCGGTGATGGCCAGGTCTCCAAAGGCGTGGCCAAAATTGTCGTTCACGGTTTTAAAATTGTCTATATCCAGCATGAGGAAGGCCTGGGGCGCTTGCTCTTTCACGGCAAGCGCCGTGCGGATAAGTTCCTCGGTGGCAGCTTTGTTATACAGCCCGGTCAGGGAATCGACCCGCGCTTTTTCTGCCAAAAACTGTTCTTTTTTCTTGTCTTCATCGATGTTTACGCGGTAGGTAATCATCCTTAAAGTATCGTCCTCTTTCCAGTGGATGAGCCGGGCGTATACCCCCATCCAGCAGGGGGAGCCATTTTTGTCCCGCACCAGGAACTCGCAGCTCAAACGGTCCTTCCCTTGCAAAAAGGCCTGCGTCACATTTTTGGTGCATAGGGTATCCAGGTAATTTTTTACGTACGCTGCGTCCAGTTGCGTATCGGCAATGATGCGCAGACCCTCGTCAAAGGGGGTGCCCCGTGGCACGCCCATGCTCTCGAAATACTGCTGGGTGCTCTCCCCCTCCAGGCAGTTCTGGGTGATGTTTACCTCGCAGATGTTTTCATACAGGCCCTTGGTGGCATCGGAAACAACTTGCTGGTAGTCCAGCAGGCGCTTGGTCATTTGTTGTTGCAGGCGGGCGCTTTTGGCCAGTTGCCGGCCCACTAGACCATACGCCAGGGCCACGCCCAAAAGCACCAGGGCCAACAAAAGCACCAGTACCATCCAGTTTTGCAGGGCATACTCACGGGGAGAAATGACCTCCACATACCGGCCCAGCCACTTTTCGCCCAGCTTGTCCAGCGCCCCGTCGCGCTTTAGCTGGATGATAGCGCCGTTCAGTTCATCCCGCAAGGCGGTGTTGCCCTTTTGGGTACCAATGCACAGGTTGTTATCGGCCAGGGTGGGGCCCACGGCCTGTATTTTGGTGTCGCCCAGGTTTGCCACAGCCCGCCGCCCCACCGAATACATGGCGAATACGTAGTCACACTCGCCGCGCTCCAAGGCGGCAAATGCTTCACTGTAGGTGGGGTAGGTTTGGGTTTGGTGTTCTAGCTGATAAGGTGTAATAAAAGAGGTAAAGCTGCCACTGCCTTCGGAGGTTGCCAGGCGTTTATCATACAGATCATCCACGCCGGTAAACGTCTGCTTGCCAAAGGCCACAAAGGGGTCGTTATCCAAAGGCATGGAAAGTTCATAATTTTGTAGGTTTTGCAGGTTGTAGTCCAGCCCCAGCAACACATCGGCTTCACCGCTATGCACGGCCTGCTGTGCCTCGGGCCAGGGCATCAGGCGTAGCTCTACATTTTTGCCCATGGAGTTTGCCAGCAAGTACATCAGCTCCACGTCATACCCAGCGGGTTTGCCATTTGTACTGTAGAAGGAATAGGGCTGGTAGTCAATATCGGCCGCCACCACAATGCTGTTGGTAAACATGTTGGCGGGGGTGGCTTCCATTTGCGGTTCGGTATCGGCGGTATAGTGCAGCGCCATCCACAGCCCCGCCAGCAAAAGCAGTAGGGCCAGCGCCCCGGCGCACAGCCCCCACACTTTTCTGTTTTTTCGCTTCTGTTCCATCTTACGCCCCCTGGCACCCCGGTGCCGTACCCAAGTGTCACGCTTGTTGCCCGGCGGTTTTACCTGTGACCGCCGCGCACGATGTACTATTCTACCACATTACTTCTTATATTCCTATACACGCACCCAGTAAGCTACCGGGCCTGCTCCAGCACCTGCTGCCTTCGCCGTAAAATCTTGGGAAATTGCGTAAAAAACACGATACCAGTGACGGTGCCCGCCAGAATATCGGCCACGGGTTCTGCAAAATACACGGCAAAAACCTTGTCTTCCAGAAAAAGCGGCAACACGAACACCAGCGGTATTAGCAGAATCACCTTGCGCAACAAGGCCAGCACCAGGCAAATTTTCGCCTGGCCCAGGGCCACGAAGGTTTGCTGGCAGCTAAACTGTACCCCCAGCATAAACATGCCGCCAAAATAGATGTGCATGGCCCACACTGTGGTTTGCATCAGCGCGGGGTTATCGTTGAAAATAGCCACAAATGCCGCAGGGAAAAGCTGCACGGCCAAAAAACCCAAAAGGCTGCTGACCACCCCGGAAATGAACAGGAATTTGAAGGCCTGGCGTACTCTATCCATTTGCCCGGCGCCAAAATTGTAGCCCACAATGGGCTGGGTTCCCTGGGCCAGGCCCAAAAAAGGCATGGTGAGTACCTGCATCACCGAGGAGGCGATGGTCATGGCGCCCACATAGATATCCCCGCCGTAGCGCTGCAAAGAGGAGTTGAGTGCGATGTTGACAAGACTTTCGGTGCTTTGCATGATGAAGGGAGAAACACCGATGGCCACCACTGGCAGGAATATCTTAGGCCGTAAACGCAGGTGGCAGCGCTGGATGCGCAGGCGGGTTTTGCGCCCGGTGAGGAAGAGCAGCACCCACACGGCCGAGGAGATTTGCGCAATGATGGTGGCCAGGGCGGCGCCCCTTACCCCCATGCCCAGGCCGAAGATAAAGATGGGGTCCAGCACGATGTTGATGACCGCGCCGATGATGACGGTGAACATGGCCGTGCCGGAAAAGCCCTGGGTGGTGATGAAGTTGTTCAGCCCCAAAGAAACCAGCACCGCAAAGGTGCCCCACAGGTAGATGCCCAGATACTGAGAGGCATAGGGCAGGGTGGTTTCGCTGGCGCCAAAGGCCAGCAGCATGGGGTCTTTAAAAATTTGAAAAACCAA
>CAYYLW010000061.1:0-14214 GCA_964472465.1 uncultured Oscillospiraceae bacterium | reverse complement strand
CCGGCCGCCGCAAAAGCTCTGTGGCCCGTGTACGCGTGTTCAATGGCAGTGGCAAAGTCACTGTAAATGACCGCGATATCGACGATTACTTCGGTCTTGAGACCTTGAAGCTGATTGTTCGCCAGCCTCTGGTGCTCACCGGCAATGTGGATAAATTCGACATTGTGGTGCGCGTAAGCGGCGGCGGCGTGAGCGGCCAGGCGGGCGCTATCCGCCACGGCATCTCCCGCGCCTTGCTCCAGTTTGAAGAATCCCTGCGCCCCACCCTGAAAAAAGCTGGTTTCTTAACCCGCGACCCCAGGATGAAAGAGCGCAAGAAATACGGTCTCAAAGCTGCCCGCCGGGCGCCGCAATTCTCCAAACGTTAATACAGGCTTACAAAGCCAGACGGGCCGAAAAGGCCCGTCTTTTCATTGGAAAAAACATTTTGGAAGGAGGAACTTATGGCAGAAAATACCATCCGGGAAGCCACCCCCGAAAACAAACTTGGCACCATGCCCATCGGGCCCCTCATTGCCAACGTTTCCCTGCCCATCGTGCTCAGCATGCTGGTGCAGGCGCTTTACAATATTGTAGATAGCATCTTTGTGGCTCAAATTGGGGAAGAGGCACTCACGGCGGTGAGCCTGGTGTTCCCCATCCAAAACTTGATGATCGCCGTGGCCGCCGGCACCGCCGTGGGCGTGAACAGCCTTTTGTCCCGCAGGCTGGGAGAAAAGGATTTCGCAGCGGCCAATAGCGTGGCCATGAACGGTATCTTTTTGGCTGTGCTGAGCTGGGCCGCTTTCGCGGTTCTGGGCTTGCTCACCTCTTCGCTGTTTTTCGGCAGCTATTCCGGCCACACGGAAAGCGGGCAGGCCATTGCCGAAATGGGCACGGTGTACATGCAATATGTAACCGTGGGCTCACTGGGGGTGTTTATGGGCATCACCTTTGAACGCCTCTTGCAATCCACCGGGCGCTCGGTGCTCTCCATGTATTCCCAGATGACGGGCGCTGTCATCAACATTATTCTCGACCCCATCCTCATTTTTGGCTGGTTTGGCCTACCGGCTATGGGGGTGGCGGGCGCGGCACTGGCCACCATCATCGGCCAGGTTTTGGGGATGCTCCTCTCGCTGTTCCTCAACATCACCCGCAACAAAGACCTGCACTTGCAGTTCCGGGGTTTCCGCCCAAACAAGCGCCACATCAAGCAAATTTATGCTGTTGGTCTGCCCAGCATCCTCATGCAATCCATCGGCAGTGTGATGGTATTTGGCATCAACCAAATCCTCATCCGGTTTGGCACCACGGCCGTTTCGGTATTCGGTATCTACTTCAAGCTGCAAAGCTTTGTGTATATGCCGGTATTTGGCTTCAACAATGGCACCGTGCCCATTGTTGCCTACAACTACGGCGCCGCACGGCCAGACCGCATTCAAAAAGCCGTGCGTCTGGGGCTACTCATCGCATTTTCCATCATGGTGGTGGGCACCGTTATCTTCTGGGCCATCCCTGGGCCGCTACTGCTGATGTTTGACGCCAAGGAAAACATGCTACAAATTGGAGTTCATGCCCTGCGCGTAATCAGCCTGGCTTTCCCCATGGCCGCCATTTCTATTGTACTCACCGGTGTGTTCCAGGCACTGGGAAAAGCCATGTACAGCTTCTTGATGTCGGTGGTTCGCCAGCTTGTCTTTTTGCTTCCCCTAGCCTGGCTACTGGCCAATTGGTGGGGGCTGGACGCTTTATGGTTCGCCTTCCCCATTGCCGAGGTCATTGCGTTGCTCATGTCTCTGTTCTTTTACCGCCGGGTGCGTAAAAGCACCATCCTGCCCCTGTATGCCGAGATGGAAAAACGTACCGCTTAACTGAAAATAAACCCCGGAGCCTAGGCTCCGGGGTTTTCATTGAACGTATGCTTGGCCCCACTGGCCTTAAGTAAACAATCAGCTCTCGTGGCGGGGGTTTCTTTTCACCAAAAACAAAGCATTCATCATAGCGGTAACCAACTCGGTGGTCAACTCCCTCGTGTCCTGCAAAGCGTTTTCTAAGTGGTTGCTGGCCACATATTGTGGCGCAATCTTGTTCAGCGTAATGGCAAACACATCGTCTTTGCAGCGCTCACAGGTACAGCCATTCACCTTCTGGCGGAAGCGTTCATAGTTTTTTTCTATCAAAAATTCCGCCAGATTCACAGGATAAGGCGCCGGCCCATCATAAGGTTTTGTGATGTCCGCTGGCCGCACCGGTTCGGCCGCTACGGCCACCTGCGCCGCGGGCGGGGCTACTGCTGGTGCTGTTTGGGCTACCGGGGCAGGCGGCGCTGGCTGCGCCACCACGGGGGCGGCCTGCACAGGGCTGGGCGGTGGGGCCACAGCCGCCGGGGAGGGCGGGGGCGTTTGAGGGGGTGCTGGCGCGGCTGGCCTCTCTGTAAGAATCTTAGTTGGAACCGGCTGTGCTATGGCTGTTGGCCCTGGTGTTGCCGGCATTTTGGGCATATCGGTAAGAACCTTGGTGGGTACGGCTTGCGCCATGGGGACATCCGGTTGCACCTGGGGGGCGGGCGGTGCGGTGGAAACAGGCGCGGGCCCATCCGGGGTAGGCGTTCCGTCCTTCTCCCCCGCCACAGGTTTTGCAGAGGGGATGATTTTTCGGAACATCATCTCCTTATCAATTTCTCCCTTGGTGGGCATATTTATATCTCCCTATACAGAATCTCGTCTGCCAAGGCAATATAGTCCTTGGTGGCGATATTATGCGGTGAATAACTGATCAAATTCCGTTGCAAAGCCTGTGACTCTGTCACAGCCACGCTGCTGCGAATACAGGTGTGAAACAGGGGAATGCCCAGCTCACTGGAAATCATTTCCGCCGTACCGTGCACCTCTGCCGCCAAGGTGGTGCGGGGGGCGTAGCGGGTAAGCAAAATTCCCTCAAAACGCAAAGAAGGGTTACAGTAGGTGCGTACATAACTCACCGTTTCATACAGTTGGGTAATGCCCTGCAAGCTAAATATATCACTTAACATCGGCACAATTACACTGTCGGCGGCAGTAAACGCATTTACCGTAAGCACACTTAGCGCTGGGGGGGTATCAATGAGGATAAAATCATACTCCTCCTTCACCGGACGCAAGGCATTCGCCAACAAAAATTCCCGCCCCTGCCCCGAAAACTCAAGTTCGGCGCCAGAGAGAAGGATGTTGGCGGGAATGATATCCACCACCTCGGAATACTGAATGGCCGAGTGAATGTTGGCTTCCCCTTTGAATAGTTCGTAGCAGGTGGGCACCCCTTCGCTTTCTGCACCCATACTAAAACTTAAGTTTCCCTGCGGGTCTAGGTCTATGGCCAAAACTTTTTTTCCCCGCTTTTTAAAAGCAGCGGCTAAGGCACCTGTGGTGGTGGTTTTTCCCACCCCGCCTTTTTGGTTGGAGATTGAGATAATGCTTCCCATATCCCTTTCCTTTCACGAAAGTAACACTTACAGCTTGTATTATAACGTCTAGCGTGGTATAACACAATAGAAAAGTCGCTGGTAAATCCAAAAAAAACCACTAATATATTTGTCATTATTTTGTAATATCTTTTTGCTTCATTTTTGAGGGTTTCGTACGATACAGAAAATGAGGGATAGTATGCCTTACCATATAGTAGGCTGATTCCCACCTATCCCTTGAGGAGGTTGGTTGTAGATGAAAATTCAATCTGCATCTGGTTTTGACCAGTACAAAAAATACGTGCAAGGGCTAAAAGGCGTCGACGCCGCCCCCGGCAAAGCAAAGGGGAGCGCCAGCGCGCAGGCCGCCGCCAACACCGATAAAGTAAGCTTTAGCGAAGCGGCCGCTGCACAGGCGGAAATTAGCCGTCTCGCCACGTCCATGAGTACCGATGTGGAAGAACTGGGCAGTGAGGCCAAGCTGGCTTCATTGCGTAGCGAGATTGAGCAGGGGCAGTATTTTGTGGAATCAGACGCTTTGGTCTCCTCCATTCTGGGGCAGGCCTAGGCCAGTGTTGCGTGCGGCAGCCAAATTTTTGGAGAAAGTAGAGGATGGCTGGCATGCCTATGTCCCCCGTACAACAGGAATACTACTCTTTTCTTGAGGAATACACCGCTTTTCTAGGGCGGATGCTAGAGGACGAAAAGGGTAAACTGCAAGCCTTGCTAAGCAAGGATTTACCCCGCATTGAGCATAGCATCACCAATTCCCAAGCCAATGCGAAACAACTGGAAAATTATGAGATAAAGCGCAGTGCCCTACAGGCCAAGGCCGGGTACGCAGGGCAGAGCTTCCGGCAAATTATTGCGGCCTACCCCAGCGAGATGCAAAGCGCTTTTTGGCAATTGTATGACCGCTTCGAGCGTTGCGTGGGGGGCATTCGTTTTCATAACGATAAATCCATGGCTGTGGCGCGAGACAATATGGTGTCCATCGACCCTTCTGCCGTTCTGCCACACACCGCCAGCGGTGTTCCCACCAACCCTTACTCTAAAATACGCCAGGCACAAGATGCGCAGGCCAACATTTTAGAGACCAAAATATAGAATTTTTCCACATAGCGGGAGGATATAGATTATGAGACCAACCTTCATGGGATTTGAGACCGCCACACGCGGTATGATGGTGCAGCAAAAAGCGCTGGATATCGTGGGAAATAACCTCACTAACATCAGCACCACGGGCTATACACGCCAACGCGTAGACCTGGTTTCTTTGAACGTGAATATGCGCAACGCGCGCTATAACCAAAATTCGGTGCCCTTTGCCGGGCAGGGTGCCGCCACCTACGGCATCTCCCAAATTCGGGATTCCTTTTTGGACAAACGTTTCCGCGAGGAATATGCCGATGTGGGTTACCATGACGTTGTAACCTCCACCTTGACCGATTTGGGCTCTGCTATTGATGAAATTTCCCCCGCCGTGATGAGCGTTGCGATGGACAACTTTAAAGCGGCCTGGAAAGAGTTGCAGCTTAAGCCGGGCGAATCCACCAATTCGGCCAACCTGCTTTCCAAGGCCTCGCAAATCGTCTCTATCTTCCAGCAGATGTCCCAGAAAATTGACAATGTGTGGGGCCAGCAGGAGTACAACCTAAACCAGGATGTGGAGAGCATCAACTCCATCTTGCAGCGTGTGGCTTATTTGAACGACGAAATTTCCAAAGAGAAATTCAACAGCATGGACGTTGGCAACAAAAACTACAAACCGCTGGAACTTCTTGACCAGCGGAACGTGCTGCTGGATCAACTTTCCAACTTCGCGGATGTGACCTACCGCGAGGAGGAGGATGGCACCGTCACCGTGAAAATGGGGGGCCAGGAAGCCGTAAAAGGCAACACCTACCAAACCCTGCGGTACAGCAAAGACGTATACGATGAAAACTTCCCCACCGTCCGGGTTACCTGGAACGATTCCGGCGAAGAGGTGAGTTTTTCCTCCGGCACTGTCCGTGGCTATTTGGACATGATGAACGGCCGCGGGCCCCATTCCATCAACGAAGATAACTCCAGTTATGCCCAGGGCATTTTGTACTATAAGGAAAAGGTGGACCGTTTCGCCGCCACCTTTGCCGAGGCATTTAACAACGTAATCGCGCTGGAAAACACCGATCCCACCCAGTATAAGACCCTGTTCACCTTTGAAAACGATAGTTACCAGGGCGCTTCCCAAATCCGCGTGAATGAGGACTGGCTGGCCGACGCCACCTTTGTTTTGAAAGATGTGAAGGATAAGGGCGATAACGGCGCCAATGACAACAACTTCGCCGCCAAAGCCTACCAGTTGTTTGAAACCGGCCTGGATTACGGGGAGTTCACCGGCACCTTCCAGGAATATATTCAGTTTTATTCCACCACCAAGCTGGGCAACGACACCGCCTACAACAACAGCCGTCTCGAAGCTGTCTCGTCCATTTCCAACGACCTGCTGAACCAGATTCAAGAGATTTCTGGTGTTTCGATGGACGAAGAAGGCGTGGACATGATGATGTTCAAAAAAGCCTATGATGCCGTTTCCCGGGTGTTTACCACCCTGGATGAGATGCTGGATAAGCTCATCAACGGCACCGGCGTGGTGGGCCGCTAAACACACCCCTAGCCAAAGCCGCCTAAGGGCGGCAGGCACAAATAGTAAATACCGGAGGAGCTTACCATGCGCGTAACACACCAGTCGCTAAGCCGCAACTATATCAAACGGATGAACACCAACTTGGGGAAGCTGTCGCAATCGAACGACAAGCTCACCAGTGGGCGCAAGATTAATAAGGGGTTTGAGAATGTGGCGGACGCCGGAAAGGCTCTCCGTTTACGCAATTTGGTGAACGATAATGTGAAATTCCAAAGCACCGTCCGTGATGTAAAAGGGCGCGCAGAATCTGCCGAGGATAGCGTGCGCACCGTGAACAGCCTGATGAACCGCGCCGAGGAGTTGCTGGTGCAGGGGCTGAACGGCACCATGTCGGCCGATGACCGCAGCAAACTCTCTGCCGAGCTCACAAAGCTGCAAGACGAAACCTTACAACTGATGAACGCGTCGTATGGCGGCAGCTATCTGTTCAGTTCCGCCGGTTCCGGCCAGGCCAACACAGCGCCCTTTGAAGTGAAGGATGGCATTTTGAATTACAACGGTACCCCGGTGGATGCCATGGTCAAGGTGAATGGGAAAATCACCTACAATGGTGATGAAATCCCCTACAATGTGCCCAACTACGTGGATATTGGTTTTGGCTACAAAGATAAAAACGGCAGCGTAGACCCCAACACCGCCTTTAAAGACACCTACTCCGGCGTGGAAAGCTTTGGCTATGGCCGGAATGCCGATGGTGTTCCTGTCAACGCCTGGAGCCTGTTTGGCAACATGGTGAACAACCTGAACAACAACAACCTTGACGGGCTGAATAAGGATTTGGAAGCCCTACCCGGCTCGATGGAGTTCATGCTCACCTCCATCACCGAAATTGGCGCGCGGGGCACCTTGTTGAACGATACCGCTGACCGCCTTGAAAACGAGTACCAAAGTTTGGTGGATAACCAAAACAAGGTGGAGTTTGTTGATGTGGCAGAGGAAATCATGTATAATAAGACCTACGAAATGGGCTGGATGGTCACCCTACAGTTGGGCAACCGTATTCTGCCCCAGTCCTTGTTCGATTTTATGCGGTAATATAAGTTTTAGTTGAAACCAGCTATCTTGGTGTAAATAGCTGGCCTGGGTTTGAAAACAGGATGTTTTCCTATTCCATATGGCTTTAAGGGGTGAAGGACAATGACGGGACCGTTGCTGCGAATTACCACTACACCTGCGCAGTATGAATACCAAATTACGCGGGCACGGCTGGAAATTAGCCAAAAAGCCCCTGAGGTGGACCGTACCATACGCAGGGCTTCTATCAACATGCGCCAGCAAGCGGGGCGTTTGGAGATGGATTCTGTGCGCCGCCGCAGTGATATGGGCTTTAAAGGCGTGGTGGACCGTGCCGGTTTTGAAGCCGACAAGGGCCGTACGGCCGCGCTAGAGGCCACGGGCAACTATGCCGATATTGGCAACCAGCTGGCCAAAATTTCCAAAGGCGCCAATATACCCGATACCCTTTGGGGTAAGTCCATGCAGCACAGCAAGGGAGATTTGGTCTTGATGCCCGTTTCTCCCGTGGATATCCGCTATATCCCGGCCAGCCTGCAAATGGATTTCCAGCCCGGGCAAATGAGCGCCAACTGGAATGTGGGCCGGGCAAAGCTGGATTTTGTGCCAGGCAACTTCCAACTGAACTTCACGCAGTATTCCTCCATCAATATCGAGTATCTGGGCGGGCCTGTTTACGTTCCCCCCAGTGCCGACCCCAATTTTGTGGGGGAGGCCTAAAGCAGAGTGCGTTAGGAGATTTCTCACGGCTATGCGGTGAAAGCCGCATAGCCGTGACTTACAATATGGCCTTTTGAAACCATACACACGGCAAATGCATACCAAACAGGGAGAATGAATGCCTTATGAAGATCAACACCCGGGATTTTGGCCCTATGGAACTAAATGAAAACGAATTGCTTAGTTTCCGCTGCCCCATTTTTGGTTACGAGGAGCTGAGCCGCTTTGCCCTGCTGGCCAACGATGCCACCGACGATGGCATCTCTTGGCTGCAATCGGTGGAAAACCCGGATGTCTGCTTCGTTTTGCTGGATCCTGATGCGCTGGGTCTTCCCTACTGCCCCTCTCTGCCCAGTGATACCACCCTGCAACTGGGTGAAACCGGGCCCATCGCGTTCCGTCTCATTGCGGTGGTACCGGAAAATTTCCAAGATACCACCGTCAATATGAAAAGCCCCATCGTCATCAACACCGAGAAGCGTCTGGCTGGCCAGGTGATATTAGAGGAAGATTACCCCATCCGTATGCGGCTATTTGACGCACAGGAGGGTGCATAATGCTGATTTTAACACGCAAGAACGGCCAGGGCTTCACCATCGGGGACGATGTGGAAATCACCATCACCGAAATTTCCGGCGATAAGGTGCGGGTGGGCATCAATGCCCCAAAGCATATCAAAATATTGCGCAGCGAACTGAGTGAGACCGTGGAGCTGAACCAACAGGCGGCTGCCGGGCCCGCTAGCACCGCTGCCGTGCGCGCTTTGGCCCAAGGGCTGAAAGTGGGGGGCAACTTTGGGACGAAAAAAAGCCCCCCTGCGGGGGCCGAAGAGAAAGAGTAGTCGCTTTCGTTACTCCTCTTTCCCTCTTTGCTTGTCCAGCTTCGCCACATAGGCGGAAAGCGCCACATAGTTTTCCCTATCCACGCCCTCCACTTCGCATAGTAGAATGGTTTCCTCCTTATGGAAGATAATTCGCTTGCGCACCTTGAGTTCCAGCGCCCGAAGTGTGAGAAAATCCACGTGGGTATATAGAAGTAGCTCGGTTCCCTCTTCAATATTGTCCCGGGTAAGCAGTTTCACCAGCCCCATGGACAGATACACAATTTCCACCGATAGCTTTTGTGCCTTTGGCTTTGCCGCAGGCGCCACCAGCCCTGGCAGGCGTGTGTTCACCAAAAACAGGGTGCGGGCCGTGGCCAGTTTGTCAGGGTCAATATCGGTAATTTGCAGCATCTGCGCCGTGGAAAGATAGGCTCTGCCGTCAAAAGAAGCCAGCATCTTGTCTCCCAGTATCCAGTTAACGGTGGCCTCCTGCCCCAAAGGCACCAGCGGCACAAAGTCTCCAAAAAAATTAATGGCGTTGCCTTGCTCGGCCACTTGGGCCGTCCCGTTCTCTTCTATATCATTATACACCGCCCGTAAGAGCGCTGGAAATGGATAATAGTCCATGCTTCGTTCTCCCCGTCTCCACTATTTTCCTCTTAAAAAGCCCCACCAGGGCCTGATTCTCTTTACCTGGAAAGGAGTGCCCCCTATGGACACAATCGCCAAAATTGGCATGCTTCTGCAAGAAAAAGAAAACAAATTCTTGGCCTATGAGCAAACCACCTTGGACATGCTGCACTGTGAGGCAGATGCCATAGAGGATTATATCATAAAGCGGGGGCAACTCGCAAATGAAATTGATGAAATCACAGAAGAAATAGGACGTTTATGCGATAAAGAGCCGCATAGCCGCTTGCTCTTTCAGGCGGCATCAGCCCAAATCAATTTTGACCAGATTCTCCCAGAGATGCAACCACTGTATGAGCAGGGCCAGCGCATTTTGGGGGTGGTCTCCCGCATCCAAAACAGTGAAAAGCAGGTGGTTACACGGCTGGAATCCTTAAAAGCCGAAGCCTTAACCAAAATAAAAGAAAACCAGAACCTGCCAAAGATCAAAAAATATTTGGTGGATTTGGGGGATACCCCCACCAGTGGAAACTTCACCTCTGAAAAGGCCTAATGTGTTTTTGTCACCTATTTTTTCTACCAAGCTATTTTTTACGCTTTTTCTCTCAATTCTTCACCCAAAACACCTAAATTTTTCATATCTTTGGCCGATACTAGAATATGAGGGATCGAGTACACGTATCAAGGAGGACCAAGTGTTATGGCAATCAATTCTTTAAGCTCTGCCAGCCGTGGTATTGCCGGTCTTGCTTCGGGCATCAACACCGAGGAAACCGTCAATAAATTGCTCAGCGGCACCCAAGGGAAAATTGACAAGGCTACCCAAAAGAAAGCCACCCTGCAAAACAAGCAGTCTATGTACCGTGAGGTGGCCAACAAAATCAAGGCCCTTCAAACGGGTTTCATGAGTTTTACGTCCAAAACCAACCTCATGTCCAGCTCGTTTTATAACAATATGACCGCCACCCTGCGCACTCCCTCTAACAAAAGTGCGGCTTTTTCGGTGACGGCTTCTTCCAATACGGCGGCGGGCACCTATAAGCTAAGCAGCATTGAGCAATTGGCCACCGCCTACACCATGAAAACCAAACAAAACGCCAGCGGCGCCGTAAAAGGCGGGATTAGTGCCAGCGTTGCGGCCAACTTGGTGAAACAGTACCAAGGTGGCGATGTACCGGCCGACGCCAGCCTGTTCATCACTGTAGGGGACAAAAAGGTCATCATCGATGACGCCCCTGAGCTGTTTGGCGGCAAGAGCGCGCAAGAAGTGGTGGATATCCTCAACACAAAATTAAGCGGTGCGGGTGCCAAGGCGCAGGCCAGCTTTGTGAACAACAAACTCACCATCATTGCCGATAACCCCGAAACCTTCATCTCGGTGGAGGGCAACACGGGGGACGCCGCCAAAGACAAAACCCTCTCCATGAAAATGTTCGGCGATGGTATTGGTTCCCTGGGCGGAAAAGGCACCTTCTCTGCCACCATCGACCCCGACCTCTACCTGCCCAAAATCACTGTGGAGCTGGACGGCCGCAAGCAGGACATCCACATGAGTTTGGATGCCCTAAAGAAATTTGCTGGCATTGGCCCGAAAGATTCTTCAGGCAACCCCACCACCATTCCCAGCGACGATGGCGCCGCCTTAGAGACAGATTTAACCAACAAGTTGAAGCATGCTTTTGGAAGCGGCGTCAAGTTGACCCTAAACAAAGCCAGTGGTGTCATCGAGTTTGCAGCCGGAAGTACCAGCAGCAAACTCACCCTGACCGGCGATGCAGTAACCATGGGTGTGTTCGGCATCAAATCCGGCACTTCCAACAAACTAAACCCCACTATGTCCCTGGAAGATTTGAATTTCAGCAACAATCTTCAAGGCAGCCGCCACAGTTTTTCCATCAATGGGGTGGACTTTTCCTACAACGCGAATACCTCGCTATCCACCGTTATCAACGATATCAACGCCAGCAAGGCGGGCGTGAAAATCAGTTATCTGGAAGCCGAAGACCGCTTCGTGATGCAGCGCTCCCAAACCGGTAAAACCGACCCCGGTGATGTCGTCATCGACATGAAGCAGACCGAAGGCAACCTGCTTAGCGTGTTGTTTGGCCAAGAAGGCGGTAGCGATTACACCGGCTTCGCCCTCACCCAGCCCATAGTAGGCAGCGCCGTTGACCCCTCTGATTACCGCAAGGGCGGCAACTATACCTTCAATATCAACGGGCGGGACTACATCTTCAGCGTGCCGCGCAAGGGCAAAGACGAGATTTATTCGGTGGAGGATTTCACCAAAGAACTCAATAAACAGTTCCGCAACAACTTCGGCACCCTGCCGGACGGCACCCAGGCCCTGGAATTGAAGTACGATTCCAACACCACCAGCTTTACCATGCTGGCCAACGACAAAAACCTGGTTGTGAAAACCGCCCCCTATCATGTGGACTACAATCCCTTCACCCTGGGTTTTGCCGCCGATGCCTCCAACCGCATTACCAAAGGCGACACCACCATTGATAAGGCTGGCATTGATTTTGGCACCACCGGTTCCATTCAGATCATGGGCGGCTCTGGCGGGCCCATTGTGTTAACCGCAGCCGAATTGAATGGCAAGTCACTGGATGATATCGCTGCCGCGCTGCAAACCAAGTTGCAAACCATTGACGCCGACGCCAAGGTGGTGTTCGACAAAAACACCGCCGCCTTCCGTATCATGGGTGTGGATGTTCCCATGGAGATTGTGGTGAACGAAGGGGACGGTTCTGGCACAGAAAAGCTGTTTGGCAGCAGCCATATCAAAATGCATGAGGCCCAAAACAACAGTTACATCGATACCCCGGTAGACGGTACCGACGCCGTGGTGTATATTGATGGCATGAAGCTGGAACGTTCCAGCAACACCTTCGAGTATGGCGGCATGTCTTTCACCCTGCACTCGGAATACAACAAGGGCCAGGGCGCTGCCGGGGAAGCTACCGAAGTGGTGGTTACCCGTGACACCAAAGCCGTGGTGGAGGGTATTCAAGAATACCTAAAACAGTACAACGAAACCATCAACTACCTCAACGAACTTTATAAGGCCGACCCCACCTACAAGGATTATCCCCCCCTTACCGCCGAGCAAAAACAGTCCATGTCCGAGACGGAGATCAACAACTGGGAGGAGAAATCCAAGGAAGGCTTGCTGCGGAACGACGCAAACCTGGGCCGCATTTTACAAACCATGCGCTCGGCCATGTACACCCGGCCCGAGGGAAGTTCCATTGCCATCTATGACCTGGGTATCGACACCAGCTATTACAGCAAAGACGGCAACTTTGATATGACCAGCGAGGCCAACTTGAAAGCCATGCTGGAAAAGGACCCGGAAGCTGTGATGCGCCTGTTCTCCGGCACCGGCGGCATCATGGATCAGGTGAACACCGCCATCAATGCCGCCATCAGCGGCGGCGGCAGCCCCGGCTATCTCACGCGTGAGGCTGGCTCCAACAACCTAGACACCGCCTCCAATATCTATAAGCAGATTAAATCTATCGATGAGCAACTCAGTACATTGGAAAAACGGTATTGGAAGGAATATGACCGGTACTGGAAACAGTTCAATGCCATGGAGCAAGCCATTCAAAATATGAACTCCCAGAGTTCTTGGCTGAGCCAGAGCCTCTCTGGCGGCGCTTAACAACACTTTTCTCCTCCTTATCCAACACCTATGAAGAGAGGTTTCCAAGATGAATCCATATGAAAAATACCAACAGCAGATGGTGACCACAATGACCCAGGGCGAGATGCTCCTCAAGCTATATGATGAGACCCTCCGCCAGATTGATTTGGCCCGCAACTGTATCCAAACCAAGGATATCGCCGGGATGGACAAAGCCATTTCCAAGGCCCAGAAAATCATCCACTATCTGCGTGGGAATCTGGATCACCGCTATTCCGTATCGGGAAACCTTTCTAAACTGTATGATTTTTTCAGCGGCGAATTGATGGGAGCCAGTATCAAAAAGGAGGTTCAGCCTCTGGATGACATACAGCCGCTCATTTTAGATCTTCGAAATACCTTCGAGCAGTGCGACCGAATTGAACGAAGCAACCGAACCGGCCATGCCACTGCTAACGTAGTATAGAAAAATTTGGGCATCATTTGTACGGTCTGCAAAGATTGGCGAATTTCGTCAATTGTTATATTTCTTTGATTGAAAATGCAAAAAGAGGCTTGTCCTGAAAAGGGCAGGCCTCTTTTTATGTGATTCCTTCTGGATTTTGCACATTTGGCCTCTCTGGAATGAAGCAGGATTAGCTATGTCACTGAAACGAAAAGCAGAGGTATAAATCTATAATATGGACATATATCACGATATATATCCATATTATTCAACATCACCATAACGTAATTTATTTACATCACTCTAAAAACCATGTCTCTATACCGCGAGAAAACCGCCTATTTCTTGAAATATGTCCAATTTGTGATTTTTTCCCATTTTTACACAAACCAGTATTGAAATTCTGTAACAAGGATGGTATCATGGGTAACGTTGATACTTGTATCATTGCGTCGGTCACCGCCCAGGTGTGCCTTCGCTTCCTAGTACACAGGCCTGTGCGCACAGTTTGCGCCCTGTGTTTATACCTCTTCAAGGGAGGCTCTGCCATATGCTGTTTGATAACTATGCCACGCGGGCGGGGGAAGCCAGCCTAGACGCCCTTTGGCTAAAAACCAAGGTGATTGCCAATAATTTATCCAATGTGGATACTCCTGGTTTTAAGGCTTCCAGCGTGAACTTCCAGCAGGTCTTGCGGCAAAAGAGTACAAACCTGGCCGCTAAAACTGGAGATGGTGGCCAGGCCCAAAGTTATGACGAAGGGCAACTGCAAGCGGGGAATTCTTCCAATGGTGACCCACAGGCTGCCGCTGGC
>CAYYLW010000060.1:0-14415 GCA_964472465.1 uncultured Oscillospiraceae bacterium | reverse complement strand
GGCAATGCATGAAACGGACAGTCCTCTGCCGGTTTCCGGGTATGAATGTCTACACAAAAAATGGAGGATAGTCAAAACTATGGACGCTTTGAAACTGATCAGCGATCCTTCGCTGAAAAAAGAACTGCCCGTGTTTTCCGTGGGCGATACCGTACGTGTGGCGGTGCGCATCAAGGAAGGTGAGCGGGAACGTATCCAGAATTTTGAAGGCACCGTGATTGCTAAAAACCACGGTGGTATTCAAGAAAGCTTTACTGTGCGCCGTTCTTCTTATGGTGTGGGCGTGGAACGTGTGTTCCCCATCCATTCCCCATTTGTGGAGACTGTGGAAGTGGTGCGTAAAGGCAAAGTGCGCCGCGCCAAGCTGTACTACCTGCGTGACCGTACCGGCAAGGCTGCTAAGGTAAAGCAGAAAATTTAAATATTGTATTTCTGGGACGCAAATTGTCCCGCTTGTAAAAAGGGGCAATTTGTATTGCCTCTTTTTCTTTTGGTATAGCCTGTGCGCATCTGTGGAGGTGAGGCGGCGTGAACCAGCGGCGGCGTGAAAAAAACATGATGATACAAGAATGGTTTGACGCCCTTTTGTTGGCGCTTACCTTTGTGCTTCTGCTACTTTTGTTTGTGGTGCGCACCATTGGGGTGGATGGCATCTCCATGGTTCCCACCCTGCAAGATGGCGACCAATTGATTGTCCGCAGCGCTTTGTATATGCCAGAACACGGCGATATTGTGGTGGTGGATGGATATACCTCGTTTGGCAAGCCCATTGTAAAACGCGTGATTGGCGTGGGCGGCGATACGGTGGATATTGATTTTGAAACCGGGGCGGTGACGGTGAACGGGGAGGTGCTGGAAGAACCCTATATCTCGGCGCCCACCACCACCAGCTACGACGTGAAATTCCCGGTGACCGTGCCGGAGGGCTACCTCTTTTTATTGGGAGACAACCGCCCGCGTTCGAACGATAGCCGAAGCACCGAAATAGGCTTTGTGGATGAAAAAGACATCTTGGGAAAAGTGATATTCCGCTTGCTTCCCGTAAACAACATGGGGGGCTTTTGATGGCGGAAGAATATGTGAACCGCCGGAATATTCACTGGTTCCCTGGGCATATGACCAAAACCCTGCGCCGCATTGAGCAAAAACAGGCCCTGGTGGACGCCGTGGTACAGTTGCTGGACGCACGGATACCCGGCAGTAGCCTAAACCCGGATTTGCAGGCCGCCTATGCGCATAAGCCAAGGCTGTATCTGCTGAACAAGAGCGACCTGGCCGACGAGGCGGTGACGGCCCGGTGGCTGGCGTATTTCCGGCAGCAGGGCTTTGGCTGCGTGGCACTGGATAGCCGCCGCAAAGGCGCGGCCCAACAGGTGAAAAAAGTGGTGGAAGAGGCCCTGGCCGAGCTACTGCAAAAACGCAGTGACCGTGGCATGGAGGGGGCCAAAACCCGGCTGATGGTGACGGGTATTCCCAACGTGGGGAAATCCACCTTCATCAACAACTGGGCGGGGGCCGTGCGTGTGAAGGCCGCCGATAAACCCGGCGTAACCCGGGGCGAGCAGTGGATTACCGCCGGGCGCTATGAACTACTGGATATGCCTGGGGTGCTTTGGAAAAAATTTGAAGAGCCCGCCATCGCGGTCAACCTGGCCTGGATAGGCTCTATCCCAGACCATTTGCTGAACTGCGAGGAGATAGCGGCAGGCCTTTTGCAACAGGTGGCCCCATTGTTTCCGGAAAAGCTGGCCCAGCGTTTCAAGCTGGATGCCGCCGCCCTGCCAAAGGACGGGTTTGACCTGCTGGAAATGGTGGGCAAAAAAAGGGGGATGCTGGTTTCTGGCGGTGAGGTGGACACCGAACGGGCTGCGATAGCCGTACTGGATGAATTCCGCGCTGGAAAACTGGGCCGCATCTCGCTGGAAGCCCCGCCTGCCCTGGGCCAGGGGGTGTAGAAATGCCGAATGCACTGTACGAATTTGACAAGGCCGAGGGCGCGGAAAGCCTGCTGCTATGCGGCATAGACGAAGCCGGACGCGGGCCGCTGTGCGGGCCTGTGACGGTGGCGGCTGCCATATTGGATGCAGGCAAGCCCATTGAGGGGCTGAATGATTCCAAGAAGTTGAGCGAGAAAAAGCGGGAACTATTGTATGAGGAAATCCTGCAAAAGGCCCTATGTTATGCGGTGGTGCATGTGCCGCCTGCCGTGATAGACGAACTGAACATTCACCACGCCACCCTTTTGGGTATGCAGCAAGCGGCCGGGCAACTGGCACAAAAACCGGGCAAAATTCTGGTGGATGGCATTTTTGCCCCCGCCACCGATACCCCTTGTGTCTGTGTGGTAAAAGGGGACGGAAAATCCGCCAGTATCGCGGCGGCTTCCATTTTGGCCAAGGTCTCGCGCGATAGGCTGATGTGCCAATTGGCCTTGGAATACCCGCAATATAAGCTGGAACAACACAAGGGCTATCCCACCAAGCTGCATTATGAACTGCTGGAACAGCATGGCCTGGCGCCCATTTACCGCCGCTCCTTTCTCAAAAAAAGAGGCCTGGTGTAATGAACACAGGGCAACGCGGGGAAACGCTGGTTCGGCAGCATTATGAAGCGCGGGGCTACCGCTGTTTTATGGCAAATTTCCGCACCCGGCAAGGGGAGATAGACCTGATTTTACAAAACGGGGAAGAGTGGGTGTTTTGCGAGGTGAAAACCCGCAGCCCTGGCGCCCTGGCCCGCCCCGCCGAATGGGTGGATGCCCGAAAACAGGCCAAAATACATGCGGCGGCCTTGGCTTTTCTGGCGCGTTATAAACTGGGGGAGCCGCCTTTGCGCTTTGATGTGGCCGAGGTGTTTTTGCATGGTGACAGTGCGCCGGAAATCCACTGTATAGAAAATGCTTTTTAATGAACTTTAAAAGTAATTATAAAAGAAGATAGAATTTACCCGAATATTGTGTAGGGAATATCATCAGAGGAATATATGGCTTCCGCGCTTAATTGCCCACATCTATTTTTCAAATATTTAATTTTGGAACCCAAAACACATGGGGAAAAAGCAAATATATAATTCTTTTATTTTGAGGGCTCCTCAAAAAAGTAAAACCACCCGGCCAGAATAAACCTTCTTTTGGGGATAATTTATAGAATGAAAACAGGGGAAAACAATGCGGTAAGCTGTGGCGGCAAATGTTTTTTGCAGCCCGGCAAAACCTGCTGAACGGAGGAAAATAATGGAATACATCAGCACAAGAGACACGGGGAACCCGGTGAGCGGGGCCCAGGCGATTTTAACAGGGCTTTCGCCCGACGGCGGGCTGTTTGTGCCGCACAGCATACCCAAAATAGATGTGGAAGCCCTGGCAGGGAAGAATTATTGTGAGGTAGCAAGCGCTATTTTGCAGGCATTTTTGCCAGATTATTCCCCCGCGTTTTTTGATGCGGCCCTGCCCGCCAGTTATGGCGAGAATTTTGGGGGTAAGGCCGGGGAACTAAAAAAACTGGAAAAAGGGCTTTATTCCCTAGAACTGTGGCACGGCCCCACCGCCGCATTTAAGGACTATGCCCTGCAACTGATGCCCCGCCTGCTGGTAGAGGCCCGCCGGATGCTGGGGGAGCAGGGCACCACCCTCATACTGGTGGCCACCTCCGGCGACACGGGCAAGGCGGCGCTGGACGGGTTTAAGGATTTACCCGGCACAGCCATTATCGTGTTTTACCCCAGCGAAGGGGTAAGCGAGATTCAGCGTTTGCAGATGACCACCCAGGAGGGCAACAACCTGGCCGTGTACGCCATTGAGGGCAATTTCGATGACGCCCAACGCGGGGTAAAACGGGCGTTTGGCGATGCCCAATTGGCCGAGACCCTGGCCCAGCGCGGGGTGCGGTTTTCCAGCGCCAATTCCATCAACTGGGGGCGGCTGGTGCCACAGGTGGTGTACTATGCCACCAGCTACCTGAAGGTATGCCAAAGTGGCGATATCAAAATGGGTGAGGAACTAGATTTTTGCGTGCCCACAGGAAACTTTGGCGATATCATGGCGGGCTGGTATGCCAAACAGATGGGCGTACCGGTGGGGCGGCTGCTCTGCGCGTCCAACCAAAATAATGTGTTGACGGAGTTTTTAGAAAGTGGCCACTACAACGCAAAGCGCCCCTTCTACAAAACAAGCTCTCCCTCCATGGATATTCTGGTCTCCTCCAACCTGGAGCGGATGCTCTACCACGCCAGCGGAGATGCCGCTGCTGTAGGTGGGTGGATGCAAGCCCTGGCCCAGCAAGGGGGTTATACCGTGGACGCAAAAACCCTGGCCGCCATCACCGGCACCTTTGCGGCGGGCTACGCCAGCGAGGAGAAGGTGGGCGAGGAGATACGCCGCATGAAAGACGAATACGGTTACCTCTGTGACCCACACACGGCCGTGGCTTTCCGGGTGCTGCAAGAGAACGCCGCGGCCAAGGGCCGCCCGGCGGTGGTGCTCTCCACCGCCAGCCCCTTCAAATTCTGCGAAAAGGTGCTGCAATCTCTGGGGCAGCAACCCCCGGCCGACCCCTTTGCCGCCATCCGTCTGCTGGAAGAGGTGTCCAGTGAAACGGCCCCCCTCTCTTTGAGTGGCCTTGCAGGCAAAACCCCACGCTTTGGCGAAACGGTAAGCCAGGATAGCTTGCTGGAAACGCCGCTGCGTATGTTCCCCGGTTAGGCCATGGCGCTGTTCACCATAGGCGACCCTCACCTGGCGCTGGGCTGTGATAAGCCCATGGACATCTTCCGCGGCTGGGAGGGGTATTTGCCCAAACTGGAAGCCGCCTGGCGGGCCACCGTAAACCCCGAGGATACCGTGGTGCTGGCCGGAGATATTAGCTGGGCCATGAAACTAGAACACACACTGGAAGATTTTTCTTTTTTGGAAGCCCTGCCCGGGCGCAAAATCATGCTGAAAGGCAACCATGACCTCTGGTGGGGTACTTTATCCAAAATGGAAACCTTTCTGGCGGAAAATGGTTTTTCCAGCCTGCACTTCTTGCACAACAACTACTATATGGAAAATAATATGGCTATCTGTGGCAGTAGGGGTTGGATGGCCGAAAAGTACGAGGGACACGATGCCAAAATGATGGATAGGGAAGCCATTCGCCTGGCCGCTTCCCTACAGGCGGCGCGCAACGAACACCCCGGGGCAGAACGGCTGGTTTTTCTGCATTTTCCGCCTTTTTATTCCGGTAACGCGGCCCAGCCCTTGGCCGATGTAATGCATGAATACGGCGTAAAACGATGTTATTACGGCCATTTGCACAGTGCCGCCCGCCGCCATGCCGTGCAGGGGGAACAGGATGGTATTTGCTACCGGCTGGTAAGCGCCGACCAATTGGCCTTTACCCCCTTGTGCATTGCACCCCTGCCGCCACTTACAACGGACAATTAAGGCCGAAAACGACAGAAAAAACTGTGGTAAAGCATCCGCTCTTATGATATAATAATCCCAATTCGCACAGATGGAGGCAAACAATGAAACTCAACAAACATGAAAAAACCGGGAACACCAGCTACGAGATAGAGATGGTGATCAGCCCCGAGGAATTTAAAGAGGCCGTAAGCCGTGTGTACCGCAAGGACGCCAAGCGCTATAATGTGCCGGGCTTCCGCAAAGGGCGCGCCCCGCGCAACCTGATTGAAAAAATGTATGGCGAAGATGTGTTTTATTACGACGCCGTGAACGAGGTATTCCCCGCCGCCTATGAGGAAGCCCTGAAAGAAACCGGCATTGAGCCCATCGATTCCCCCGAAGTGGAAGCCGAGAGCATGAGCGTGGCCGATGGCGCCGTGCTGAAACTGAAAGTGACCATCAAACCCGAACTGGATGTAAAAACCTATGAGGGCTTGGAAGTGGAACGCCTGCTGGCCGAAGTGGAAGACGAGCAGGTGGAAGCGGAAATTGCCCGGATGCAAGAGCGGAACAGCCGCTTGATTACCGTGGAAGGCGCCGCGGAAGACGGCGATATTGCCACCATTGATTACGAGGGCAAGGTGGACGGTGTTCCCTTTGACGGCGGCAAGGATGAGGGACACAAGCTGACCTTGGGTTCCCACCAGTTCATCCCCGGCTTTGAAGAGCAGGTGGTGGGCCACAAAGCGGGCGAGGAATTTGACATCGACGTGACCTTCCCCGAGGAGTACCATGCGGAGGAATTGGCCGGCAAACCCGTGGTGTTCACCGTAAAAGTGCAGGAGGTGCAGCGCAAAGAGCTGCCCGAGCTGGACGATGAGTTTGCCAAAGACGTGAGCGATTTCGAAACGCTGAAAGAGCTACGCGAGGATATCCACAAAAACTTAAAAGAACAACTGGAAGCGCAGGCGGACCAGGAACTGGAAAACCGCCTGGGCGAAAAGTTGATTGAATCCTTGGAAGGCGACGTGCCCGAGGTGATGATTGAGCGCCGTATTGATGAAATGGCGCAGGATTTCGCCTACCGTTTGGAGCAGCAGGGCCTCAATCTCAAAACCTACCTGCAATTCACCGGCGGCGATATGGCCAAATTCCGCGATGGTTTCCGCCAGCAGGCTGAAATTATGGTGAAAATGCGCCTGGCGCTGGAAGCCGTAGCGCGTTATAAGGCGCTGGAAGTGGGCCAGGAGGATCTGGACGCTGAGGTGAAAAAAATCAGCGAAAAATACCAGATGGACGAAGAGACCGTGCGCAAGCTGATGCCAGAGGCCGAGATCAAAAAAGACCTGCTGGTGGGCAAGGCGATGGAATTTGTGAAGAGCAAGGCAAAAATCATTGAGAAAAAAGCCGAAAAAGCCGCTAAAAAAGCGGAAAAGGCTGTAGAAAAGGCCGAGAAGAATGTGGAGAAGGCCATAGAAAAAGCCGAGAAAAAGGTGGAAAAAGCCGTGAGCAAGGCCACCGGCAAGAAAAAGAAAACCGACGAAGAAGAGGGCGAGGAAGCCAAAGACTAGGCCTTGACCCCGCGCAAAAAAAGCATGACCGGTACACCTCGTGTACCGGTCACTCGCATAGAAAATGATAGGAGGCAACTCTTGAGTAATTTAGTCCCTTATGTAGTGGAGCAAACCGCGCGTGGAGAACGCAGCTATGATATCTTCTCCCGCCTTTTGAATGACCGAATCATCATGCTTAGCGACGAAGTGAACGACACCTCCGCCAGCTTGATTGTGGCCCAGCTTCTGTATTTGGAAGGGCAGGACCCGGAAAAGGACATCAGCCTGTACATCAACAGCCCCGGTGGCGTCATCACCTCCGGCATGGCCATTTACGACACCATGCAGTACATCAAATGTGATGTTTCCACCATCTGCATTGGCATGGCGGCCTCCATGGGGGCTTTCCTGCTCTCGGCAGGGGCCAAGGGCAAACGCATGGCCCTGCCCAACAGCGAAATTATGATCCATCAGCCTTCGGGCGGTGCGCAGGGTACCACCTCTGATGTGAAAATAGCCATCGACCGGATGGTGCGCATGCGCAGCAAGCTCAACAAAATCCTTTCCGACGCCACTGGCCAGCCGCTGGAAGTGATTGAAAAGGACACCGAGCGAGATTATTTTATGACGGCGGACGAAGCCGTGAAGTACGGTATCATCGATAAGGTGATTGCCGGACGTTAGACAGATACACACACAACACCCGTCCTTTCATGAAGGACTAGGATGTAGGGAGCATTATGGCAGCGAACGGTAAAAATGGAAACGGTAGCAACAAGGAAAAAAACCTGATTTGCAGCTTTTGCGGCAAAAGCCAGGACGATGTGGAACGGATGATTATTGGGCCGGGTGTGAACATTTGCAACGAGTGCATTGAACTGTGCTATTCGTTGCTGGGGGGCGATGAGGAGCCCGAAGCCCCGCGCAAACAGCGCCCCGCCAGTAACCCCGTGCCACCCAACCGCCACGATATCAAAATTCTTACCCCCCAGGAAATTAAGGTGGGGCTGGATCAATACGTCATTGGGCAGGACATGGCGAAAACAGTGCTCTCGGTGGCGGTGTACAACCACTATAAGCGTATCCTCACCCCGCACGTGGATGATGTGGAACTGCAAAAAAGCAATGTGCTTCTGCTGGGGCCCAGCGGCGTGGGCAAAACCCTGCTGGCGCAAACCCTGGCCCAGATGCTGGGGGTTCCCTTCGCCATCGCCGACGCCACCACCCTCACCGAGGCCGGTTATGTGGGCGAGGACGTGGAAAACATTCTGCTCAAGCTGATTCAAGCGGCGGATTTTGACGTGGAAAAAGCCGAACGCGGCATCATCTACATCGATGAGATTGACAAAATTACCCGCAAGAGCGAGAACCCCTCCATCACCCGCGACGTAGGCGGGGAGGGGGTGCAGCAGGCCCTTTTGAAAATTTTGGAGGGCACTGTTAGCAATGTGCCACCCCAGGGCGGGCGGAAACACCCCCAGCAGGAGTTCATCCAGATCAACACAAAGAACATCCTGTTTATTTGTGGCGGCGCTTTCGACGGGCTGGAAAAGCTGATTGAAAAACGCACCGATACCTCTTCTTTGGGCTTTGGCGCAAAGCTGAAAGAGGACCCCAAAGTGGTGAAGCAAAACCTGCTGGAAAAGGTGGAGCCGCACGACATTGTAAAATTCGGCCTTATCCCGGAACTGGTGGGCCGTATCCCGGTGGTTACCGTGCTGGACCCACTGGACGAAGAGGCCCTGGTGCGGGTGTTAAAAGAGCCCAAAAACAGCCTGGTGAAACAGTATAAACTTCTGTTTAAAATGGATAATGTGGAACTGGACTTCACCGATGGCGCGCTGCATGCCGTGGCCAAAAAGGCCATAGAGCTGAAAAGTGGCGCGCGTGGGTTGCGCAGCATCATGGAAAAAACCTTGATGAGCGTGATGTATGAAATTCCCAGCGACCCCACCATCATCAAGGTCACCATCAACGAGCGTGTGGTGGACAAGGGCCAAAAACCGAAGCTAGAATTTGGCGCGGTGCGCAAACGGTATAAAAACAACCCCGGCCCCACCGCATTAAGCGGCTAGGGAGGGCATACAGCGGGAAAACACAGCAGCGGGCGAACCAGTGCCCCGCTGCTTGCTGTTTTTTAAAGCTTTTGTGAACAAGCGCATTTCTTCTTGATTTTGTCACAAATAGCCCGTATAATGAGAACAAGGATTAGCAGACTGGTTGTTTGATTGCTAATTCTTGAATACGGGGCAGAACCCGCGAAAAAAACTCTTTATTGTGTGAAACTGCCTGCCGTATAAGCAAATAATAATCCACGGAGAGAAGCTTGCCCAACCCGCTTCCTCTGGGTAGGAGGAGACCTATGGCAGAAAAAGTGAAAGTGAAACTGAAATCCGGCTCCGACGTGGTGCGCCTTCCGGCCATTGCGCTGCGTGGGCTGGTTGTATTTCCCAGCAATGTCATCCATTTCGAGGTGGGCCGTGCCAAAAGCATTGCGGCCATTGAATCGGCCATGACCAGTGGCAATAGCCTGTTTCTGGTAACCCAAAAAGACATGGATGTGGATGCCCCCACCGCTTCTGATTTATTCAGTTACGGCGTGGTGGCCGAGGTGAAGCAGATTTTGCGTGTCTCGGACGATTTGGTGAAGGTGATTGTGGAAGGCCGCTACCGCGCCAAAATGCTATCGCTGGATACCGAGGGCGAGTACCTGATGGCCAGCACAAAATCGGCCCCGGTGCGCCCGGTACGCCACGAGGATGCCCCCCGTGCCGAGGCCTTGGTGCGTAGCATCAAAGAGGCTTTTGAACGGTTTTACAGCTTGAACCCCCGCATCCCAAAGGATGTGATTTACAACATTGTCACGGGGGAATCGGCTTTATTCCTCTCGGAGTATGTGCCCGCCAACCTGCTGTTCAAATACACCGACAAACAGGAGATTTTAAGCACCACCCTGTTGCTTGCACGGCTGGAAAAAATTCTGGATTTACTGAAAAAAGAAAATGAAATTCTGATGATTGAGAAGGACATCAACGAGAAGGTGTCCGAACAGATGGATAAAAATCAGCGGGATTACTATCTGCGCGAGCAGATGCGCGCCATTGCAGGGGAACTGGACGAGAGCGAGGACACCCGCGCCGAGAGCGAAAAGTACCGCGAGCGCATTTTGGAGTTGAAGTTGCCCACCGAAGCCGAGGAAAAACTGCTGAAAGAGACCGACCGTCTCTCCCGCATGCAGGGCAGCAGCCAGGAGGCCAGCGTCATCCGCACCTATTTGGACACCTGCTTGGATTTGCCCTGGAACGCCGAGACGGTGGATAACCTAGATATTGTGAACGCCGAGGCCCAACTGGACAAAGACCACTATGGCATGAAAAAGGTGAAGGAACGCATTTTAGAGTTGCTTTCTGTGCGCAAACTCACCCCGGACGTAAAAAGCCAAATCATCTGCCTTGTGGGCCCCCCTGGCGTGGGTAAAACCTCCATCGCCAATTCTATTGCCGGGGCGCTGGGCCGCAAATATGCCCGAATGAGCCTGGGCGGTGTGCGGGACGAGGCCGAAATTCGGGGCCACCGCCGCACCTATATTGGCGCCATGCCCGGCAAGCTGATTAGCGCCATCAGCACCAGCAAAAGCCGCAACCCACTTCTGTTGCTGGACGAAATAGACAAGATGGCAAGTGATTTCCGTGGCGACCCGGCGGCCGCCTTGCTAGAAGCGCTGGACCCTGAGCAGAACAAGGCGTTTAAGGACCATTACCTGGATATCCCCTTTGATTTGAGCGATGTGCTGTTTATCACCACCGCCAACGATATTTCTACCATCCCGCGCCCCTTGCTGGACCGTATGGATGTGATTGAGCTATCCAGCTATACCCGTGTGGAAAAATTCAATATTGCCAAGCGCCACCTGCTGCCCAAACAGCTAGCCAAAAATGGGCTGAAGGGCAAAGTGAAGTTGACCGATGCCGCCCTGTACGGCTTGATTGACGCTTACACCCAGGAGGCCGGGGTGCGCAGCTTGGAGCGTACCATCACCGAAGTGCTACGCAAATGTGCCAAGAGCATCGCTTCCGGTGAGAAGGAGCGCCTCACGGTTGGGGTGCAGAACCTGGAAAAACTGCTGGGCCCCAAACGCAACAAGCCCTCGTATTTCAGCAAAGAGAACGAGGTGGGCATTGCCAATGGCCTGGCCTGGACCAGTGTGGGCGGGGAAATATTGCCCATCGAGGTGCAAATTGTGGAAAAAGGCACCGGGAAACTGGAACTCACCGGCTCTTTGGGGGACGTGATGAAGGAGAGTGCGCGCTTGGCTATCACCTATGCCAAGGCCCGCGCCGAGCATTTTGGATATGATGTCTCCCTCTTTAAAGACGCCGATATCCATATCCACGCCCCCGAAGGTGCCATCCCGAAAGACGGCCCCTCGGCCGGCATCACCCTCACCACGGCACTGGTTTCGGTGCTTTCGGGCCGCCCGGTTCATTCGGATGTGGCCATGACCGGTGAGATTACCTTACACGGCAACGTGCTGCCCATTGGTGGGCTGAAAGAAAAAAGTATGGCCGCCTACCGCGAGGGTATGAAAACCGTCATCATCCCAAAAGAAAACCTTTCAGACCTATGGGATATTGACGATGAGGTGAAAGAACATATTGAATTTGTGGCGGTGGCAGACTTAGACGAGGCCTTTGCCATCTCCATGGTGCCCGCCAAAAAGCGTGGTGGAAAGGCCCCCCGCATGCGCAAAAAGCCCGGGGTATCTGCGGAGAAAAAACGCGTGGTACCCGAGCCAAAACCAAAGCCCCTTAGCCCGGAGCTAACCCAGTGAGCGCGCTGGATGTAAGCACAGCCAGTTTTAAGGCAGCCTATGGCACCAGTGCCCAGTTGCCCCCATCTGAACGGCCGGAAATTGTATTTTCCGGCCGTTCCAACGTGGGGAAATCCTCTCTCATCAACAAGCTGTGTAACCGCAAAAACCTTGCCAGAATTAGCGGTACGCCGGGAAAAACCGCCACCATCAATTTTTATGAAGCGGGCGGGGTGTTTTTGGTGGATTTGCCGGGCTATGGCTACGCCAAAACCAGCCGGGGAGAGCGCCGCCGCTGGGACGAGCTGATCAACGGGTATTTTGCCGACAAGCGGCATTTGTGCCTGATGGTACAACTGCTGGACTGCCGACATGCCCCTTCGCAGGATGATATCCGGATGCTGGAATACCTGGCCTTCCATAAGATTCCATTTGTGGCCGCCCTCACTAAGGCCGATAAGCCCAAAGCTTCCCAGCATCAGCGTATTCAAGAGGAATTTACCGCCCTGCTAGCGCCTTACGCCTGCCAGGAGGTGTTCCTCACCAGTGCGGAAAAACGGCTGGGGATAGAGGAATTACTGGCGGGAATTGAACGGCGGCTGGAGGGCTACCAAACGGGTGTGACAGAAGGAGAATAAATGGGCTACGGAAATTTTGCCTATTATTATGATGCACTGAACAGCGAAGCTGACTACGACCGCCTGTGCGCCGAACTGCACAGGCGGCTGCTTGCGCGGGGAATTGCCAGCGGCCTGGTGGCCGACCTGGGCTGTGGCACCGGGGAGGTGAGCCTGCGGCTGGCCGCACTGGGCTATGATATGATTGCCGTGGATGCCTCGGTGGAGATGCTATCGGTGCTGCGAGAAAAAATGGCCGAAGAAGAACGGCAGGATATCTTGCTGCTTTGCCAGGCCTTGGAAGAGCTGGATTTGTTTGGCACCATCCGCGCAGCGGTGTGCACCTTTGATACGGTAAACCACCTGCCCCCCAAGGCCGCCAGTGAGATGCTGCGCCGGGTCTCTCTTTTTTTAGAACCGGGCGGGCTATTTTTGTTCGACGCCAACACCCCCTACAAGCACAGCGCCGTGCTGGCCAATGAGACCTTTGACATAGAAGGGGAGGGGGGCCTTTTGTGCCACTGGCAAAACCAGAGCCGGGATGACGGGAAAGCCACCGAGATAGATTTAGTCATCTCCTGCGAAGGGCAAACGTTGGCCCAGGAACATTTTTGGGAATACAGCTATCCGCTCTCATTTTGGGAGGAAAAACTGGCAGAGGCGGGCATGAAATTGCCGGAAAGTACGGATGGGGAGAGTTTTTCCGCACTTTCCCCTGAGAGCCTGCGCTACTTTATGGTGGCAGAGAAACTATGAAACCAGAACAAGGCCAGAAATGCCGCATAATTGTAGGGAAACTTTTTTAAAAAGAGTTTCTACGAATTTCTATTACGGATTCTAGCAATCAAAAATAATCACCCAAAAATCATGGGTTTTTCGGCTATGAATACAGGAATATTTTTTGCGAATCATTTTTTTACAGCCCCCATCATTAAAAATAGAGCTAAAATAATAGCCAAATCAATCATCAATCAATATAGAAGGAAATTGTATGGGAAATTTGATACGCGCAATGGGCCGCGACAGCAAAGTGGTGGTGACGGCCGTAAATTCTTTAAAAATCCTGCAAAAAATGGAGGAGATTCACAAAACCAGCTCGGTGGCCTCCGCTGCGCTGGGGCGTATGTTAACAGCCGCCTGCCTGATGGGCAGTAACCTAAAAAATGACGAGGATAGCCTAACCCTACGGGTGAACGGCGGCGGCCCCTTGGGCACCCTGGTGGCGGTGAGCGACGGGCAGGGCAACGTGCGCGGCTATGCCCAGCATCCACTGGTGGAACTGCCCCTACGCGGTGACGGCAAGCTGGATGTAGGCGGGGCTGTGGGCCAGGATGGGCTGCTTACCCTAGTGCGAGACACCGGCACGGGCGAGCCCTATGTGGGGCAGACAGCCCTTGTCTCTGGCGAGATTGCCGAGGACCTGACGGAGTACTATGCCGCCAGCGAGCAAACCCCCTGTGTGTGCGCGCTGGGCGTTTTGGTGGAAAAGGATTTGACCGTGGCTGCGGGGGGTGGCTTTTTGCTTACCCTGTTGCCAGGCGCCAGTGAGGAAGAAATTTCCCTGGTGGAAAATAATCTGCAAAAAATGCCCCCCTGTACCCAGCTTTTGCAGGACGGGGCCGGGGCCAAAGAATTGGCGGCGCGGTTGCTAGAGGGCATGGAGATGCAGGTGCTGGAAGAACGGGAAGTGGCCTACCTGTGCAGTTGCAGTGAGGAGCGAACCAAAAATGTGCTGGCCAGCCTGGGCAAAGAAGAATTGCAGAAAATGCTGGCAGAAAGCCCGGTGGCCGAGGTGGAGTGTCATTTTTGCAACAAGAAATATTCGGTGGATTTGGCCGAAATTTTAGCTGGATTATAAATAGATATAAAATAAGCAAGGGCCTGGCGAAATACGCCAGGGGCCTTGGGGCTCTGGAAATTATTTCCCCCGGGGCAACGCTTGACAAAATGGTAAAAATCGGGTAAAATAATTCACGCACTGTTTAGTTGCAATGCAACTGTGCGGCTTTAGCTCATCTGGTAGAGCGCCACCTTGCCAAGGTGGAGGTAGCG
>CAYYLW010000059.1:0-14560 GCA_964472465.1 uncultured Oscillospiraceae bacterium | reverse complement strand
CGTACCGGTTATCATTCTGTTTGTATTTTTGCAAAAGCACCTGGTGGCCGGGCTTACCAGCGGCGCCGTGAAAAGCTGAGAAAGGCTGTATAAAATATGCACAAGAAGTATGAAGCGCACATCATCTCCCATTCCCACTGGGATAGGGAGTGGTATCTGCCGCTGGAAGAATACCGCGTGTGGCTGGTGGATATGATAGACCGGCTGCTGGACGTGTTACAGGCGGATGACGACTACCACGCCTTCATGCTGGATGGCCACACCGCCCTGGTGGAGGATTACCTGGCCGTGAAACCCGAAAACGAAGAGCGCCTGGCGGGGTATATCCGCGCCGGGCGTATTTTGGTGGGGCCCTGGTACGTACTGCCGGACCAAATGCTGGTTTCGGGCGAGGCGCACATCCGCAACTATCTGCTGGGCCAGCGCCTCTGCCGGCGTCTTGGGGGGAACATGCAACTGGGCTACGCGCCCGATGCCTTTGGGCACCCCGCCCAGTTGCCCCAGGTGTATAAAAAGCTGGGTCTTGGGGAGATACTTTTCTGGCGGGGGCTGGGCGACGGCCTGGGTAGCAATGAATTTGTATGGCAGGGCCCGGACGGCAGCGAAATACTGGGCCTGAACCTGGCGTATGGATACGGAAACTGCCCCAACCTGCCCGCCCAGCCAGGGGCTTTTTTGGATAGGATTGACTATGTGGTGCGGCACTATGCGCCGCTTTCCGCCACCGGGGTGATGCTGGTGATGAACGGGCGGGACCATCTGGAAGCCCAGCCGCACATCCCGGCCATGGCCCGGCAGGCCAGCGCCATGAGCGAGGACACCGAGATTGTACACTCCGACCTGCCCGCCTATGTGGCGGCTCTGCGCAGCCAGTTGGATGTGGCCGCCATCCCCCGGCACCAGGGGGCGCTGTATTCCGCTGGCCGGGTGGCCCTGCTGGAGGGCACCCTCTCCACCCGCATGTACCTAAAACAGGAAAACCAGCATGTGGAGGACTTGCTAGAGCGCTGGGCCGAGCCTTTTTGCAGCCTGGCCCAAATTGCAGGCGGGGAAAGCTACCCCGTAGAACTACTGCGGCACGCCTGGCGTTTTTTACTGCAAAACCACCCGCACGATAGCATTACCGGATGCAGCGTGGATGAGGTGCACCGGGAGATGATGGTGCGTTTTGCCAGTGCGGGGCAGACCGGGCAGCGTTTACTGAACCGTGCCTTTGGCCAACTGGCGGGCGTGGGGGCAGAAGAGAGTGAGGACGTGTACATCACGGTGTACAATCCCTCGCCCTATGTACGCAGTGAAGAGGTACAGGGCAAAGCGGAGATGTTCCTGCGGCTTTCTAATGCCCTCATCTACGAGCATATGCGCCGGGAGCAATTTGAGGATGGAGAAGCCGGCCGCCCCCTGCCCACCAGCCTGGAACTGGAGGACGAACACGGGGTGCGGGTAACGGCCCATTTGGAAAAGGCCTGTGTTGAAAAAGTGATGCGCTATTACACCTACACACAGCCGCACGAGTTCTATGCCCACTGCTGCTATTTCCGCTTTGTGGCAGAGGACGTGCCACCCCTGGGATATAAAAACTACCGCGTGGTGCCGGGCTACGGCCCTGCGGCGCCCGCCGCGCCGCAGGGGCCTGGGGCGGTTCAGGAGAACCGCCATTTCCGCCTTTGGGCGGAAAATGCCCGGCTGTATCTGCTGGATAAACGCAGCGGGCGGCAGTACAGCGACATCGGCGCTTTATGGGACGACGGCGACGCAGGGGACGAGTACCTCTACCATGCGGCCCTGGGCCCGGCGCTGCGCTTGGAAGAGGCCGAGGTGCAGGCCACCGGCTCTGGCTTATTTGTAAAGGGTGTTCTGCGCCTGCCCGAGGGCCTGCTGGACGACGCCGCCACCCGCAGCGAGACGCTGGTGGATTGCCCGGTGGAGATGGAAGTACGCTTGCACGAAACCGAACCCCGGGTGGACTTTTTCACAAGTTTCACAAACCGTGCCCAAAACCACCGTCTGCGGGCGGTGTTCCCCGCTGGGGTACAGGCCGATTGCTTTGTGTGCGATAACACCTTCGGTGCAGATTGCCACCGGCTGCCTCCCGCCCCGGGGCAAACCGCGGCGCGCAGCCAAAAGCGTTTTACCAGCGTGAGCGACGGCCAATTTGGCGCGGCCGTGGCAAACCGCGGTTTGCCGGAGGTGGAGGTACGGCAAGAGGGAGAGGAAACCAAAATTTTCCTCACCTTGCTGCGCTGTGTGGGCATCATGGCCAACGGCCCCACCGGGCTGAATATCCCCACCCCGGAAGGGCAGTGCCTGGGGCGGCACCATTTTGCATACAGCTTTTTCCCGCACAAAGGCGGCTGGCAACAGGGTAAGGTACCCCGTCTGGCGGAAAATTTCTGCCTGCCTCTGGCCGTGCGCCAAATGGAGGACGGTAAAAAGCCGGCAAGGGGCAGTTACAGCGGAATCGCCATAGAAGCACCGGAACTGGTTTTATCGGCTTTTAAACAAGCGGAAAACCTGAAACACACCTTCATTCTGCGGCTGTATAACCCCGGCGGCGGCGCCGTGAAAAGCCGGGTGCAACTGGGCTTTGCCTGCAAAACCGCTCACCTGTGCAACCTGCGGGAGGAAAAAGAAACCGACATTCCCCTACAAGAAAACAGCTTGCAGCTAGAGCTAGGGCCCTATGAGATACTCACCCTGGCACTGAACACAGGGGTATGACAACCATAAAAACCAAAACAGGAGGGGCTATGGAAAACACCGCACAGGCGGCCCGAAGGGCCATAGAAGAGGGCGCGGGGGTGTTGCGCATGGCCCCCACCTGGGTGCCGCGCTCTTTCTGCCGCCCGGGGCGGCGGCTCAAGCTCCACCCGGCGGATTATTATGCCTGCGGGCTGGAACGCGGGGGGATTGATGAGCGCTGGCTGGCTTCCACCACCAAGGCGGATAACGGCCCCGGAACACCAGGCGATGAAGGGCTGAGCTGGGTGGCTACGGCAGACGGAACAAAAGCCCTGCTGCTGCAAGATTTTATAGAGATATATAAAGGCGAGGCGGTGGGGGAGGATATTTGGAAATCCCACGGCGGCTGGCCGGTGTTTGCCAAATTTTTCGATAATTTCGACCCCCTGGCCCACCATCTCCACCATCCGCCCGCCCAGGCGCTGCGGGTAAGCCAAAATTCAAAGCCAGAGATGTATTTTTATCCCGCCCAGATGAACAACTACACGGCGGAACTGCCTATCACCTTTTTGGGGCTACACCCGGGCGTGAGCCGCGGGGAACTGCGCCGCAGCCTAGAAAATTTTGCCAAAGGGGATAATGGCATCCTCACCCTGTCCCGGGGGTTCCAGCTGGAGCTGGATACCGGTTGGGATGTGCCACCGGGGCTGCTGCACGCGCCGGGTAGCCTGTGCACCTACGAGCCGCAGCTGGCCTCGGACATCAGCGGGGTATTTCAGTCTCTGCTGCACAGAGACCGCCCCACCCCGCCCGCCTGCCTGTGGATGAACTGCCCGCCGGAAGAGCTGGGGAACATAGAGTATCTGCTGGATTTGCTGGACTGGGCCTGTAACCTAGACCCCCAGCTGCACCAAAACCGCTTTATGCGGCCCCGGCCCGTGCGGGAAACGGAGGAACAGGGCTATACCGACGAGTGGATTTGCTACAAAAACCCCGTTTGCAGCGCGCGGCGGCTCACCGTGAAGCCGGGCGGCCGCCTGTGCTTGCGGGATGCGGCCGCCTGTGGGGTGGTTTGCATACAGGGGCATGGGCGGCTGGGCCCCTGGGCCATAGAAAGCCCCACCCTCATCCGCTATGGCCAGCCCACCAGCGATGAATTTTTTATCACCCAGGCCGCCGCCCAAAACGGGGTGGAGATAGAAAATGCCTCCCCCACCGAGGAGCTGGTGCTGCTGCGGAACTTTGCCGCCCGGCCGGGCTTTGCCGAAGAGGGCATATAGGCGTGTTCTAAAAAAGACGGCCCCCGGCGGCGCTTTTATTAAAAGGAGGGTATGAGGATGCGGGAGATTGACCTGCTGGTAGAAAACGCACGGATATTACGGCCTGAAAATAAAACAGTGACCGACGAAAGCACCGCCTTTGCCGTAGACGGCGGGGTGGTGCTGGAGGTGGGCGCGGGCGCGGCCCTGGCCGCCCGGTATAGCCCCCGCCGCAACCTAAATGCCGCGGGCAAATATGTGGTGCCGGGTTTTGTAAACAGCCACAACCACCTGTTCCAGGTGCTAACCAAGGGGCTGGGCAAGGGCCTTTTGTTGTGGGATTGGCTGGAGAGCACCATCTTCAAAATGACCCCCCACATCAGCGAGGAGGACATCTACCAGGCGGCGCTGGCAGGTTGCCTGGCCAGCCTGCGCACCGGGGTCACCACCACGCTGGATTTCAATTATATCCATTCCCACCCCGGCCAATTCGACGCGGTATGCCAGGCCTTCACCGATAGCGGCATGCGCGGCTATGTGGGGCGCAGCCAGTATATGAACCCCTACCGGGGCCTTGGAAAAACCAGCCCGGAAAGCCACGCTGAGTATGAGCGAAACCTCTCTGCCATTGTGCATGGAATGAAAGACCGCAGCATGCTAGATGCTGCCATCATCGTACCCAGCATCATAGGGATGCTGGAACTGCCCTGTTACCGCGAGGGTTACCTGCGCGGGCTGCGGGAACTGGCAGAGGGCCTTTCTATACCCTATACCGCCCACGTTGTGGAAACCGGAGATGATGATGCCTACTGCCAAAAAGCCACCGGCCTGCCCACCCTGCCATTCATGGAACAGGAGAGCTTCTTTGGCCCGCGCTGTGTGCTGGCCCACTGCGTGTATATGGCCGAGGGGGATTTTGCCATTTTCAAAAACAGGGGTGTGAAGGTTTCCTACAACCCGGTTTCCAATATGATTTTGGCCTCGGGCATCGCACCCATCCAGCGCTTTTTAGATGAGGGAATCCCAGTTAGCATCGCCACCGACGGCCCCGGCAGCAACGATTCCCTGGATATGCTGGAAAGCCTAAAAACGGCCAGCCTGTTGCAAAAGGTGGCCAGCCGGGATTCCCGCACCCTGCCCGCTGAAAAAGCGCTGGAAATGGCTACAAAAGGCGGTGCTCTGGCGCTTTGCAGGGAAGATTTGGGTGAGATAAGCGAGGGGAAAAAGGCGGATTTCTTCCTGTACAACCCCCGCAACCTGCGCACGGCCCCGGTGGCGGATGTTTGGTCCAGCATTGTGTACACGGCGGGGGAAAGCAGTGTGGATACGGTGGTGGTGAATGGGCGGGTACTACTTGAAAATGGCGCCTTTACCCAGGTGGACGAGATGGCTGTGGTGGAAAAACTGGAAAAAGCCGCCGCTGGCTTGCGCCAAAGAAGCGGTGTGACAGTGTAGGGCGTTTTGCGTGGTACTTACGCAAAGATACGGCTAGATGCAAAAAAGCGAGCTTGTGGGTGAAACCACAGGCCCGCTTTTTTGGTTTGTTCCAGTTTACATTTGTGGCTAGGCTAAATTGAGGCGTTTTGTAAACAGCCAGCGGCACAGCAGCACATGCACCACGCTGAACAACACAAACCCCACGGCCATCAGCCCCAACATTCCCATCAGCCACTGGAATAGTTCTGTCATTAAGGCGCTGGTGTTAAGCGAGTTTAGAAACTGGTTCATCTTTTCAAAGCCGCCGTAGCTTTCTGCCCAAAGGAAGAAAGAGAGGGCGGCCAGCGCCAAGGTGACAATGCTTTCCACAATGTTCAGTACGAAGTAGGCCGCCACGCTCATGGCAATGCGGGCGCTAAACTGCCCACCAATGGCGATGCAGGCCCACAAGTTTAGCACAGAATACATCATGCTGAGGAAGAAGAACAGGAAGAACCCCAGGGCGAGTAGCGCAATATTGCCCGTGGGAAAATCGGCTAGGGACATGGCGAACTCCTGCCCAGGTGTGGAGAGGAGGAAGATCTCCCCGCCAAAACTAAGCGGTAGTACAAAAAAGACCATGCACAAGCAGGCAAGTACGCTGCCCAGGAAAACATATACGGTAGTGCTGAGCAGGTGCCCCGTAAGCTGGGTGGAAATTTTCACCGGCAACGAAAAGGTGGTGTAAGCCTCGGCCCCACTGAAGGATTTGTAAAAGCGCACGGCCAAGGCCCCGATGAACAGGTAGAGAATGATGGAGAACAAAATGCTGCCAAATACCCCAATGATGGTGGAGAGTATGACCCCGAAGGTGTGCATTTGGCTGCCCGGGGGTTGGGCCAGCAACCAGGCGGAAAAACCCCGCCCGGCCAGCGTGGAAACAAGGGCCAGAATACCCGCTAAGGATGCAGGGCCCAAAAAGCGGAAAGAAGCCCGCATCTCATAGGTAAATACTTTGCCTAGCATCTGTACACCTCCCGGAACAATGCGTCCACACCCATGCCTTTTTCTTCCCGCAGGGCCTCTACGCTTTGGTGCAGCGCCACCTGTCCGCCGCTAATCATCACCACTTCATCCAGAACCTTTTCCACATCGGCAATCAGATGGGTGGAGATGAGCACGGAGGCGTCCTCGCTGTAATTTTGAATGATGGTGGTGAGGATATAGTCCCGCGCGGCAGGGTCTACCCCGCCAATGGGTTCGTCCAGCACAAACAACCGGGCTCTGCGGCTCATGGTGAGGATGAGCTGCACCTTCTCTCTGGTGCCCTTACTCATGGTGTTTAGCCGCTGGCGGGGGGGCAGGCCAAGTGCGCTCAGCATCTCGCAGGCTTTCTGGCGGTCAAAATCCAAGAAAAAATCGGCATAGAAAGCCAGCAAATCCTCGGTGCGCATCCAGTTTGGCAGGGCCTCACGGTCTGGCAGATAGCTCAGCTTTTGGCGGCTGGCCACCCCGGGTGCCTCGTTTTCCACCAGCACCTCGCCGCTGCTGGGCAGCAACAGCCCGCAGGCCAATTTGATCAAGGTGGTTTTGCCGCAGCCATTTGGCCCTAGCAGCCCCACAATGCGCCCCGGCCCCACGGCAAAATTAACCCCGCGCAGCACGGGGCTGCCACTGCCGTAGGCCTTGCAGATGTTCCTATACTCCAGAATGGTTTGCATTCTTCTCCCCCCATACCCTTTGGAAATACCCTTGCATCTCCTCGGCCGCGCAGCCCAGCGCCTGCATGCCCTCCACCCATGTTCGGGTAAGGCCGGTGGCTGCCTGTGCGCGAAGCTGCTGGATAAGGCCAGTGTCCTCGGTTACGAAACGGCCGCTGGTGCGCTGTGCCCGTAGAAGCCCGCTCTCTTCCAGTTGGGCCAGGGCCCGCTGCATGGTGTTTGGGTTTACCCCGGCCTCGGCGGCCAGTTCCCGTACGCCAGGCAAACGCTGGCCGGGGGTATAGGCGCCACTGGCCACCGCCTGCTCTATTTGCTGTACAAGCTGGGCATACACAGGGCGGTCATTGTCAATCTGCCATTCCAAGGAATCCCTCCTTTGCCAGTTGATCTGCCTGGCCAAAGGGAACTGCCAAGCAGTGTACTAATAGCTTAATACAATAATACAGTCTGCCAGGGGCTTTGTCAAGTGTATTCTAACGCCTGCGGAAGGCCGCTGGCCCAGGCGGGAAAAGCCGGGGAAAAAAGCCACAAAAACGGCGAAAAACGGCGCCAAAGTTTTGGCGGGAATGGGGGGAGAAAAAGCTTGTTCCCCCCCTGAGGATGTGCTACAATACAGATTGGTTTCTTTGAAAAACACAATGGGAAAACAAACAGGCCAATAGAAAGAATGTGTGGCGCACGGGGCGCCAGACAAGGAGTGGGATAAAATGCTAACAGCAATCAGTGGAATCAACTGGGGGGACGAGGGCAAGGGCCGTATGGTGGACTTGCTGAGCGAGCAGTATGATGTAGTGGTGCGCTACCAGGGCGGCAACAATGCCGGCCACACCGTGGTAACAGAGCAGGGGAAATTCGTTTTGAATTTGCTGCCCAGCGGCATCTTGCGCCCAGAGGTTATGAACGTGATGGGGACAGGCATGGTGGTGGATCTTGACCATCTTTCCAACGAGATGGCAAAGCTGCGCAGCCGGGGCATCGCCCTCAGCCCGCAAAACCTCATCATCAGCCAGCGCGCCACGGTGTGCCTGCCCTACCACCGCCAGCTAGACAACTTGGAAGAGGACCGCCTGGGTAAGCATGCCTTTGGCAGCACCCGCCGGGGTATCGCCCCTTGCTACAGCGACAAATACCTCAAAAAAACACTGCGGATGGGCGATTTGCTTCATCTGGCCGCGGTGAAAGACCGCCTGGCTGATACCGTGGCCCAAAAAAACCGGGTGATTGAGCAGGTGTACGGCGGCCCGCCGGCGGATTTTGAAGAGTTGTATGGCTGGTTGCAATGCTATGCGGCCGAATTTGCGCCCTACATCTGCGATACCGGCCTGTTTTTGGAGGAGGCCGCCGACGGCGGCAAAGACATCCTGTTTGAGGCCCAGCTTGGGGCGCTGCGTGATATCGATTTTGGCATCATCCCCTTCACCTCCTCGTCCAACACCATTGCTGCCTATGCGCCCATTGGCGCGGGTGTGCCCGGGCGGAAACTGGATAAGAGCATCGGAGTGACGAAGGCCTATTCCACCTGTGTAGGCGAGGGCCCCTTTGTGGCCGAAATGCACGGCACAGACGCCGACAAGCTGCGCGATGAAGGCAACGAATTTGGCGCGGCCACAGGCCGCCCCCGCCGGGTGGGCGCCTTTGATGTGGTGGCCAGCCGCTATGGCTGCCGGATGCAAGGCGCCACCGAGTTGGTGTTGACCATGCTGGATGTGCTAAGCTATATGAAGGAGATTCCCCTTTGTACCGCCTACGCCATCGATGGTACCCCCACCGGGGAGTTTCCTTATGGGGCCGATTTGGAACGCGCCCTGCCTGTGGTAAAAACTGTAAAAGGCTGGGAAAAAGACATTGGCGGGGTGAGGAAAAAAGAGGACCTGCCCAAAGCGGCGCGGGAGTATATTGAACTGGTGGAGCGGGAACTGAGCACCCCGGTGACCATGGTATCGGTAGGGCCGGACCGCGAGGCCTATATTCCTATGTAAAAGGCCGCGCTTGCGGCAGATATCGGGTTTTGTATGATACAACAATCAATGGGGAGGACGCAATCATGTATGATCTGCTGGTAAAGGACGCGTTTTTGTATGGGGAGGAAACCAGGGCCGATATCGCCATAGAAAAAGGGAAAATTGCCGATGTGGCCCCGGGTGTGAGCGAAGGGCTGGCCAAAGAGGTGATTCAGGCGGGCGGCAACTTGGTGGCCCCTGGTTTTGTGGATAGCCATATGCATTTCGACAAGGTGCTTTCCTTGGGTGAGACAGAGTCTCCCACCTTGGGCGAGGCCATTGTCAACTTTACGAAGTATGTGAACAGTGTACCGGCAGAGGAGATTAAGAGCGATATCAAACGCCGGGCCAAAGAGGTGGCGAGGATGTGCTGCTTGGGTGGCACCACCGCCCTGCGCACCCATGCCAACGTAGAGGCCGCCTTGGGCTTGAAAGGCGTAGAGGCGCTGAACGAACTGAAGGACGAACTGAAAGAGTTTGTGGAGATACAAATTACCGCCTTGCCCAGCTTTTATGATGGCCCGGAGATTGTGAAAGAGCGGATGAAGATGCTGGACGACGCGGCCGGAGCAGGGCTGCTGGATTATATTGGCGGGGCGATGCACCTACACGAGAACTGTGCCCAAATCACCGAGGATTTGTTCGCCCTGGCTGTGAAGCACAACCTGCCCATCGATTTCCACGTGGATGAGCACGACCATCCCGACGTGAGCAACTTCATGCAGATAGCCGAACTGACCCAGCGCTATGGCTACGAGGGCCGGGTGAGCTGCGGGCATGTGACGGCGCTGTGCGCGGTGGATGATGCCACGGCGGAAAAGGCCATCCAAATGGCGAAGGATGCCCAGCTCAACATCATCACCCTGCCGTCTTGCAACCTGTACCTGATGGGCCGAAGCGACCACCAGCCCATTCGCCGCGGGGTGACCCGGATTCGCGAATTTTCCGATGCCGGGGTGAATATCTCCTATGCATCCGATAATATTCGCGACCCCTTCCGCCCCATTGGCAACGGCGATATGTTGGAAGAGGGGCTTATCACCGCGCAGGTGGCCCAGATGGTGACCAAGAGCGAACTGGAACGTGTGTTTGCCATGGGTACGGTGAACCCGGCCAAAGCGATGTGTCTTCGTGATTACGGCCTGAAAAAAGGCTGCCAGGCCGATTTCGTGGTGTTTGATAAGGCCACTGTGGCCGACGCCCTGGTAAGCCAGGCCACCCGCAACGCCGTGGTGAAAAATGGCCGGGTGGTGGCCCGCACGGTGAAAACCACCGAATGTGCTTTCTAGCAGGCGCACGCCGCCGCTAGCAACCAGAAAAACAAACAGCAGCCCGGCTCCTTTTTTAAGGGGAGATGGGCTGCTGTTTTTTATATGGACGGCAATGATTTTTAGGTGGTGCCATCCATTTTGTAATCCTGGTCCTTCAGTTCCATGGCCAGGGCAAAACTACGGATTTTTTCTTTATCGATATGGGGCGGGCGCATACCGGTGCTGCGCTTGGCCACCGCACCCATGATGAGCTTATCCCAAAAGCCCAGGCGGTCTTCGTTCACCTCGCCGCCAAAGCTGCTTTGGGCCGCGGCGTGGGCCAGCAAATCGCTATCGAAATTGTTGCTAAAGGTTTCTTGGCTTTCCTGTGGAGGAGAGGCCTGGCAGATAAAGCAGCCAAAACGTACGCGCAAAAGTTCGGCTTTGTACTTTTTGCAAAAATGCTTAGCCTGGCCGCGTAGCATACCCGCATAGATGGCCCCCCCCACCACCACGGCCTTATAATCGGCGGGGTTTGGGTGCTGCCCGGCGGACAGGTTCACAAGGTCGGCCCCGTCGGTCAAGGCTTCGGCCAGCAATTTGGCGCATTCTTCGGTGGTGCCGTATTTTGTGGCATAGGCAATCAATGTTTTCATGGTGGCTTCCTTTGTATAGAGGGTGTGTGAAAAAGATTTTGAAAGAAGTGTGCTTAGAAGGGGAGCGCCACCCCCACCGCATGCACGGCCAGCCCCAGGGCAGTACCCAGGCAGAAGAGTAGCGCCAGGATGAACAGGTTTTGCCGCAGGCTGCGGTTGGCGCGGAACAACACGGTAAGGCCAATGCCCGCGCCGCAGGCAAGCCCTGCCAGCACGGAACCAAAACTGATGGCCCCCTCTAAATAGAGCTGGGTGAGAAGCACCGAGGAAGCGCAGTTTGGGATGAGCCCAATTAGCCCCGCCATCAGCGGCTGGAAAAAGCCAAGCTGGGCCAAAAACTGGCGAAGGGTGTCCTCGCCGATGCCCTCCACCAACAGGCCAAACGCGAAGGTGAAGGCCAGCAGGATGAGGGCGGTGAGCGCCGTGTGGCGCAGCGCGGCCAGGGGCCAGGGGCGGCTTTCCTCATGCTCGTGGCAATCCACTTCGGCAATGCTGCCCGAAAAGCCCCCTCGCAGGGTGGCGGGTAGCACCCTGCGCAGTACCACATCCAATAAAAACCCCACCATCAGGGCATAGACAAGCTTCACGGCCAGAATGGCCAGCAGCGCGCCATAGCTGGCGGGCTGTGCCAACATAATGGGGATAGCCTCGTCGCTGGTGGTGATAAATACGGCCATCAGCGCGCCCAGGCTGAGCACGCGGCTGCCATAGAAATTGGCCGCCATGGCCGAAAAGCCGCACTGGGGCACAAGGCCCAAAGCCGCCGCCGGCACAAAACCCCAGCGCCCCCCACGGGAGAGCCATTTTTCCATGGTGGCCCCGCGGCTGTGTTCCAAATATTCGATGAAAAGGTAGGCCGCGAACAGAAAGGGCAGCATCTTCGCCGTATCCACCAAAGCTTCCAGAAGGGCGGAGAGTATCAAAGGAGGGCTCCTTTCTGTTGATGGGGAAAACGTACCAGAAGTGGCGGCAGAAAAATGCCAGAGACGGGCGGGGAAGGTACCGGGAAAGATGCGGTGTGCATCAGTCCACTTTGAAGCTATCCTTTAGCTGCACAATGCGGTTAAAGGTGTTTTCGTGTTTGGAATCTTTGCAGAAGTAACCCATACGCACGAACTGAAAACGCTCTCCGGGTTTGGCGCCGGCGAGGCAAGCTTCCAGCTTACAGGCCGGGCGGGTTAGCAAAGACTCTGGGTTCAGGTGGTCCAGGTAGCTGGTGCCTTCCGGTACATCACTCACATCCTCCAGGGTAAAGAGGTGGTCATACAGGCAGGCGGTGGCTTCCTCGGCGTGCTGTTGGCTTACCCAGTGGATGGTGCCTTTCACTTTGCGGCCGTCCTCGGGCTTGTTGTTGCGTGTTTCTAAATCAGCCGTGCAGCGCAGCTCCGTAACATTGCCTTTGGCGTCTTTTATCACTTCGTTGCAGCGTATGATATAGGCCCCCATCAGCCGCACTTCGCCCTCTGGGCGCAGGCGCTGCCACTTGGGCGGGGGCACTTCTGCAAAATCTTCCCGCTCGATATACAGCTGGCCAGAGAAGGCCACTTCGCGGCTACCCGCGTTTTCATCTGTGGGGTTGTTCGGGATGGAAAAACTTTCCTCCTGGCCCTCGGGGTAGTTTGTGATGGTGACGCAGATGGGGTCCAGCACAGCCATACGGCGGGGCGCACTGGCATTCAGCTCCTCGCGGATGCAGTATTCCAAAAGGCGTATGTCCACGGTGCTGTATGCCTTTGCCACCCCGGCGCGTTTCACAAATTCGATGAGGGAGGAAGGGGTGTAGCCCCGGCGGCGCAGGGCACAGAGGGTGGGCATGCGGGGGTCGTCCCAGCCGTCCACCCGGGCAGTCTCCACCAGTTCCCGCAGATAGCGCTTGCTCATCACGGTGTGTGTGATGTTGAGCCGGGCGAATTCATACTGGTGAGGTTTTTTCTCGAAGTTTATCATGTTTACCACCCAATTGTACAGCGGGCGGTGGTTTTCGAACTCGATGGAGCACAGGGAGTGCGTGATGCCCTCCAGCGCATCCTGGATGGGGTGGGCAAAATCATACATGGGGTAGATGCACCACTTGTCCTCGCTGCGGTGGTGCCAAGCGTGCAAGATGCGGTAGATGACGGGGTCGCGCATGTTCATATTGGAAGAGGCCAGGTTGATTTTGGCCCGCAGAGTGCGGCTGCCGTCCTCAAATTCACCCGCGCGCATGCGGCGGAACAAATCCAGGTTTTCCTCTGCGCTGCGCGCGCGGCAGGGGCCGGGGCGCCCAGGTTCGGTAAGGGTGCCGCGCATCTCCCGCATCTCTTCTTGGCTGGCGTCGTCCACATAGGCGCGGCCCTTCATAATGAGTTGTTCGGCAAACTCGTAGCATTGCTCAAAATAGTCGGAACCATAGTACACGCCGCCGTCTGGTACCGCGCCCAGCCAAAAGAGGTCTTGCTCTATACTCTTCACATATTCATCGTCCTCGCGCACGGGGTTTGTGTCGTCGTAGCGCAGGTTGAAAACACCGCCATACTTTTTGGCGGCCGAGTAGTTTATCCAGATGGCCTTGGCGCTGCCGATGTGCAAATAGCCGTTTGGCTCGGGCGGGAAACGGGTGCGTATGGGGCCCTTAAACCCGGCCGCCAGGTCGTCGTCGATGATGTCATATATAAAATTCGGGCCCAGTTCCAGCCCGGGGTTCCAGTCGTTCATATTCGGTTTTCCTCCATACAAGGGATGTTTTTGTTCTCTGTCCATCACAGGCTTTCCAGCATGGACGCCAGACGCCCGCGCACGCAGCTTTCGCCCAGAATCTGCATCACTTCATGCAGATCTGGGCTTTGTTGTCGCCCGGTGATGGCCAGACGCAGCACCATGGAAACATCCCCCACATGGCCGCCGTAGGCGGCGGGGTTCTTTTTGTAGTCTTTCATATTGGCCGCAAAGCCCAGGCTCTCCGCCAAGGCCTTCAGCCGGTCGAACCACTGCTGGGCATCCTCTTCGGGGTGGTAGGTATAGTTTTGCAAGATGGCCTTTGCCTTGGCGGCGTCCAGGCTGTCTGGCAGGGTATAGTCTGGTTGGAAGAGGCTGCCATAGTAAAAACTGAGGTAGGCCTTTGCCTCCCCCCAGGTGGTAATGTCCTTGCGCCGCTTGGGCCCGCTACGGCCCACGGCCAAAGCGCGCAGGGTATAGGCACTGTCCTCGGCCAGTAGGGCGGCAAAGGCGGGGTCGTATTCCTCGGCCCAGGCCAGCAGCTGTGCCAGCACCTCTTCGGCCTCCATACGGCTGATGACGGTTTTGGAGGTGTCGTCCAGCTTCAAGATGTCGAACAGTGCGCCGGAGACAGACATCTTCTTGGCGGAAAAGGCGAACTCATCCCTGTCGGCGTCTGGGTTTGCCAGCCGCCAATCCTCGAAATTCGAGTTCAGTAAAGTGAGCAAATACTCCTTCACCGCGGCGGTGGGGTAGCCTTTTTCGTGGTAGAAGCCAAGGGCCAATTCCGGGTCTTTGCGCTTGGAAAGCTTACGCTTGCCGCCACCATCCTGCTTCATCAGGTGGGCGGTGTGCAGGTATTTCGGGGGCTTCCAGCCCAGC
>CAYYLW010000058.1:0-14619 GCA_964472465.1 uncultured Oscillospiraceae bacterium | reverse complement strand
GGCCGCCGAGCTGGACGGCGTGGTGGAGGACTGCGTGAACACCGTGGGGGTGGAACTGAACACCGCCAGCGCCCCACTGCTGGAACGGGTGGCCGGGCTCTCGGCGGCCACGGCCAAAAACATTGTGAAACACCGCGAGGACGCCGGGGCTTTTAGCAGCCGCAAAGAACTCTTGAAGGTGGCCAAGCTGGGGCCAAAGGCCTTCCAGCAATGCGCGGGTTTCCTGCGCCTGCCCGGCGGCAAAGACCCGCTAGACGCCACCGCCGTGCACCCGGAAAGCTACAAGGCCGCCGAGGAATTGCTCTCTCTGTGCGGTTTTTCCAAAAACGACATCGGCACCGAGGCCATTGCCGCCCTGCCCGAAAAAGCCAAAGAACTGGGCATGAACAGCCTGGCCGAGCGGCTGGGCATCGGCAAACCCACTTTGCTGGATATCATCGACGAGTTACTGCGGCCCGGGCGGGACATCCGCGATAGCCTGCCCCCGCCCCTGCTTCGTAGCGACGTGCTGGAAATGAAAGACCTGAAAACCGGGATGGAATTGCAGGGCACGGTACGCAACGTGGTGGATTTTGGGGCCTTTGTGGACATTGGCGTGCACCAGGACGGCCTCGTGCACATCAGCCAAATCACCAACCGTTTTATCAAACACCCCGCCGAAGTGCTGGCCGTGGGGGATATCGTCACCGCCTGGGTGCTGGGGGTGGACGAGAAAAAAGGCCGCATCTCCCTCACCATGAAAAAACCCAAGGACCAGTAGGCGCCAAGGTCAAACCCAGAAGGTCTGGCTCTTTTTTGAAAAAAGAGCCGCAAAAAACGCATTCGCCGCAAACCGAGGTTCGCGGCCACGAGAAATTTTTGTGTCACTTTTTACAAAAAGTGGCGGCCTTTCGCTTTCGCCCCAACCCGCTTTTGGCCAAAAAGAAGGAGCGCATCCCTATGGAAAATCTGTCCTCCATGTCTGCCTTTTACGAAAGCAGCAGCCCCGAGGAACTGCGCCTGGCCAAGGGCAGTGCACAGCGCTTGGAATTCGAGGTGGCCTCGGCGGCCATGCAGCGCCTGCTGCCCCCCGCTTCCCGGGTACTGGATAGCTGCGCCGGCACGGGCATCTATGCCAGCTTTTTGGCCGGGCTGGGCCACCGGGTAACCGCCGGAGACTATGTGGCGCGCAACGTGCGGGCCATGCAGGCCGCCGGGGGGCCGCTGGAAAAAGTGATAGAGTTAGACGCGCGCAACCTTGGCTGTTTTCCGGATGAAACCTTTGACGCCGTGCTGTGCATGGGCGCGCTGTACCACCTGCACGAGGAAAGCGAGCGCAGGCAGGTCGTGGCCGAAAGCCTGCGGGTGCTGCGCCGCGGGGGGCTGCTGTTTGCCAGCTATATGAACCGCTACGCCGTGATACAAAACAACGCGCGCGGGGCCCTAGAAAACCTGGACGAGTTTTTCCAGTTTTTGCAAGATGGCCGCGAGGGGGTGTTTTACGCCTCCACCCCCGAGGAAATGGAAAGCATGATGGCCGGGTGCGGGGCGGAAAAACACAGCCACATCAGCATGGACGGCATCGCCAATTTTTTGTTTACCACCGCCGGGCTGCTGGACGAGACAGGCCTGCGCCACTGGGGGGCGTACCACAAGGCCACCTGCGCGGTGCCCAGCCTGCTGGGCGCGGGCTACCACAACCTCTATATCGGGCGCAAGCCCTAGCAAGGGCCCCTGTTTTGGGGCTTTTTTACAGCGGGGCAGGCTTGCCCCCACCCCATGTGTAGAGAGGATGCATATGCTGCAACTGGTTTTGGGCATTGCCGGAACGGGCAAAACCACCTGGATACTAAACGAGATGAAGGCACGGGCCATGCGGGGCGCCGGGTCTATTTTGCTGGTGCCAGAGCAGTTTTCCTCCTCGGCCGAAACACTGGTGCTGGAAACCTTGGGCGACGCCGGCAGCGCCTTTGTGGAGGTACTGAGCTTCCGCACCCTGGCCGAGCGCATCCTGCGCGCCGAGGGCGGCGACAGCCTGCATATTTTAAGCGACGCGGGCCGGGCGGTGCTGGTGAAACAGGCCCTGGCCCAGGCGGGCGGCCTGCGCCGGCTGGGGCGGGCCAGGCGGGACACCGCCTTTTGCAACCTTTGCGCCCAAACCCTGGCCGAATTGAAAACCGCCGGGGCCACCCCCGAAAGCGTGCAGCAGGTGGCCCAAAAAAACGGCGACGCCAAACTGGGCGACCTCGCCCTGATTTTTGCCGCCTATGAACGTGTGCTTTCCGGCAGCGCCATGGACCCCGAAGACCGCCTGTGCCTGGCGGCTCAGCGGGCCAGTGGCGCTTTTTTTGAAAACAGGGCCTGCTACATAGACAATTTCGACGGTTTTACCGCCCCGGAATATACACTGCTGGAGGCCGTGATGCGCCACTGTGAGGCCACCTGCGCCGCGCTGTGCTGCGACGAACTGGAAGAACACGAGGACGGCCTGGGCCTGTTTTCCCCGGTGCGGGCCACCGCCCAGCGGCTACAGCAACGCGCCCAACGCCTGGGGCTGCCCTGCCCTGCGGCGGTGCTGCTTCCCAGCCCCCGCCGCAGCGGCGCAAGCGAGCTGTTGGCCGCCAACCTGGTGATGGCCGGGCGGGTGCCCACAGGCGTTGTTTGCAGTGGCAAACTCACCCTGACCGCCCTGCCGGACCGCCACGCCGAGGTGAAGCTGGCGGCTGCCGAAATGCGGCGGCTGGCGTGCAGCGGCGTTTCCTACGGGAAGATGGCCCTCATCTGCCGGGACCCCGCGCTTTACGAGAGCATGGTGCGCCGCGAACTGGCCCTGTTTGATATTCCCTGGCACAGTGATAGCCCGGACAGCATCGAATTTTCAGCCCCTGTGGCCTTTTTGCGCGCGGCGCTGGCGCTGCTGCGGCAGGGCCTTGCCAGCGCCCCCCTTTTGGAGCTTCTCAAAACCGGGCTGTGCGGCAGCCCCCCGGCGGCCCTGGCGGCCCTGGAAAACTATGTGTTCACCTGGCGGCCCAAGGCGGCCGATTGGCGACAGCCCTTCCAGCAAAACCCCGGCGGGCTGTTGCAGGAGATGGACGAGGCCGCGGGGGAAACCCTGGCCTTGGCCGAGGGACTGCGGGCAACCCTTCTGCCTATGGTGGAGGAGTTTTTACAGCAGGCCAAGGGGCGGCGCCCGCGCGGCCTTTCGGTGCAGCTTTACCGCCTGCTGGACCGCCTTGGCGCCCCGCAGCATCTGGAGGAAAACGCCCGCCTAATGGAAGAAAACGGCGATTTCGCCTTTGCCCAGCGCAGCCGCCGCGCCTGGGATATGTGCATGGAAATGCTAGACCAAATGGCCCTGCTGCTGCCGGACGAACCGGTGAGCCCCCAGGAATATGACGAGCTGTTTTTGCTGCTGGTGCGCAGCACCGATTTTGGCAGCCCGCCCGCCACCTTGGAGAGCGTGGTGTTTACCGAAGCGGGGCGGATGCGCCTGGCCGACGCCGACCACTGCTTTGTACTGGGCCTGCTGGAGGGGGAATTCCCCGCCAAGGTGGGCTACAGTGGGTTGCTCACCCACGCCGACCGAGACCTGCTGGTGGAAAGCGGCATCGAGATGCCCGGCGCTTTCCAAAACCGCATCCTGCTGGAACAGATGTTCCTCTACCGCGCCCTCACCGGGGCGCGGCAAAGCCTGCACCTCAGTTGGCCCCGGCGCCATGGCGGGGTACCGGGGGCCCTGTGCGCAGAACTTACCCCCCTGGTGCGTTTGTTAGAGCCCGGCCCCCTGGCCCTGCCACAGGCGGCCTTCGCCACCACCCCCGAGGCCGCTTTTGACCAGCTTTGCACCCTGTACCGCGAGAACACACCCGAGGCTGCCAGCCTGCTGGCCGCGCTGGAACAAAGCCCCCTGCCCGCCGAGAAACTGGCCCTGCTTACCGCCGCCGACGCCCCCCGCCATTTCACCGTGCGGGATATAGAGGCCCTGCGGCGGCTTACCGGGCGCACCTTACGCGTCTCCCCCACCCGGGCCGAGCGGTATTTCACCTGCCGCTTCGCCTATTTTTGCGAGCACGTGCTGCACCTGCGCCCCCGCCGCCTAGCCCAGCTTAGCCCGCTGGAAAGCGGCACCTTTGTGCACCATATTTTGGAGCAGGTGCTGCGGGAGGCAGGGGGGGCTTTTTCCCAGCTAGACGATGACCGTTTACATGCCCTTACGAACCACTATGCCGATGATTTTATCCGGCAGAATTTCCCGCCCCTCACCCCGCGCAGCCAGCTTCTTTTGCAGCGCATCAAGGAAAACGCCGCCGGGCTGCTGTGCTACCTGCGAGACTGGGCCCAGCACAGCCGTTTCGAAACCAGCGCCCTGGAACTGGCCTTTGGCCCGGAGGGCGCCCAGCCCCTTTGTCTGGAAGGGGCCGACGGCACCAAGTTGCAAGTGACGGGAAAGGTAGACAGGGTGGACCTACTTTCCCAGGGCGGCAAACGCTATCTCTGCGTGCTGGACTACAAAACTGGCAGCCGCCATTTTGAGCTGGACGAGGTGCTGTATGGCCTGAACATGCAGATGCTGGTGTATATGAACGCCCTCTGCCGCCCGGGCGGGCCCTATGCGGGCGCGTTACCCGCCGGAATGCTGTACCTCTCGTCCGACCCGGCCCCCCTCTCTGGCACCCGCCACGACGGTAACACCCCCCTGTACCAACTGGACGGGCTGCTGCTGGAGAACGCCGCCGTTTTGGAAGCGCTGGATAGCGACAAAACCGGTCTCTTTTTGCCCCTCAAGTACAAGAAGGACGGCCAGCCTGCCGCCAGCCGCTACCTGGCGGATTTGGAGCGGATTGGCGGGCTAGGGCGGTATACCGAAGAGCTGCTGGCCGAGATGGCCGGGGGGCTGTCTGCCGGGGATTTTGCCCCCCGGCCCCTTGTGAAAAACGGCGCGCCCCGCCACTGTGATTACTGCCCCTACCGCGCCGCCTGCCGCCACGAAAACGGGCGGAATGAGGCCCCGATGGTGAAGCGGGACGAACTGTGGGAGAAGATAGACGCCCTGGGCGGAAAGGAGGGGGAAACGCATGGCCAGCCGTAAGTGGACACAGGCCCAAACCGCCGCCATTGAGGACGAGGGCGGCAGCCTGCTGGTGGACGCCGCCGCCGGAAGCGGCAAAACCGCCGTGCTGGTGGAGCGTGCCGTGCGCCTGATGACCCGCCAGGAGGCCCCCATACGGGCCGACCGGCTGCTGATTCTCACCTTTACGAACGCCGCGGCCGAAGAACTGCGCGCCCGCCTGGCCGCCCGCCTGGAAACCGCCCTGCTGGAACAGCCGGGCAACCACGCGCTTCGCCGCCAAAAAATGCTGCTTAGCCGTGCTTTCATTGGCACCATAGACGCCTTTTGCCAACAACTGGTGCGGGAGCATTTTTCTGATTTAGAACTACCGCCAGACGTGGCGGTGGGCCAGCCCGCCGTGCTGGGGGCGCTTTCCGGCGCGGCGCTGGACGAAACCATGGAGGCCATGGTGCAGGACGAGGATTTTGTGCGCTTCACCTCCCTGTATGGCCGCAGCCGCAGCGATACCGAGGCCGCCGGGGCCATTCTACGCCTGTGCGCCTATGTGGATACGCTCCCCTGGCCCAGCCGGCAGCTTAGCCGTTTCGCCACCCTGTACGAGGCCCCCGCCCCCCTGGCAGAAACCGCCTGGGGGCAGGAATTGCTGGCCTATGCACAGCAGGCGCTAGAAGCCGCGTTGGCCCTGGCTTTGGCCGCCCACCGCAGCGCCGAGGCCGACGGCGGGCTGGACGCCTGGCTGCCCGCCTTGGCCGAGGACATTGACCAGTTGCAACGCTTGCAGGCCGCCGCCCACACCGGCTGGGATGAGGCCGAGCGCCTGCTGCGGGGCTTTGCCGCCGCCCGGGTGGCCGCCGTGCGCGGCTACGAGGGGCAGGGCAAGGAGCTGGTGCAAACCCTGCGCGGGGAGATGAAAAAAATCCTGGAAAACCTGCGCAAAAACTGCTTTGTGTGCACCGAGGCCGAGTACCAAGAGGACCTGGCCGAGGCCGCCCCCCTGGTGGGGGCGCTGTGCCGCGCCACGCAGGACTATACCCAGCGGTACTGGCAGGCCAAGCTGGAAGCCAAGGCCCTGGATTTTTCTGATTTTGAGCATTTGGCCTTGCGGCTTTTGCTGGCGGAGGACGGAACACGTAGCGAGGTGGCCACTTTGGTGAGCGCCCGCTATGATACCGTGATGGTGGACGAATACCAGGACACGAACGAGCTGCAAAGCGCCCTGTACGCCTGCTTGGGCAATGCCGAGGGCTCCAACCTATTCTATGTGGGGGATGTGAAACAGAGCATCTACCGGTTCCGCCGGGCCAACCCCGGCCTGTTTTTGGAAAAAAAGGCCGCCTGGGCCCCTTATGAGAGCGGGCAGCACCCCGCCGTGCTGCGCCTGGGGCACAATTTCCGCAGCGGCCCGGCGGTGATAGGCGGGGTGAATTTCCTGTTTGGGAAACTGATGAGCGAGGCGCTGGGCGAGGTGGACTACGGCCCCGGCGAGCGGCTGATACAAGGGCTGCCCGGCGGCGCGGAAGATGGCTTTACCCTGCTGTTTGCCCAGGACCCAGAGGGCTACAAAGAGGCCGCTTTGGTGGCGGCGCGCATCCGGCAGATGGTGGCCGAAAAGGCCCCCCTCTTTGAAAACGGGGAGACGCGGCCCTGCGAATACGGCGATTTTTGTATTCTGCTGCGCACCCGTGGGGCCATGGCCGATTACCAGGCCGCCTTGGAGGCCGCGGGTATCCCCGCCGTGTGCGACGCCGACGACGAGCTTTTGCAAAGCCCCGAGGTGCTGCCCCTGCGCGCCGCGCTGGCCGCCATTGATAACCCCGGCGACGATGTGAACCTGGCCGCCGCCATGCTGGGGCCCCTGTTCCGTTTTGGGCCGGATGAAATAACCGCCCTGCGCGCGGGGCAACCCAGCGGCAGCCTATACGGCGCGGTGGCCGCAAGCGAAGACCCCAAGGCCCAGGCCTTTTTGCGCAGCCTGGCCCATTTTCGCCGCCTTTCCAGCGAGATGAGCCCCGGGCGGCTGTGCGAAGAACTGGTGCTGCGCAGCGGGTATCTATCGGCCACGGCAGCCATGGAAGGGGGCGCCGCACGGCAGGAAAACCTGCACCGCTTCCTGGCCTGGGCCGGGGAACTGGGCGCGGGGCTCAACGGGGGGCTTTCGGCCTTTGTGCGGCTGCTAGAAAACGGGCGGGGCCCCTCCGCCGCCGGCTACAAGGGCCTGCCGGGGCATGTCAGCTTGCTCACCGCCCACAAGAGCAAGGGCCTTGAGTTCCCCATCGTCTTTTTCGCCGATACCGCCCGCCAGTTCAATATGCGGGACCGCGCCGAGCGCATTCAACTGCACGCCCAGCTTGGCATTGGGCTGTGGCTGCGCCGGGGGCAAACGCTATACCCCACCCTGCCGCTGATGGCCATCCGCCGCCGCTGCGAACGCGAGGCCCTCAGCGAGGAGATGCGCGTTTTGTACGTGGCCCTCACCCGCGCGCGGGAGAGGTTGTTCATCACCTACGCCGGCCCCGGGGCCCAGAAAAAGCTAGAAAGCCTGGCCACCCTCACGGCCGCCGGGGCACTGGGGGCCTACCAGCTTTCCCGCGGGCACTGCTTTGGCGAATGGGTGCTGGCCGCCTTGCTGCACCACCCCGCCTCCGCCCCGCTGTGGGAGCTGGACGGGCTTTGCCCGCCGCCCTTCCCCGCAGAGGAAGAGCCCTGCTTTTTGGCCGCCGAACTGGCCGAAACCCTGCCCGCCGAAGAACACCCGGAGGGCTTTTGCCTTACCGCCACGGTGGAGGAGGGCCGGGTGCAGGCACTGCTGGCCGCCTTTGCCCAGCAGCCACCACGCGCCGCCCTACGCGCTTTGCCGCGCAAGCTCAGCGTCTCGGCCCTGGCAAAACAGGGGGGCACAGCGGTGCGCCGCCGTCCCTCACTGCTCTACCAAAGCGGCCTCACCGCCGCCGAACGGGGCACCGCCATGCACAGCTTTTTACAGCTTGCCCGCCTGGGGCCGGCGGCGGAGAATTTGGAAGCGGAAATTGCCCGCCTGGCCGCCCAGGGCCTTCTGGGCAAAGCCGAGGCCAAGGCGCTGGACAGAAAGGGCCTGGCCGCTTTTTTCTCCTCCCCCCTGGCCGCGCGCATGTTGGCCGCCCAGCGGCTGCTGCGCGAGTATGATTTTATCACCGCCCTGCCCGCTTCTACGCTGAACCCCGGCCTGCCACCGGAACTGGCCGCCCAGCCCGTGTATCTGCAAGGCATTGCAGACGCCGTACTACTGGGCCCCGGCGGCGCCGAAATTGCCGACTACAAGACAGACCGCGGCAAAACCGCCGAAGAACTGCGGGAGGCCTACGCCAGCCAGCTTGCCCTATACGCCGCGGCCATTGAAAAGCGCCTGGGGCAACCCGTGCGTCGTCTCACGTTATGGTCTTTCGCCTTGGGGCAGGAGGTCGACCTGCCTCTAGGGCAGGCACCCAGCTTTGCGTAAAGAGGGGCCTTTTGCGCGCGAAAAGCAAGGCCTTGGCCTTGTTCTCCTCAAAAAACGCCATAGCGCGCCTTCCTGCCACCGCCGGGAAACGGCCCGGCAATTGACGCTTTTCCTTTGTAAAGTTATAATAGTAAAGCACACACCGCCCAAGGCCCCGGCAAACATGGGGGACGGCGGGCAACAAACCGTAAAGGGGGCCCATGCGTGAGCCGCAAAAGATGGATTGCCTTGCTCTTGGGCGTTTTGGGCCTTTTGGTGGCCGGCGCTTTTTGCATCGGTTTCTTCCGGCTGGACTATGCGTTTGGCGCAAAGCAAAAACTGGCCAGCCTCAACATCAACGCAGAACTGATGGAAAACGGCAATATGCGCATCACCGAACACTGGCAGGTGCAGTATTCCAAGCGCGACGCCCCTTTCTGGAACCACTCGCTGTTCATTGGCAAAACACAGGCCAGCGGCGTGCAGGATTTTACGGTGTATGACGCCGACTACGGGCGGGAATACCGCTTGGCCGAGGGCGCTGGGGCTTTTACCGCGCCCGAGCGTAGCTGCTATATACAAGATAGTTCCGGCTGGTATGAACTGGGCTGGAATTTTCCGGATATCCAAAGTGGGGAGCGGAACTTCACCCTCTCCTACACCCTCACCGGGGTGCCCGCCAACTACGCCGATGCCGACGAACTGCGCTACCCCTTCCTCTCGGGCAGCAACACCCTGCCGGTGAACCGTTTTCAGCTTACCCTGCATTACCCCGGCGGGGCCAGCGCACAAGAGGTGACCGCCTGGGTGCACTGCACCGAGGGCAGCACCTGGGAACTGGCCGATTCCGGGCTGCTTACCGTATTTGCCGATAAACTGCCCGCGCGCACCGAACTGGAACTGCGCTTGCTGCTGCCCCCCGGCAGCACCCAGGGCAGCACCCTATTCTCTGGCACCCCTGTTTTGGAAACCGCCTTGGCCGAAGAGGCCGGCAGCGGCCAGGGGCGCGGCTCCATGGGCCAATACCGCCACTTTTCGGTGCTGCTGTGTATTTTAGGCGGGGCGGCGGCACTGGCCGCCGTGGTGCTGATGCTGGTGCACAGCGAGCGCAAAAGCAAGGCCGCCCTCTCGGCCGATGTGCCATTGCGGCGGGCGATGCCCACCTGTGTACGCCCCGCCATCATGGCACGGCTGTATTACCACGAAAACGCTTCCGACAAGGGCGACGGCGGCGAGGGGTACGCACTTTCGGCCACCACCCTTTCTTTGCTACACAAGCGCTGGCTTGGCCTGGAGGGCAGCGAAGAGGGCGAAGGGCTGCGCATCGCCGTGCATGAGCAAGGCCAAAGCCCCGCCGAAGGCGAAGAACTGGTGCTGCTGGAAATATACAAGGCGCTGGCCGCCGAACACGGCGGCCCCTTCCGCTTAGAAGATTTGGAAAACCACAAAAAAACCCACCCCGCCCGGGCCGAAAAATCCCTGGCCGCGTTTAATGAGGCGGTGCGCCGCCGCTTTGGCCGCATGGGCTGGGCCCGTCCGGTGCGTTTTTTCACCTGCCCCTTGGGCTGGGCCGCCCTGGTTTGCCTGGCGTTGGCCCTCCTCTGCCTGGTGTTTGGGCAGTTTGCGGGCAAGCTGATTTTGGTGGGGGGGCTATTACTGGCCGCCCTGCCCGCGGGGCTGTATGCGGCCTTCCGCCTGCGGCTTACCCAAAAGGGCCTAAACGAGCTAAAAGCCTGGCGAGGGTTTGCCAAATACCTGCGGGAATACTCCCTGCTCTGCGAAAACCCCTATGAGGAAATCAGCCTGTGGGGCGATTACCTGGTGTATGCCTCGGCCTTTGGTTTTTCTAAAACCCTGGGGGCAGAGCTGGCCCTGGTACAAACCCGCCTGGCCGAGCAACCGCCCCCCTCCCCCGAGTATGAATGGCCCCCTGAAATTCCCTTCCCCCGCTATTTCGGAACCGAGGGCAGCCCCCCCGGCCGAAGCGGTGAATTGTGGGCCTATACCTATAGCATCAGCAAAATTGCCCGTGCCTTTCGCGTTTGGCGGGGGCGGCCCGGCCAAAACCCCAAATCTTTGGCTGCGCGCCTGCGCCGCCTGAAAGACCAGTTGCGCCGCCGTTTTGGCCTGCGCTAATAGAGCAAAAAACAAGCACTCGGGGAACCCCGGGTGCTTGTTTTTATGCTCTATCCACTGGAAATAGGCCAAACCAAAATTTTAGGCTGCCGCTGTGCCGCCGCCTTGGCCGCTGCCGCCCATGGCGGAGCTGGCGGCAATCATGCTAATGCCGTTCATCAGCACCACCGCGCCCGCCAACAGGCCAATGGCCATGGCCGAAGCGATGATGTTAAACAGGGCGTAGAAGCCCACCAGAACCGAAAGGATGGCAAATACCAGCACCCACACCCAGCTCTTGTCTCCCTCTTTTTTCATCTGCACCGAGCGCCCAATGCGGATAACCCCGCCAATAATCAGCCAGAAATCAAACGCGTAGATGAGCAGGCCATCGGTAAGCAGGCCGACGAGGGGATTTACCAGAACCAGAATGCCCAGCAGGCCGCACAAAATGCCAATCACAATCTCTGAAATGGACTGGGTGCCCGTTTTCCGGTTCACAAAATACTCCACCACCGAATTCACACCGGCAAACAGTAGCAAGAAGCCCACTACCCAGCTCATGCTGGCGAAGGTCATGCCGGGCGTCAACATCAGAAAAAACCCGCCAATGGCCAACAGAATGCCCAAAATAATCGATACCGCTTTCATAATACCAAAACTCCTTTCCAAAATGGGGGCCGCCCCCCGCTGACCGAGAATCGAACTGCTATAGTATAGCAACATGTATTTCCCAATGCAAGCGAAAAAGACAAAACCGCGTTTTTCCGCCTTGAAAGCCATTATTCCGGCCAAACTTGACCCTATTTTTGTCCCCCGCCTTCCCTTGGCTATTCCCCTGGCACGGCTGGCGTGGTATACTAAAAAACAAGAGTGTGGGCGTGCTTTTGTGCGAAAGGCGCCCCCCAGGAGGGCAAGAGATGGAAAAAAAATCTGCGGTGATGTTGGCCGTGCTTTCGGCACTGTTTGGGATGAGCCTGCCGCTGCTGGCGGGGCCCTCACAAGCCACTGCCGGCCCCCCTGCCGGCAGCCTTGCCGCCCCAGCGGCGATGCAAAGTGCCCCGGTGGGCAGCCTGCCCGCCGTGTCTCTTCCCACGGGCACTTTGCAGCAGGCCACCAGCACGCTGGCCCGCAGCCCCGTTTCCCAGGTGGACATCGCTTTGCCAAAAGGCGTTACCCTATACAGCCCCCCCGCCCAGCAGAAAATGGCACTGGAAGCCTATGCCCAGCAGCAACAATGGCCCGCCACGGCCCTGGACACCCTTTGTTTTGGCGTGCAAAGCGGCACCCCGGCCCCATTGGACGAAGAGGCCGGTTTTACGGTGTACAGCAACCAGGTGGGGGCGGGTAGCACCATTATGGTGGCCGGGCTACAAGAGGGCGGCCACTGTGTACAAATTCCCGTAGATGAAGTGTTTGAAGGCGGGTTCCGTTTCCGGCCCCCCTTCTCCGGCACGTTTATGCTTTTCTCTAGCACATCCCCCCCGGCCACCACCATCCTTTCCCCGCCCACCGGGGTGGCATAACGTTATACACTATTCCTTTGAAACAAGTGAAGCCCCGCCAAGAAAGGCGGGGCTTCACTTGTTTCAAAGTATTTCAGCCTGTATTCTACAACGTTTCGCTTTTTGGCCTTGTGTGCGGTAGCCAAACGGAAGGGCTACCCGAACACTAGTCCAGCAATTGCAGCAGCTTATCTTTTGGGGCTACACCCACACTTTGGCCCACGGCCTGCCCGTTCTTGAACACAATCACGGTGGGGATGCTCATAATTTCAAACTGGGTGGCCAATTCCGGTTCTTCGTCGGAATTGATTTTGCACACTTTCGTATCTTTCAGTTCCTCGGCCAACTGGTCAATAATCGGGCCCATCATTTTGCACGGGCCACACCAGGATGCCCAAAACTCCACCAAAACGGGTTTATCACTCTTTACCACTTCATCCTCAAAGGTATCCTTTGTTACGTGTATAACCATTTGTACACTACGCCTCCTTTTTTTGGTCTGGCAGGGGCAACAAAAAAGCCCCCTTTCAGCCTGTGTTTTTTTACCTAACATTTATACTGCAAAGGCCCCGCAATTGCAAGAGAAAAAAAGCGAAGGCTTTGTGAACAGTTTGTGGCCATCGCCATACCCCACCTAGAGGGGCAGCAAATTTACAGCGATGGTAAAATAAATCAGCAAGGAGCAACCATCCACCAAGGTGGCTATCAGCGGTGCGGCCATGATGGCGGGGTCTATGCGCACCAGCCTGGCCAGCATAGGCAGCACCCCGCCCGCCGTGTTGGCCAGCACCACCGTGCACACCATGGCAAGGCTAACCACCAGGCCCTCCATGCCAAAGCCGGGGTAGGTGATGAGGATGCGCAAGAAATTCAGGGCCGCCAAGGGCAGGCCCACCATCAGGCTCACCCGCAACTCTTTAAACACCACCGCGCCAAAATCGCGCGGGACAATTTCGCCCAGGGCAATGCCACGAATGACCATGGTGCTGGCCTGGCTACCCGCGTTGCCGCCCGTATCGGTGAGCATGGGAATGAAGGTAACCAGGATGGGAATGACCTCGAAGGCCGCTTCAAATTTGCCCAAAATGGCCCCAGTGATCATGCTGCTCACCATCAAAAACAGCAGCCAGAAGATACGGTTGCGCGAAAGGGTAAGCACCCCGGTTTTGAGGTAGGGACGGTCCGAAGGGGCCATCGCCGCCATTTTCTCAAAGTCCTCGGTGGCCTCCTCCTGGATGATCTCCACCGCGTCGTCCACCGTTACAATGCCCACCAGGCGGTTTTCCGCATCCACCACGGGCAGGGAGATAAAGCCATATTTGGCCATCAGTTGCACGGCCTCTTCCCTGTCGCTGGTGGTGTGTACCGAGATAACGTCCGGCTCCATCAGGTCGCTCACCAGGTCGTTATCATGGGCCAGCAACAGGTCTTTTACGGTCACCACGCCCTCTAGGTGCCTCGCGTCGTCCATCACATAACAGGTGTAGATGGTCTCGCGGTCCTCCCCGGTGCGGCGCAGGCGTTTGATGGCGTCCTCCACCGTCATTTTTTTGCGCAAATCTGTAAATTCCGCCGTCATAATACTGCCGGCAGAATTTTCTGGATAGCGCAAAAACTCGTTGATGAGGGCCCGCATTTCGGGCGTGGCCGTTTGCAGCACACGCTTTACCAGCATGGCGGGCATCTCTTCCAGCATGTCCACCGCGTCGTCCACCGCCAGCTCTTCCATCAGGTCGGCCAGTTCGCGGTCTGTAATACGCTCGATAATATGCTGCTGGGTGTCGGTCTCCAGTTCGGCAAAAACATCCATCGCCTGGTCTTTTTCTAAGGTACGGAAGACTAGGGGCCGCTGCTCTTCGGGCAGGTCTTCCAAAAAGCCCGCCACGTCTACTTCGTTCATCTCGGCCAAAGCCGCGCGCAGCGCCCGGTAATTTTTCTGCCCCGCCAGCACACCCAGCCGCACTTCGTTTATCCTGCTTGCCACCAGTCTCCCCCCTTTCCGCTTTCGCAGCCATTCCAGGCCTTTTTTCCCATACCACCATCATGCAACACCCGGGCTTTTCTCGGTGCTTTTTATGGAAGCATTGGCATGCACCCTCTGCTAGCCCAGTATCCAGCGGGCAATGTTGAAATACAAAACCAAACTCAGCGCATCCACCACGGTGGTTACCACCGGCGCCGCCAGCAGCGCGGGGTCCAGTTTAACGGCTTTGGCCAAAATGGGCAACACCCCGCCAATCACCTTGGCAATGAATATGGCCCCCACCAGCGCCAGAGACACCACCAGTGGCACCAAGCCGCTACCGGGGTAGGTAAGCACAATACGCAGGTAGTTCACCAGCGCCAGCACCACGCCCACCACCAAGCTGATGCGCATCTCTTTCCACAGCACGGTGAGGAAATCCTTCGGGCCAATCTCCCCCAGGGCAATACCACGAATCACCATGGTGCTGCTTTGGCTGCCCGCGTTGCCCCCGGTGCCGGTGAGCATGGGC
>CAYYLW010000057.1:0-15059 GCA_964472465.1 uncultured Oscillospiraceae bacterium | reverse complement strand
TGCCCAGATACTGAGAGGCATAGGGCAGGGTGGTTTCGCTGGCGCCAAAGGCCATGAGCATGGGGTCTTTGAAAATTTGGAACACCGCTGTAACCACGACGGAGATGAGCAAAATGAGTACCGAACAGTTACCCAAAATCTCGTTGGCAGCCTCATCGTCTTTGGCACCCATTTTGATGGCGGCCCGGCTGCCGCCGCCCACCCCCACCAGTGCGGCCAAGGCCGAGATGAACATGATGATGGCGAAGGTGACCCCGAGACCCGTGAGGGCAATGTCTCCATCGGGTTTTAACCGCCCGATGTACATACGGTCTACTATATTGTATAGGGCGTTCACAAGTTGGGCGGTTACGGCCGGTATGGCCAGGCGTAACATCAGGGGGCCCACCCTGTCTTTTCCTAGGTCGTTCATTCGTTTTGCCATGCTAAGGGTTACACGATTTCCTTTCGGGTTTTGTGAATCATTTTTATTATAGCACCAGCCGGCACGCCAGGGCAAATAAGGTGGCGGCCTGGCCGGTAGTGGGCGCAGAAAAAAGAGCCCCCACATGTGGAGGCTCTCGGCCTGTTTTACAAGGGCGCTTGGCGGGAAAGAAAAGGGGGCAACTGGCCTATTCCTCTGGCTGGCACAGTGGCAGCAACTCTTCAAACGCTTGCCGGGGCATGGGTTTTGCATAGTAATAGCCCTGCACCATGTCGCAGCCCAGTTCGCGCAGCAATTCAATGTGCTCTTTGGCCTCCACCCCCTCGGCCACGGTGTGGATGTGCAGTTCCCCGGCCATGCGTAGCACGTTGGCAATTACCGTGTAGGCTCGGCTGGTGTTTTTGGCCGTGGTGAAGAAGCTGCGGTCGATTTTGATGGAATCCACCGGGATATTTTTCAGCAGCCCAAGAGAACTGTAACCCGTGCCAAAATCATCCATGGAAAGGGTGAAACCCTGGTTGTGGAGCTGGTCTATCATATCCACCAAAATATCCTCGTTGTCGAAGATGGTGGTTTCGGTGAGTTCGATTTCCAGGTATTTCCTGGGCACCTGGTGGCGGTCACAGCAAGTGCACAGCATTTCCACAAAGTAGGGGTTTGTCAGGTGTAGGCGAGAGAAGTTTACCGAAACGGGAACCATGGGAAGGCCCCTGTCCATCCAGTCGCGCAACGCGCGGCAGGTCTCTTCAAACATGTACATATCCAGCTTAGTAACAAAACCGTTGGCTTCAAAAATGGGGATGAAGCTGCCGGGATATAGGGTGTTCCCGTCTTCTTCCTGCCAGCGCACCAGGGTTTCGGCACCGGCAATGGTCTCGTCTTTCAGGCGGTATTTGGGCTGTAAATACATTTTGAATTCGCCGTTTTTCAAGGCGGTTTCCATCTTGTTTTCAATATCTTTTTTGCGCAGGGCCTCCTTGATGAAGGTCTCGTCATACACACAGCTTTCGCTGCCAATGTTCTTGGCCGTGCGGTGGGCCACATTCACCTTTTCAAAAGCGGCGGCAATGTCTTGGCAGTCTTCAAATTGCAGGTAGTAATAGCCTATAACAAACTTCACATCATATTTAAAATCTTCCCCCATGCCCTGCGCAAACACCCGGCGCAGGTGGTTCATACTGGCGTGCAGATGCTCTTCGCTGCGGTACTCGTGCAGCAGAATGAATTCATCGATGTTGGCGCGGCCATAGGCCTCGCGTTTGCCCGTGCTGCATGCCTCTACGGCATTGGCCATACTTTTTAGCACCCTGTCGCCCACCGTAAAGCCAAGGGTTTGGTTGATCAGCTTGAAGTTTTCGATGTCCATCTTGATGAGTACAAATTTGGATTCTGGGAATTCGGAGAGCAGGCGCTGGGCGTCCAGCTTGAACTTCACCAGGGTGGGCGCGCCGGTCAATTCGTCCACAAACGCCATTTTTTCAAGACGGTTCATGCTTTTTTTCTGCATCAGCACAATGATGCACAGCAGCACCAGGAACACCGCCAAAAAGCCCAAGGAGAGCACCGCCGTGGAGAAGGTGATGGAATTGGCGGTGCTGAACACAGCGTCCTCGGGCACGATGACGAATACGTTCCAATCGTTCACACCGCCATTTTCGCCCAGTGGCCCGTAATGCAGCACCCGTTCCTGGTTGCCCACCGTATATTTGGCATGGCCACTTTCGCCCGCTTGTATCTTCTGGCGAATGGTTTCAAAATCCTCATAAGCATAGAAATTGGCGTTTTTGTAGGTGTCGAACAGGTTTTCGGCCTGTGTGATGGAGTAGGCGTTGGTGGAACGCGCTAGAATCTTCCCCTCGTTGTCTGTTACATAGGCATAGGCTACGCCATCAAAGGAGGGAAGCAGCAGGCTGTCCAAATTGCGGGAGAGATAGGTGGCGGAAAACACCCCCACAATCTCGCTTTGGTAATAGATGGGGGTGGCAATCACCACCACTTCCTCGGCGTTTACCTTGGAGCTAAGGGGGTCGCTCAGCACAGTTTCCCCCGCCAGGGCCTGGCCAAAATACGCGCGGTCTGAAATGTCGAATTCCCGTCCCACGCTAGAGATGGCTTTGCCCTGCCTGTCGGCCACTAAAATATAATCAAAGGTGGCCTCTTCGGCCATGTTGAGCAGCAAACTGGGGGGGATGTCCCGCACATTGGGCGAGGTGGCCAGCGCCGCCGCCATGGCGCGGATGTTGGCCTCTTCCATCTCCAGTTTGGAGGTGAAATCGTGTACCTGCTGGTTTAGGGATTCCTCCAGGGTATCGTGGGTGGTTTGCTCCACCATGGCGCGGATATGTTGGTTGTACAAAAGCAAACCTGCCGCCACCACCAAAATAGCCACCAGCCCCGTAGCCAGTGGGGCCAATAATCCCTTGTACTTCTTTAACATCAAAAACCCTGCCTCCCTTCCCGCTTTTCTGCCGGGAAACATGCCACAGGCCCGGTGCTTTCTACCTTTGCACAGGAGGCTTATAGCAGTTCAATGATACCATATGAAGCACGGGTGTGCTAGGCTTTTTTTGTCATTTTTGCGCGAACTATTGACGATAAAACCCCTGTGGCAGGCGGGCTTTCCACCCAAAAAAAGAGCGGCGGGCGAAGGGGCAAAGGGGGCTTAGTCGTGATATAATACAAAAGGGTATACCTAAGGGTGAACCGTAAGTAGTGTGTGGGAGGACAGGACAATGCAGCGGATATTTTTGGTGGAGGACGACCCAACCATCGCCCGGCTGGTGGCGGGGGAGCTGGAAAACTGGGGCTATGAGGTGGCGCGCCCAAGCAATTTTTCTGCCGTCATGGAAGAATTTCGGCGTTTTGCCCCCCATCTTGTGGTGCTGGACCTCTCTTTGCCGCACCGCAGTGGCTTCCACTGGTGTGGGGAAATGCGCCGGGAATCCACTTTGCCCATTTTGTTTTTGTCCTCCTCCTCGGCCAGTGTAAACCAGCTTACCGCGCTGCACCAAGGCGCAGACGATTTCATGGCAAAGCCCTTTGACATGCCGGTGCTGGTGGCCAAGGTGCAGGCGCTTTTGCGCCGCAGCTATGAATTTGCCGCCCCGGCGCAGCCGCCCGCCTGCCAGGGCGCCCAGCTAGATTGCGAGGGAATGACCCTGGCCTATGCCGGGCGAAAAATCCCCCTTACCCGCAATGAGTTTCGCATCCTGCAATTGCTGCTGGAAAAGCCGGGCCGGGTGGTGGGGCGGGATGTCATCATGCGGCGGCTGTGGGAGGACGAGAGTTTTATAGACGACAACACCCTGACGGTGAACGTGAACCGGCTGCGCAAAAAGCTGGAAAGCGAAGGCTTGCCGGGGTTCATATGCACCAAAAAGGGCGAGGGCTATTGGGCCGCCGAAGAGGGGGAAAGCGAATGAAACAGGGCCGTTTTACCCTTTTGGGGCACTGGCTCAAGGCCCGCCGCGTGCTTTTGGGCTATGTGGTGTTTGTGTTTTTGGCGTTTGGGGTGGTGTATGCCCTGCACGGTTACCCGGCTTCGGTGGCGGGGTATGCCATGCTGGTGGCGCTGGCGGGCGGCCTGCCGCTGGCCGGGTGGGATTTTTACCGCTTTGCCGCGCGGCACCTGAATATACAGCACCTGGTGGGGCGCTTTCCGGCCGCCCCCTTACCGGCACCACGCAGCCTGCCCGAGGCAGACGACATCGCCCTCATCCAGGCGCTGGAAGCGGAGCGGGCGCGCCTACATGCCCATAACGAGGCCCAGCGAAGGGATGCCGAGGAATATTACATGCTGTGGGCCCACCAGGTGAAAACCCCGCTGGCCGCCCTGCGGCTTTTGCTGCAAAGCAGCGGGGGTTTGCCCAGCGCCGCACGTGCCGAGGCCGAACAAGAGCTGTTTCGTATGGAGCAATACGTGGGCATGGCATTGCAATACCAGCGCCTAAGTTCCCTGCACAGCGATTTGGATTTGCGGCCCTACAAGCTGGAAAACCTGGTAAAAATAGCCGCTAAAGTGTGCGCGCCACTGTTTATTTACCAGGGCTTGCCGCTGGACGTAAGCGGGGTACAGGGCGAGGCCGTGACGGACGAAAAATGGTTTTGCTTTGTGCTGGAGCAGCTTTTCACCAATGCCGCCAAATACACAAAGAAGGGCGGGGTACGTGTGTATCTGGCGGAAGAAAGCGTGCTGGCCGTGGAGGACAGCGGCTGCGGTATTCCCGCGCAGGACCTGCCCCGGGTGTTTGAGCGGGGCTTTACCGGCGCCGCAGGCCGTACCGAGCGCAGCAGCACCGGCATTGGGCTTTACCTCTGCCGCCTGGTGATGGAAAAGCTGGGTTTTTCCATCTGCCTAGAATCTGCCCCCGGCAAGGGTACACGGGTGCTGCTGCACCTGCACCAAAGCCAACTGGAGCTGGATTAAGGGGGTACAAGGGCCTGCTTTTCTACCGCCAGCAGGCCTGCCAATGTGACAAAACTGTAAGCTGGGGGGCGCGTTTTGTAAGCCAAAGTTATGGTAGGGCCGGCTTTGCAGGCGGTAGAATGGGGGAGAAGCAAGACAACACCCACAAGGAGGCATGCACTATGGCATTGCTGGAAGTACGGCATCTACAAAAAATATACTCCACCCGCTTTGGCGGCAATAAGGTGGAGGCCCTGCGGGATATTTCGTTTACCGTTGAAGAGGGCGAATTCGTGGCCATCATGGGCGAAAGCGGCAGCGGCAAAACCACCCTGCTGAACATCCTTGCCTCGCTGGATAGCCCCACGGCGGGCGAGGTGGCTCTGCGCGGGGTGCCCTTTGCCGCGGTGAAAGAGGGGAAACTGGCCACCTTCCGCCGCGAGCATCTGGGCTTCATTTTCCAAGATTTCAACCTGCTGGATACCTTCACCATTGAGGATAATATCTATCTGCCGTTGGTGCTTTCCGGCTGCCGCTATGAGGAGATGCGCAGCAGGCTGGAACCCTTGGCCTACAAGCTTGCTATCACCGATATTCTGGGCAAGTTCCCCTATGAGATTTCCGGTGGGCAAAAGCAGCGGGCCGCCGCCGCGCGGGCCCTCATCACCCAGCCGGATATTGTGCTGGCAGACGAGCCCACCGGCGCGCTGGATTCCAAAGCCTCGGGCGCTTTACTGCGCCTGTTGGCGGGGGTGAACCGCGAGGGGCAAACCATTTTGATGGTGACCCACTCCGCACGGGCGGCCAGCCGCGCGGGCAGGGTGCTGTTCATTCGCGATGGGCAGGTGTTCCACCAAATCTACCGCGGGGGGCAAAGCGACGAAGAACTGTACCAGCAAATAGGCCACACCCTCACCGTGGCAGCCAGCGAGGAGGCGGTGTAATATGCGGGCCTTGCAATTTTACCCAAAACTGGCCGCGGGAAACCTGTGGCGAAACCGCAGCACCTACTTGCCGTATCTGCTGGCCTGTGTGGTTTCCATTTTCACGCTGTATACCCTGCTGGCCATCAACTTTGCCGGAACCCTGGATGGCGTGCGTGGGGAGAGTGTGGTAAAAAGTTTCACCGCCGTTGGGGCCTTCATCCTGTCGCTTTTCTGTGCGGCCCTTATCTTCTATACCAACAGTTTTCTCATCAAACGGCGCAAAAAAGAGCTGGGGCTGTACTCGGTTTTGGGCATGGAGAAAAAGAACATCGCCCTTTTGATGCTGTTTGAGACACTGTTTGTGGCGGTGGTGGCTCTGGTTTTGGGCCTGGGGCTGGGCATGCTGCTTAGCCAGTTGCTTTACTGGGCCTTGCTGCGGCTGGTGCGCTACCCGGTGATGCTGAACATGCAGGTTAGCCCGCAGGCACTGGGTGTTGCCACCGCCTTCTTTGCGCTGGTGTTTTTGCTCACGCTGCTTTCCAACCTGCGGCAGGTGCGCCTGGCCAGCCCCATCGGGCTGATGGCCGGGGCCAACCAAGGCGAAAAAGAGCCGCGCGGCTCGCTGGTGCTTAGCTTACTGGGGCTACTGTTTTTGGGCGGCGGATATTTTGTGGCCCTCTACTTCACCTCCCCGCTGGAGGTCATCATGTTCTTTTTGCTGGCGGTGCTGATGGTGATACTGGGCACCTACTGCCTCTTTCTCTCGGGCAGCATTTTGCTGCTGAAGCTGCTGCGCCGCAACAAGAAGTTTTACTACCGGCCGCAACATTTCATCTCGGTCTCGGGCATGATTTACCGCATGAAGCAGAACGCCGCAGGTCTTGCCACCATCTGTATTTTAAGCTGTATGGTGCTGGTGACGGTGAGCAGTACCGTGGCGCTGAACGTGGGCGCGGAGGATTCTTTAAATACCCAGTATCCCTATGAATGTGAATTGCGGGTATACGAACCCCAGGACCACCAGCCCGCGGTAGAAAAGGCGCAGGAGATTGCGAAAAACAGCGGGGTGGGCCTGGAAAACCTGCAAAGTTTCCAACGCTGGGAATACACGGCCAGCAGTGAGGGTAGCCAGTTTGATGCGGTTTCCCAACAGTCCTACTCCCCCACCTACAGTTATTTTTCTATGATTACACTGGAAAGCTATAACCAAAACGAGAACACCGCTGTAGAGCTGGCCGAGGGGGAAGCCCTGCTGCTGGTGAGCGGGGGAGAATACCGGGAGGCCAGCTTGACGCTGAATGGCATCACCTACAAGGTGCGGCCGCTGGAAAGTTTTGGCAAGATGAGTGCGGGTAGCCGGGATTTGGCGCGCAGTTTCGTGCTGGTGTTGCCCAGCCAGGCCGCGCTGGAGCAGCAGTTGGCCACTGTAGACGAGACAATGCTGAGCACCACCTCGACGGTGCAGTTTGACCTAAGCGGCAGCGATGCGGCGAAGGACCGTTTTGCCACAGAACTGAATGGGTATCTGGAAGAGCAGAAGGCCGCTAGCCAGGGCAGTGTGCGCCTTACCTGGCGCGAGGGGGCCCGCGAGGGCTGGTATGCCACCAACGGCGGGTTTTTATTCCTAGGGCTGTATTTCGGCATCCTCTTTCTGCTGGCCGCCGCCCTTATCATATACTACAAACAGCTTTCGGAAGGTTATGACGACGCCGCCCGCTTTGCCATTTTGCAAAAGGTGGGCATGGGCGAGGCAGAGGTGAAAAAAACCATCAACAGCCAGATTTTGCTGGTGTTCTTCCTGCCGCTACTGGTCTCCTTGGTGCATGTGGCGGTGGCCTTCTTCCCCATCAGCCGCGCCATGATTTTGTTCGGGGTGCTCAACATACCCCTTTTGGTGCTGGCCAGCGTATTCACCGCTTTGGCCTATGCGCTGGTGTACCTGCTGGTGTTCCGCCAAACGGCCCGCAGCTATTTTGGCATCGTGCGCCGCCGCGCGTCTTAGCGCTGCAAAAGGCCTGCCCACGGGCCCGGCCTGCCAATATCCCCCTGCCGCTTTGCCCGGTGCGCCGGTAAAGGGTGTGAAAAAGCCCAGAGCGTCAAAAAACATCAGCCGGAGAAAAAGAGATGCAGTGCAAGAAAACAAAAATTCGCGCAACGGCGCATATTCAATAGTTGTAACGGCAGCGTGAATTTGCAGTTGACGCAGCAATGCGCACTTTTTCGACAGGCTGAGCCCTCTGCATTTTGCAGAGGGCTTTGGTATGCCTAGCGCGCCACGCCGCTTTTGGCCTGCTGGAAAAAGCTGCGCAGGCTATCCTTTGTGGGCTGGGGCAGGTTGTGCCAGCGGATGTTTTGCACCGCCCCTTCCAGGGCATACAGGCTGTTGCAACAGGCGCCAGCGTCCCGCCCCAGCAGGCGCAGCCAGGCTTCCCGGCTGCCCAGCGCCCGTAGCTGGGCGGGGGTTTCCACCCCGGCTGCCTGCAACTGTGCCCCCAAGGTTTTGCCAATATTGGGCAGTTGGCCCAGTTCTCCCATCGTGGTTCCTCCTGGCTTTTTTGCTATGGTAGCATGGTGCGGGCCCTTCTGCAATGCTTTTTTGTGTGGCGGGAAGAACCAAACCAGTGCGCTACACAGCATCGGCTTTTTTGTGGGTGGCCCCTATGGTATAATACAAAATACAACCCAGCCACCCAGTATCCCCCAAAAAGGAAACTTCTATGAAAAAACAGGGCCGAGGACTCGTGATTTCCGTCACCTTAAACGTGCTATTAGCGGCCAGTTTGGTTGCCTGCCTATTGTACACAGCGCTAAGCGCGCCCAGCGCGGGCCAGCGCACCGGCCCCTCCTTGCCCGGCGGGGAGGATAGCGCCGAGGTGATGGGCGGCGCCGGGGCGGACGAAGCGGAGCTGCAAGCCTGGATAGACAACATGAAGGCACTGGCCCAAAAGCACGGGGTGGACGCCTATTTTTTGCAGGAGTTGTTCCCCGAAAAGATTGTGTATTCTTTCCGTGGGCAGCATGTGTACGCCGACCTTGACCAAAGCCTGCCCCAGCACGACTATGACTGGGCCATGCTGACCAAAAGCGAGACCGGGGTGCTGAACTACACAGAGCCCAGTGGCCGCCAGGGCTTGGTGGGCATCGATGTTTCGAAGTACCAGGGCGAGATAGACTGGCAGAAAGTGAAGGACGCCGGGGTACAGTTTGCCTTTCTGCGCGCGGGCTACCGTGGCTACGAAACAGGCGACTTGATTACCGATGAGTTTTTTCAGAGTTACCTGGCCGGGGCCACGGCGGTGGGGATGCCGCTGGGGGTGTACTTTTTCTCCCAGGCGGTAAACGCCGACGAGGCGAAAGAGGAAGCGGATTACATCATCGACATGCTGGCGGGTTACAACATCCAGTATCCCATCGCCTTTGATATGGAGGAGTTGACCACATCGCCCTACCGCACCGAGGCCCTAACCGCGGCTGAGGTGACGGACATTGCCCTGGCCTTTTGTGCGCGGGTGCAAGAGCGCGGCTACAAGCCCATGATTTATGGGAACGTAAGCTGGTTTTTGGCCCGTATGGAGCCTGCACGCCTAAGCGGCATAGACAAATGGTTTGCCCAGTACCGCCCGCAACCCTACTACCCCTATGACTTTACCATTTGGCAATACACCCACAAAGGCAGCATAGACGGCATTGCCGGCGAGGTGGATTTGAACATCAGCTTTCAGGATTATACGGCCAGCTAATGGCACGCGGCGTCCAGGCCAGCGGCACCGCCTGTGTTGTTGCAGCAGGGCATTTTTTACTCGTCGTCTTCCAAAGAAAGCCCTGGCTCGGCGGGCACAATCACAAACCTGGGCGGGGCGAGGTCATCCTCCCCGTATTGCGCGGCGGCGCGGCCCGCCTGCCGTTTTTCCAGCGCCCGCAAACGTGTTTCGGCGCTGCCATAGCCCCCGGCGGGCTCTGATTCCGCCGCTTCCAGCGCTTCGATACGCCGTAAAATCTCCTCCTGTTCCCAGGCTTTGTGGCCGTAGGCCAGCACCGCTTTGGCCGCGCTAAGACGCACGCTGGGGGAGACCTCCGGGTTTTCCATCAGCTCTGCGGCCACCTGGGCTGCCGCTTCTATTTTCAGCGGCAGGCTGCGGGCGGCCAGGTCTACCCTGTGGCGGCGCTGCTCCTCATACTGTGCCCTAAAGCTGGGGCAGGCCAGGTATTTGTATATGCTTTGGCGGCTTACCCCGGCTAGGGCGGCGGCCTGCCCGGCCGTGTTGCAGGCCAGTAAAGCGGCCAGCACTTTGTTTTGTTTGCCTGTCATGGGTGTCTCTCCTTCCTGATGTAAAATGGTAAAAAATGCGGGGCGGCCGGCCATTGCCAGCGCCCCGCATCCGGTTTTGTGGGAACAGGGCAAGCGTACAGCGCTTGCCCTGTTCGCCCCAGCTCTAGGCCTGCGCCTGATACAAAATGGCGCTGGCTTTGTTTTTTAGTACAAAGGCGTCGTAGTTCAGCCGCCCCTCCACCAAATCGCCCGAAATGCCGGGCGGGTTTTGATGCACCTGGTATTCCTCCAGTTTCATGGGGGCCACAGTGGCCACAGGATGGGCAATCATAAACCCAAAACCCTCGGGCAGGCGTGCGGTGGGCACCTTCAAAATATCCATGCCGTCCAGGTTAGAAATCACCCCGCGCAGCCGCATTTCGGCCCCCACATCGGTTTCCAGCACAATGTCCTTGCTTTTTTTCATCAGCAGATACACGGGCGGTGTTACCAGCAGCACCCGGCCAGTCTCGGGCACCTCGGCGTTATCCAGCGCGCTGCCGCCCTCCACAATCTTCTCGTAGATATTGGTGGCGGTAAGGGCGGCGGGGCTGGGTTTTTGCCCGGCGTTCTCGCACATCTGCCCCAGCACCCAGGCGTCCACCTCGGGCACGCACACTTCCCGCATCTGCCGCGCCAACGCCGAGGCAGCCTGCACGGCTTGCCGGGTTTCGTCGGTGTCCAAACGGTCGATGGCGAAGGTGAAGCTGCGGTCTTTGCGCAGGCGCATGGCCTGGGTGGTGGCGTCCAGGCCCTCCACCGGGCCATACCGGCTCCAGTTGCCCTGTGCCGGGCCGCCGCGGCCATAGTCCTGCATCGGCACCGTTGCCACCGAGTATACCTTGATGGTGCTGGCGCCGTCCCAGCTATAATCCTGGTTGGTCAACAGGCTGGTTTTGCTTTCGGTGCAAAACAGTTCGTCCACGTTTTCTTGAAATTGAACCGCCAAATCAATGGCCATAAAATGCCCTCCTTATTTTTGGAAAGCGCTGCGCACGGCGTCTTTGAGGACGGCGCTTTGCCCGCCGCCCTTGGGCGGGATATACCCGCATTGCCTAAACCGTTCTTCCACGCGGGTTTCTACCAGCTCTGCCAGCACAGGCCCCAGCATTTTTGCCATTTGGGCATAGGAGGCTTCAAAGGCCTCCTCACTGCTGCAGTGCAAAAACTGGGCGGCTTCGGTTGGTAACCCGGCTTCGGCCAAGCGCTCACGCGCCACCGCTCTCCACTCTTTTTCGGTTACGGCCTTTTCCCGCTCCAGCAGTTTTTGTTCAAACTCACCTTTGGCAATCAGGCTCATTTTTTCGCGTTCCCGTGCCAGGCGCTTTTGCACAATCTCGTTTAGTTCGGTTTGGGTAAAGGCTTTTTCCTCGGCGGGCTGCTGCCCCGCCTCCTCCAGTGGGGTGTTTTCCATGTTTTCCAAGTGTTTTCCTCCTCCGTTTATGGCCCGGGTGGGCCTTGTTTGGGCAAAGGCGTATTCGGTTGCCCTGCCTTTATTGTAGCGTTCCCGTTGGCGCAGGCTATAAAGCAGGGTATATGGGAAGGGGTCTTATCCCCGGTTTGCCTCCCCGGCGCCCAGCAGTTCATCCACGCTTACCTCCAGGGTTTGGGCAATGGCCAGCAGCCTATCGGCCCTTGGTATCCAGCGCCCGGTTTCATACTGGCTCCAGCTACGCTGGCTGATGCCGCACAGGGAGGATAAGGCCTCCTGGCTGAGCCCCAGCGCTTGGCGGCGGCGGCGAATGCGTTGCCCAAGGCCCAAGTGGCCGGCCGCCGGGGTCTTGGCCGAAGCGCGCTGGGGGATATTGTGTTTTTTACCTACCGTATACATGAGTGTGCCTCCTGTTCTTTTTGTGTTGTTGAGGGGGTGTATGGCTACAAAATCAGCGGTCTTGCAATGGCGGAATTTCCAAAAGCGCCAGGGTTTCTTCGTGCTGCCTTTTCAGTGCGTCCCGCCGCTGGGTTTCGGCCGCCAGGGTGTGCCGCACCTCCTCCCAGCTTAACAGCCCGGCGCCCACTAGGCCGGCGGCCTCTGCCAAAAGCCGGCTGGGACCATTCGCTGGTGGGGCCTCTGCTTTTAGTGGGCAAGCGCCGCGCCGCTTTGGACAGCGGCCGCATGGCCCGCGCCCCGCCTTTTGTCTTATCATGCGTTCCCTTCTTTCCCTGCGGATGTAGATTCACAAAATGGGTACGGCCCTTGCCCGTGGGTGTCTTTCTGGCAGCAGCGCCTCCGGGGGTACTGCCAGCGCCAGCGCCAGCTTTTTTAGAACGGACAGGCGGGTTTTACCGCGCAACAGGCGGGGGATGGCCCGGGGTGGCAGATGGGCCAAGGCGGCCAGTTCGTCTGTGTGGTTCACCCCGGCTTTCAGCATGGCCAGCCCTAGCTTGGCGGTGCAAATGTTCATGCTCCTCACTCCTCTTTTCTTTACATTTGTTATGTTGCATGCTATGATACAGACAACGTATGTTATACTATTGAGTATAATGTATAACTATTGTTATTGCAAGAATAACAGATGTTATTCGTTGTTTTGCATAAGAAAAGGTGGGTGCAATTGTGTTTTATGACATATTTGAGCGGCTGTGCCAAGAGCGGGGTGTCACGCCCACCAAAGCGGGGCGGGATAATGGTATAAAACAGGGTACCGTGGCCATGTGGAAAAAGCGCGGCACCACCCCCGGTGCGGCCACGGTGGCCAAATTGGCCGAGTATTTTGGCGTGCGGGTGGAGCAACTGCTTAGCCCGCAGGCCGAGGGGGAGATGCAGGCGGTTTTGCAGGCCGTGCACCAGTATGCCCCCGGCCAGGCAGACGATTACCACAGCGCGGCTTTGGATATGGTGCTACAGGAAACACCGTTCCAGGTGTGGTGGAATGCCCAGGAGCAGGCGGACAAAGCCGCCCTGGATGCCTATTGCTATATCACAGAAGATATTCTGAAACAGGCCCTACTGGATAGTTTTTACGCCCTCAACAAACGCGGGAAAATCGAGGCCGTGGAACGCCTGCGGGAGCTGGAGGAAATGGCGCGGTACACTGCGCCACAGGGCCGGTAGCACAAGAAAAACGCAAGCCGCCACGAAGGGCCCTCTTGTGTTTGGCCCCCTGGGTGTTTTTCTTCTGCGGGCGCTGGTGGCCTTCCAGTGGTTTCCTCGGTGGCCCTCGGCGGGGGTGGCAAGAAATTTTTTTCGGGGGAGCCAAAACACAATTCGGCGTCCCTATATCGGTTTGATAAATTTCTGTCGATAACTTTGATAAATTTATATCGATTTGGTTTGACAAATTCATTCGTTTGATTTATTATCGTAGTAACATATATATCTTTACCATAAAAAGGCTATGAAAAGAGAAAAAGAAAAGCGGCCAAACCAAACGGTCAACGAATGTTTTTCCCAATTCTCTTCCTATTTCCTTCCTGTTTTCGTACATAGAATAGGCCGGTTTTTGAAGCGAATGAAGGCCCTTGTGCGGGGCAGTGGGTGAAGGCCACACCAGCGCCGCCAAAGTGCGGCCCCTACAACTGAATAAAGTGGTAGCGCCAGTTTTTTTGCTCTGGTAGCGCCCACGCAAGCAGATATCCCCTGTCCGGTTTCCTGCAAGGCAAGTGTAGTATTTGGATATACGGCTCAACCCGGTAAATCCGGTGAATCAGTATAGTTCCACAAAATCTACTGCTTTAGGAGGCAAACTATGTCAAAAAAAACGCCACTGTATAATTGCCATGTGAAAGCGAAAGGCAAACTGGTGGATTTTGCCGGGTATTTGCTACCGGTGTATTACCCCACCAGCTTGAAGGGCGAGCACATGGCCGTACGGGAAAAGTGTGGGCTGTTTGACGTTTCCCACATGACAGAGATGGTTTTTGAAGGCAGTGAAGCACTGTACAACGTGCAGAAGATCTTTGCAAACGACTATTCGGTGGCGAAGGTGGGGCAGGTAAAATACACCACCATGCTGAACGAAGAGGGCGGCATTGTGGATGATATGGTCATCTACAAATTTTCCGACACAAAATTTATGGTGGTGGGCAACGGTGCCAACCACGAAAAAGACTATAACTGGATAAAAGAGCGGGTTTCGGGTGATTGCACCTTCACCGACCGCTCCGACGAATATGCCCAAATTGCCCTGCAAGGCCCGCGTTCCTTCGATATTTTGAAGAAACTAACCGATGAGAGCAACATTCCGCCCAAATACTACACCTTCCAAGAGGGCAGTGTGGCGGGCGCGGCCTGCATCATCAGCCAAACGGGCTACACCGGGGAACTGGGCTACGAGCTATACACCGCACCGGATAAAGCAGAGGCCCTATGGGACGCTTTGCTGGAAGCGGGCGCAGAGTATGGCCTGATTCCCTGTGGCCTGGGCGCGCGGGACACCCTGCGTTTGGAAGCCTCCATGCCGCTGTATGGGCATGAGATGACCGACGACATCACCCCGCTGGAAGCAGGGCTGAATTTCAGCGTAAAAATGAATAAGGACAGCTTTGTGGGCAAGGATGCCCTGGCGAAACGTGCCGATAGCACCCGGGTGCTGCGGGGCTTTAAGATCACCGGCCGGGGCATTGTGCGCGAGCATTGCGAGTTGCTTGTGGACGGCAAAGAAGTGGGCTTTTCCACCTCCGGTACCATGGCGCCGTATCTAGGCTACCCCATTGCCATGGGCTATATTGAAAAGCAGTATGGCGAGGTGGGCACTGCCGTGGTGTTCAAAGTGCGCGACATGGAAGTGGAAGCGGAAATAACCGCCACGCCTTTCTATAAAAGGAAATAGTGGCCTTGGCCGTTTACCGCGGTATTCTTTATAATTTGTGTATTTGTGCAAACCAGCATATAAAACTTTTTTAGGAGGCTGTGTAACATGGAAGCAATGGAAGTAAAAAAAGGGCTGTACTATTCGGATACGCATGAATGGGTAGAGTTTTTAGACGACACCACCGCCTTGATGGGCCTGACCGATTTTGCCCAAAAGGCCCTTACCGCCCTGGTGTTTGTGG
>CAYYLW010000056.1:0-15752 GCA_964472465.1 uncultured Oscillospiraceae bacterium | reverse complement strand
GGGGAATGGACCAAAACCCCCGTTACCCTTACGGTGGCAGACGACGCCAGCGCCCTTTCGGGCATTGAGGGCTATTACTATACCATCAATGGCGGCAGCACCGAGCACCGCTACACCGGCCCCATTGCGGCCCCCCAAAACGCCAGTAGCCTGTACCGGGTGTACGCCAAAAGCAAGGCCGGGGTAAAAGGCAGCGTAACCAGCGTACTGGTGCAGCACGATAGCACGCCCCCCCGCTTTAGCGCCAGCCCCAGTACCACCGCGCCCACAAACCAGGATATCTTGGTGACGATGGAGGCCATTTGCGGCCCTTCGGGCCTTGCTAGCGTGGTGGTGAGCATCGACGGCGGTACCCCCGTCGATATCAGCGCCCGTTTCCGGGCAGGCGGTGACCCCAGCGTCAAGATCTCTTCCAACGCCAGCTATCTCTTCACCATCACCAGCCACTCGGGCATGCAAACACAGGTCACCTACACCGCCACCAACATCGACAAAAGCCCCCCCGCGGCCCCTTCGGTGGATATCACGCCCGGCGCCGCCGCCCTGTATGGCCTGGAGCCTTGGCGCAACCAGCCCATTCACGTCACCCTCACCCCGCCGGCAGACGATGGCGGCAGCCCCCTTCGTGTGTATTACAATCTGCACCTAGAGGGCGCGGGCCCCGGCAGCGAAGTTTTGTATGACGCCCCCTTCACCGTAAGCACCGAGGGCACGCACACGCTAGAAGCCTACACGAAAGATGCGGCAGGCAACCTTTCGCCGGTGGTAACACGCACGCTTTCCCTGGATACATCTGCGCCCACACTCTCCATTGCTCTGCCCAGCGGCGGGCCCAACTACAACGATAGCATGGTGGTCACCTTTACCACAAACGATACGCTAAGCGCCCCGCGCTTTATTCACTATACGCTAAAAGACGCGGCAGACACAGTGTACAAAACCGGCTACCTTGCGGTAAGCGGCACTACGGTAAGCCTGCCGCTTTCGGGCACGTTCAGCGGCCGCCTTACCGCCCAGGCCTATGATAAAGCGGGCAACTCAAGCGCCGTGGCCGAAGCCAGTTTCAGCCTGACCGCCGCCAAGGCAGTGGCGGTGGCCCGCCCCACCGCACCGGCGAATTACCAGGGCGCCTGGACAAATTCCAGTGTCAGCTTCGAACTCTCGGCCGAGGGCCTGACGGGTACCGACACGGTGACAGGCTATGAATACACCACCGACCCCAGCGGAACCTGGCAGACCGTTTCGGGCAGCTTACAGGCCGACGGCACCGCCAGCCACACCATCACCGCCGAGGGGCAGGCCCTTTACTACTTCCGGGTTTTGTATGCGGACAGCTTCTCTCCCTCCATTGAGGGCCTTCCCAGCACGCCCATGATGGTGAACATCGACAAAACCGCCCCCTCTGCCCCCAGCTTTGCCTTTGCGGGCGCGGTGGCCACGGATGTGTACTCCCCTGCCGCCACCGTCTCCCTCTCAAGCTCCGGCGGCGCAGGCAGCGCGGTCAAGTTGCTGGAATACTCGCTCAACGGCACGGTCTATCTCCCCTACAACGGCCCAGTTGTGGTTCCGGCACAGTTTAGCGGGCAACTCCATGCCCGCGCCACCGATTTGGCGGGCAACGTCTCGCCGCCTTCTTCCAGCGCCACCTTTGTGGTGGATGCCACCCCGCCCGCCCCGCCCAGCCTTTCGGCAAAAGCGAACGGCGCCGCCTACACCGGCGATGCTTTTACAAACCAAAACGTCACCCTGACGGCCAGCGGGGGAGAACCGGCGGGGGTTACCGCTTTTTCGGGCATCGCCAAGTATGAATACAGCATCGACGGCGGCAAAACCTACCAAGAACTGCCAGATAAAACCACTTTGGACCACGACAGCCTCATCCTAACAAATACCGGCATTTTCAATGTGCGGGTGCGGGCGGTTTCAAAGGCTGGGCTTGCGGGTGATTACAGCCTGTTCAGTGTTAAAATCGACAAAACAAACGATGATATCCGCTTTACCTATCAAAACATTGCCGGGAACAGCGTAAACCCCTCCAGTTGGAGCAACCAAGATATCGTCACCACCCTCAGCACCGGGGCCTATCTGATGCCGGTGCACTATGAGTATAAAAAGCAAAGCGATAGCAACTGGACCCCCCTGCCCCTTGGCAGTAACAGCCTCACCATCCGCGCCGACAAACCGGTCATCTACGACTTCCGGCTGGTGCGGGAAGCCGGTGGAAACACTGCCACGCAAACCATTCTCTACAACCAAGACCGCCTTCCTCCCCCGGAATCAGATACGCAAATTGCCGGTGCGCCCATTTCCACAGTATGGTACCAAAGCCTTCCTGTGGTGGCGGTAACCGCCCCCAGCCCCGGCAGTGGTGATAGCCCCATGAGTGCCCATTATGCGCTGTACCACAGCGGCGAAACACCTGTTTTCCAAAGTGTATCCGGTGGGCAGGTGGCCATTCCCGGTGATGGAAGCTGGCTGCTGGATGTGCGTACGGATGACACCGCGGGCAACCAAACCTACAGCGACACCTACACCATTAAGGTAGACACCACCGCCCCGGTGCCAGACATCACCTTGGCCCCCGCAAGGGCCGGGAACCTCTACGCCCAGCCGGTGCAAGTGCTACTTAGCGCCAGCGATGCCTCCAGCGGGCTGGCCGCGCTGGAGTACCAGCTTGTGGCCGACGGTGATGCCTTTGACCCCACCGGATGGACAGCCTACACCGGAAACTTGCAGGTGGCCCACTCCTTTAAGGGCACGGTGTACGCCCGCGCGCAGGACCGCGCCGGAAATTGGAGCAACAGCACCAGCGGCGCGGTAAAGGCCGGGTTTACGGTGGACTTAGATACCCCTGCCCCACCCGTTTTGCAGGCCAGCACCAGCGACGGGCCCTATACCCCCGCCAGCTGGACCAGCCGGAATGTGACGCTGGCCGCCTCCGCCCCCAGCCCCGCCCCACTTTCGGGCGTGGCAAAATACCAGTACCGTCAATACGATGGCTCTGGGTGGTCCAGCTGGAGCGATATGACCGGCGGCAGCATGGTTCACAGCGGCCCCAATGGCCGTTTCAGCTATGAGGTACGGGCCGTTTCGGGCGTGGGCACCGAGGGCGAAGCGGCCACGCTGGCTTTGTGGCGCGACGCACAGGCCCCGAACTTGGCTGTGGCCCCCACACTGTTTAGCGGCGCGCCCTACAACGGCGGCTGGACCAACCAGAGCCTGCGCTATAGCCTTTCCGCCTCCCCTGAACAAAGCCCCTCTGGCCTGCGGTTTTACCAAACCCTGGCCAGCGTCACCACCGAGCTGTTCGGCCCTGCCGAAGTGGTGGCGGACACCCCGCAAGCCGGGCTCAGCTTCACCTTTACGGCGGGTAACCAGGCCACCCCCGCCTTGCAAAGCGCCCCGCAAACCTTCACCGCTTTGGTGGATAAGACCCTGCCCGCCACCCCAGATATTGCCGCCAGCGCGGCCCCCGGCCCCAGCGGCTGGTACAACGGAACGGGCAGCCCGCCCAGCATCACGGTTGGCCCCATTCCAGCAGATGACGGCGGCAGCCCCGTAAGCGGGCAAATCAACCTTGGTTCCGGCTGGAGCAGCTACAACGGAACCCCGCCGGCTTTCCCCAGCATGGATGGCGTGTATACCTACGCGGTGCGCGCGGAGGACATGGCGGGCAACCAAAGCCCGGCCGATAGCCTCAGTTTGCGGGTGGATACCACCTCCCCGCACAGCATTAGCGCCGTATTCCAAACCGCAAAAGGGGACATTCTTGTCCCCAATTCCAAAGGGGAAATACTGGCCAACACGGTTTTGTACGCCAAGTTAACCGCCCAAGACCCCACCAGCGGGCCTGCGCGCATCACCTGGGAACTGCTGCCGGACGCCCACAGCACCGCCGTGCTACCCACCATGCCGGTTACACAGGCCACCGATGCCACAGGCAGCGTGCTGGCCCCCATTCCCATGGGCTTTAGCGGCCAGCTCAAGGCGCTGGCCGTGGATGTGGCCGGCAACCAAAACCCCAGCTATCTGTACACCTCCCCCGCCATTGGCACCAACAACACCGGCAAAACCACCGCTTTCGCCACCACCCGCACTGCCCCCGCGGTGCAAAACTGGTACCGTGGTGATGTGGCCCTCACCCTACACGCCCAAAACGCCGAGGATGGGCTGGCCCGGGTGATTTTGCGCCTGAATGGACAGGTGCAGTTAGACCAAAGCTTCCCAGATTTCCCCAAAACCGAACAGCTCTTCCCGCTCACCATCTCTGAATCCGGCCTGAACAACATTGTGGAGGTGGAGGCGCAGGATCCGTTTGGCAACAAGTTTATTCAGCAAACCTACATCAACATCGATAACACCACCCCCAGCCCCCCTGCGGTGGTTGCCGAATTGTATGACCCACACTATATCCCGCCCATTATCACCCGCCCGGGCATGCCCCCGCCCACACCGGACGCCAGCGGTTATTCCGGCGGCAAAAAAGCCTACCAAAGCCAGTGGACAAACCAACCGGTACACTTTTCCTTCTCCGGCAACACCGACACCCCCTCCGGAGTGCTGCGCATTGAATATTCTGTTTCTGCCGATGGGAAAAGCGGCTGGTCGCCCTGGCAAATCATTTCCAGCCCTGCCGAAAAAACCCACACCGTGGCCGCCGATAGCCTGCTCTACTTCCGGTTTAGAACCATCAGCAACGTGGGCGCCGAAGGGGTGGCAGGCCAGCCTGTGCAAGCACGCGTCGATACACTGCCCCCCGCCGCCGCACCCGTAAGCTTTGAGGGCGAAGGGCAAAACGGCGTCTACGCCGCCTCCCCCACCATCCGTATCCAACTCCCTACAGAGGATGCAAACGCAGCCAACAGCCCCCTTTCGGCCTTGGTGGAATTGCAGGGCGAAAACGGTTTTTCGTTTGCCAACACACTCACCCCCGCCGAACTGCAAGCGGTGCAGCCCCTCCCTCTTTCGGGCCAAAACAGCGCTGCGCTGGGCGGCCAGTGGCCCGTGCTGCTAAGCGTTCATTTGCCGGGCCTTTCGCTAGGGCAGGGCCAAAGCGCCCTGCAATCCTTCACCGCCACAGCCGAAAACGGTGCTTTGGTGCTGCGGCAACTGCCGCAGAGGCGCTATACCCTCACGGTGACCACCCGGGATGAAGCGGGCAACCAAGGGCAAGCGGCACCCTACCAGTTCCGTGTGGAAAACCGCGCCAGCGGCGGCCAAAGTACCCCCGGCCAAACGGCAAGCGGCAACCCTGCCACAGGCGACACCAACTCTCTTGGCGTCTGGCCTCTCTTGCTAGGCCTTTCCCTGGCCTGTTTGCTGGCCGCAGTTTTGGTGAAAAGGGCCAAAGGCCAAAAACGGCGCTAGCCCTGCCTTTGCAGCAAACAGGCCCCTGCATACTGTAATAAACCAAGTCACCCCTGGTCTTACCCCCCTAGAAGGTACACCGCAATCGTGGTCGAAAAAATACGTTAAACTATAAGACGCCAGACTGGACGGAATTGCAATATGAGATCGCCCAAAAGAACAAGGAGTGAATTGGACAACGGGTTCGAAGGTGATTCATATGAATTTATCATGTGAGAATTTTCGCTTTTTGTCTTTGGTGAACCTGGACGTCTTGCTCTTGTAAGCCGGCGTAACAGCACAATAAACCACTTCCAAAATCATCAACAGTTGAAAAAAACTGTCAAAAATTTTACAAGTATTCTAGCAACCTCAGTTTTTACGGCCACCGCTCAGCCGTCTGCCAAAAAAACTACGGGGCCATGTTTTGGTTACAATTTATTCTTTACAGCACAAATGGGGTAGATTGCGCTGCCACTTTTTGCTATAATACTATCGCTCATTTTCCTGGTTAACAAACAGTCTTTGTCACACGCACCAAATGACCAGCTCTTTTGTCTTTCAAACGCTGCCGTTTCCCTACCCTTGCGGTTTTAAACCTTTTATACGCCGGGTGTGTTGGCACCAACTTGCAGCGCAACATCCCCCGGCCCATTTCAGGGTTATGTGGAAATGGTTTTGCCGCCCACCACTTTGGGCAGTCTGGCATCCATACGGTTACTGTGTATTATAGCTTTACATATTATTTCATCAAGAAGGGACGGACCACCATGAAAACACGCAGCTTACTAACACTCGCCCTTAGCCTTGTAATGCTGGTAAGCCTAATCGCCTGCGGGCAAAGTGCACAAAGCGCCTACCCCGGCACCACCGACGCAGACACGGTTGTGCTGGATATAACAGCAGAGCCAATGGAGATGAACTCCATGCTGGCATATGATTCAATTGCAATGGACATCATCTCTCACTGTGTTTCCGGCATCACTAAGCTGGATGAAAACGACCAGCCGGTTGCTGATTTGGCCGAAAAGTGGGAGGTGAGCGAGGACAACCGGACATACACCATCTACCTACGCAAAGATGCCACCTGGTCAAACGGTGAACCTGTGACAGCAAAAGATTTTTATTTTTCCTGGGTAACCCAGCTGAACCCGGAAACCGGAACCTACTTTGTCGCCTATCTGTACGACAACATCAAGAACGGAGAGGCCTATTATAACGGCGAAGCTGAAGAATCGGAACTGGGCATAGAGGTGATAGACGACTATACCCTAAAAATTGAATGGGAGCGCCCAAAGCCGGAATCGGAAGGCCTGTTTTTACTAGCGCGGCCCATGTATTTCCCCGTGAACCAAAAAGCCTATGAAGAAATTGGCGCAGATGCCTACGCAAAAGAGGCCGACCAACTGGTGACAAACGGCGCTTATAAATTAACCGAATGGGCGCATGATGACCATATGACCTTAGAAAAATCTGAGGACTATTACGACGCCGCCAACATTCACATCCCCAAAGTAAAACTGATGATGATTGGTGATGCAAGCACCCGCCTGAATGCTTTTATGACCGGCGAAATTGACATGAGCAACCTGTACAGTGACCAGATTGCCCAAATTCAAGAAAAAGACCCAAATGCAATACACTCTTACCTAGACGGCGGCACCTGGTATTTTGGTTTTAACCTGGATAACGAGTATCTGTCCAATATCAACCTGCGTAAAGCGCTTGCCTACTCGGTTGATGTACAAAGCCTTTTAGACAACATCATTGCGGATGGTTCCACAGCCGCCAACGGCCTTGTACCAGGAACAATAGCTGGTGTGGGCGATAAAACTTATGCCGAGGCGCGCGGCGATTTGTTTGGGTATGACCTAGACAAGGCGAAGGAACATTTGGCACTGGCACTGCAAGAACTTGGCGTTGGGGCTGATGAAATTCAGCTTACACTGGATGTGGGCAATACCACCTACAGCCAGAACCAGGCCGCCTATATTCAGCAGGAGTGGAGTAAAAACCTGGGCATAGAGGTTACTGTGAATGCCCAGGCCTGGAATGCGCTACAGGAGGCCAAGTGGAATGGGGATTATAACATCAGCGTTGAGGCAAACGGCGCTTCAGAAAACACAGCTATGAGCTTCCTCAGCAGTTTCACCTCCAACAAAAACGAAAATGTTGTGCGCTTTGATAATTCTGAATACAACAGCCTTATTGAGAGCGCCAACAATGAAAGTGACCCTGCAAAAAAACAGGATCTCATGATACAGGCCGAGACCCTTCTTCTGGACGAAATGGCAGTGGGGCCACTGTACTACACCTGCACCACCTATGCACTTTCCAGCAAGGTGGAAAACCTTGTGCGTACCCCCTTTCAGTATTTTAATGTGAAAGAGGGAGCCACCCTCAATGCGGGCTAACCCCCTGTTCAACATCTATGAAAAACTGTTTGGCAGGCTCTGTTCACATGTTCAGCGCGCGGTGCTTTCGCTTTCCCAAAAGCTGAATTTTGTATGTTTTTAAAGTGCTTTACTGTTGTGCCGCTGGCCAAATTGCGGCCCCGCCTTGCCCATATAGGGCGGCGCACCAATACACCCAGGTGAAAAGGGGGGAACCTCTTGCGCTTTCAGCTTCTGTATTTATCAAAAAGAATCATTCAGGCTTTGGTTACCGTGTTTGTGCTTACCACCATCACGTTTTTGCTGATGCACATGTTGCCCGGCACCCCTTTTACCGGAAACAAAAACATAAAGCCTGCTGTACAGGTGGCGCTCAGTGAAAAGTATGGGCTGGATAAACCCCTCTCTGAACAGTATTTTATCTACCTGGGCAATGTGCTGCGTGGCGACCTCGGCAGTTCTTTCGCCACCGGCAGGCAGGTTACCAGCATCATTGGCCAGGCCTTCCCTGTCTCGCTGGAGCTTGGGCTGCGCGCTTTAATTTTTGCCATTATCATAGGCTTTTTGCTCGGCATTGCCGCCGCCATGAACCGCGGCAAACCCTGGGACACCGGCATCATGTTAATTGCGCTGCTGGGGGTCTCTGTACCCTCCTTTATTTTGGGCGCTTTGCTGCAATATTTTTTGGGAGTGAAACTGTTTCAATTCACCGGGCTTCATGTGTTTGCAATCATTGGCTGGCAGGGCGAAAACAGCAAAATTCTGCCAGCTTTCGCACTGGCGTTCGGCACCATCGCCATCATCAGCCGCCTCATGCGTTCCAGTATGCTGGAGGTTTTTGGACAGGACTATATCAGCACCGCACAGGTGAAAGGTTTAACCCGGCGCCAAATTGTTTGGCACCACTGCCTGCGCAACGCCATTATGCCGGTTATCACCGTGCTTGGCCCCATGATAGCGGTTATGCTTACGGGGGCGTTTGCCGTTGAAAACGTGTTCGCCATCCCCGGCCTTGGCAAGTATTTTGTGGAATCGGTACAGGCCAGTGATTACCCTGTAATCGTTGGCACCACCCTGTTTTTCGGTGTTTTTCTGGTGCTTTGTAACCTGGTGGTAGATGTTGTTCACAGTGTGATAGACCCGCGCATCAAACTGGGAGAGGACGGGGGGGACTAAGGTGGAAAACAAAATACCGGCCGAAGAATTTATAAAGGCCCTGCCCGAAGAGCGTGAGGCCGCTGAAGAACTTGCTCCCCCCTCCTTGAGTTTCGGCAAGGAGACCCTGCAACTTTTTCTCAAAAACCCCTCTACTGTGTTTTTTCTGGTGCTACTGGTGGCTTTAATCCTCGGTGCCATCATCATCCCCTTTTTCACCCCTTTTCACTATGCCGAGCAGAACATCGCCTTCGCCAACAAGCCCTTTTTCAGCCAAAGCCCCGTCAATGGGCAGCTGCACCTTTTTGGCACAGACCAGTTGGGCCGAGACATCTTTGTTAGGCTTTGGTGTGGCGCACGGGTATCCCTTACAGTTGCGGGCGTTGTGGCACTGATTGACTGTATTGTGGGCGCTTTATACGGCAGCATTTCTGGTTACATGGGCGGCGCAGTAGACAGCTTGATGATGCGTATTTTGGAAATCATCAACGGCATTCCCTACATGATTGTTGTGCTGCTGTTGATGGCTGTTTTGCCACGGGGTATCGGCAGCCTGATTGTGGCTTACTCTCTGGTGGGGTGGACCAGCATGGCAAGGCTGGTGCGTGGGCAGGTACTCTCGCTAAAAAAGCAGGAGTTTTATGTGGCGGCCAGAATCATGGGGGCCGGGGCCGGGCGCATCATTTTGGTGCATCTCATCCCCAATATGCTTGGTCTTATCATTGTTCATGTCAGTTTAGATATTCCCAGCATCATCTTTACCGAGGCTTTTTTATCCATGCTGGGCCTGGGCGTGGCACCGCCCTACCCATCCATAGGTGTTATGGCCAACGAGGGCATAAGCGTATTCCAGGCCTACCCCTTGCAGCTATTGGTGCCGGGTAGTTTCATCTGCATACTGATGCTGGCGTTTAACCTGCTTGGAGACCGTTTGCAGGATGTTATGGACCCCAGGGTGAGGAGAAGCATAAGGCATGAGCGACGTGCTAAAAATAAAAGAATTAAACGTGTCCTTTAACACCGCTTCAGGGCTGGTTCGGGCGGTGCGGGGGGCCTCGCTTTCGGTTAAAACGGGCGAGGTGCTGGCGCTGGTGGGCGAAAGCGGCTGCGGGAAAAGTGTAACTGCCCGCGCTGTTTTAGGCCTAAACAGCGGCCCCGGCGTACACACTGCGGCGGCTGAACTCTCCTTGGATGGACACAACATCCTGGCGGCCAGCGAAAAAGAGCTGTTGGCGGTGCGCAGCGGTCTTGCCGGTATGATTTTTCAGGATCCTCTCACCTATTTAAACCCCACCATGAAAGTGGGCAAACAGGTAACTGAAGTGTTGCTGCGTCGTGGCGAAAAATCTGCCTCCGAATGCAAAAAAGAGGCCGTGCGTCTGCTGGAGATGGTACAGATACCCGATGCTGCTATACGCGCAGAACAATACCCACACCAGTTTTCTGGTGGCATGCGCCAAAGGGCCATGATTGCCATGGCCTTGGCCTGTAAGCCCAAATTGCTGATTGCGGACGAACCCACCACAGCGCTTGACCCCACCATACAGCTGCAAATATTAACCCTGCTAAAAAAAGTACAACAGGATCTGCACACTGCCATCTTAATCATCACGCACGATCTCAGCGTGGTGGCAAACGTGGCCGACAGGGTTGCCGTTATGTACGCAGGGGAAATTGCAGAGCAAAGCCCCACCGGCGCCCTGTTTAAAAGGCCTGCCCACCCCTACACGAAAGGCCTGCTGAATAGCCTGCCCACCGGCGACAGCAGCAGAGAGTTAAATGTGATTAAGGGTGTGCCACCCAGCCTGAGCGCCCCGCCTAAGGGCTGCGCTTTTGCACCACGCTGTGGCGAGTGTATGCGCATTTGTTGCCACACGCCTGCCCCCATGGCCAAGGTTGCCCCCGGGCACAGCGCGGCCTGCTGGCTTTTGCACCCAGACTGCCCGAAAGGAGACGCCAACTGATGGAAGCTCTGCTGCGCCTTGCACATATTTCCAAAAACTTCAGTTTGCGGGGCAACCGCAAAATACAGGCCCTGTGCGACATCAATTTGGACGTTTACCAAAGGGAGACGCTGGGTATTGTGGGAGAGTCCGGCTGCGGCAAATCCACCTTAGCGCGGGTGATAATGGGGGTATACCCCGCCGCAGAAGGCCAGGTTTACTTCCACGGCCAGGCCCTTGATTTAAGCCGGCGCAAGGGCAGGCTGGCTTTTGCAGAAAAGGTGCAGATGATTTTTCAGGACCCCTATACCTCTTTAAACCCAAGGATGAAGGTAGAGGACATTGTGGCAGAAAACCTGCTGATACACCACCGGCTAGGCCCCAAAGAACGAAAAAAAAGGGTTTCTGAACTGCTGGATGCGGTGGGCCTGCAAGCCGCGCATGCCGGGCGCTTCCCCGGTGAATTTTCAGGCGGGCAGCGCCAGCGCATTGGCATTGCCCGCGCATTGGCACTAAACCCTGAACTGCTGGTGTGCGACGAGCCTATCTCGGCCCTTGATGTCTCAATTCAAAGCCAGATTATGAACCTACTGAAACGGCTGGGCCAGGAGCTGGGCCTCACCTATATTTTTATCGCCCACGATTTAAATATGGTATACTATATTTCCAGCCGTGTGGCAGTGATGTACCTTGGCCATATTGTGGAACTGGCAAAAACCGAGGAGCTGCGCCAACAACCCATGCACCCCTATACCCGCCTGCTGGGTGAAGCCGTGCTAAAGCCCGACCCAGACTGGCGCCCTGAAAGCGATGCCTGGATAAAACATGATGAGGTGCAGCAGGCACAAGGTACCCCTGCGGGCTGCCCCTTTGCCAGGCGCTGCCCAAAACAGCAGCCACTCTGCCTGGCCCAGGCCCCCCAGTTGCAAGAACTTGCCCCGGCGCACTGGGCCGCCTGCCACTACCCCTGCGGCTAAAAGCCCAACCCTGCCAGGCGTTCTTTAGCACAGTTTTTGCGCCGTAAAGGCCTGTTGTTCTTCGTTTGTCTACATTTTTGCGCTATACTATTAGGGTAACCAACTGAATTGAGTTTTGTAAATTACAGGATAACTGGCCACCGCGCACAACCGGAAGAAATTTGGCAAGCCCGTGCATTCACGCTGGAAATTTGCGAAGTGCGGCAAGATGGCAACATGCATTTTTGCCGCTTGCCTGTGTTCGAAGATGGGTTTTGCCCCAAGCACTGCGCCAGTTTATCCTACAACAAAGGCTGAGATATGACAGAGTACGCAAATCACACAATGGAAGCCACCATGTCCCGTATTCTTGAAATACGCTATACGGACCTGGCGGAAGAAAAAAAGCTCTGCCAGGAATTACTGGCATGGGCTTTAGAAAATTGCGATATTTACGCGCAGGCCTTTGCCCTAACTTACCTGGGCGATTATTTTATAGCCATATATGAGGAAGAGAATGCTGGCAAATATCTGCTGGAGGCAGAGAAACTTTTAAGCGAACACCCAAGCTATGAGGCAATTCTCTTTCGCCTGTATAGCCTGCTGGGTATCTATCACGACATGCGCTCAGACGAACAAGCTGGAATTGATTACTATTTGCGCGCCATCGTCCTAGCCGAAAAGTTGCAGGATGTGGAAGGCGAATGTATGGTGCTGAATAACCTTGCCTTTGCTTTCCAGCGCTTCGGCTGCTACGAAGAGGCCCTGCAGTACTATCTGCGGGCCTACAGGTTGCAGGCCTCTATTCCGCAGCACCCCACCCACACCACACTGCTTTCAAACCTGGCAGAAGTTTCGTGGATTTTGCACCGGTTTGACGATGCCAAAGGATACATTGAAGAATGTGAGAGAAAAGAGGAAGACCCCCGCCAGAGGGAGCTATTCGGTTATAAAAACTGGTGTGGGTACTATTCCGCCATAGGCAACCGGGAAGAGGCCAGAAAATACGCCGCACTTGTGCTTCAAAATGCGGATGAAATCAGTGAAGACCGCCTCACGGCTTTCGAAGTATACCTGGGCCTTTGCAAAAACATGATGGCGCTGGGCGAGGGCGCGTATGCCGGACGTTTTTTGCAGGCGATGGAAAATGTGAGCGAGGGGGGCGGCCTTGACAGAATCAAAGCTTTTGAAGAGACCAAAATCCGTTATACAATACTGTTTGAGCCGCCCGAAAAGCACGCCGAGGCCTACCGCCGTTTCTTTCAAAAAAACCAGCAGTTCCGCGAAAAGGTGACCGAAAGCATCGTGGATGCCATGAAATCAAAAATCTATTTAGACCAGCTGATGCAGCAGGCCGAGCGCATGCACACCGAGCAAGAGACGCTGGAGCATGAGGTAAATATGGATGAACTTACCGGCCTTTATAACCGGAAGTTCTTAGAGACAACCATACGCGATTGTTCGGAAAACCACTCCGCAGAAGCGCTGGGGGTTATCTTTTTGGACATCGACTACTTCAAAGAATATAATGATTTTTATGGGCATATTCAGGGCGACGGTGCCTTGCAGGAAATTGCCAGTTGCCTGATGTCCTGTCGTCAAAAAAACATCTATCCCTGCCGCTATGGCGGCGATGAATTTGTGTGCATCTGCCGCAGGGTAGATGTACCGGCTATGGAAGCCTATATTCAAAGCGTACGCAGCTGCCTGGATGAAAAGGCGCTTCCGCACGAAAAATCACTTTGTGGCAACAAAGTAACCCTCTCCATTGGCTATGCCGCCAGAGAGGAGAACAACCCGGTAGAGGTACACCTGTTGTTCCAAATGGCCGACCAAGCGCTCTATCAAAGCAAGCGCTCTGGCCGAAACACCTATACCCGAAAACAGGTGGACGCGTTATGAGTAAAAAACAAAAGACTAACAGCATATCCCATCAGTCTGAATTGATGCAGCACATTTTGGAAGTGCGTTACACCGACATAGATGAGGAAAAGCGGCTGTGCAAACAACTGCTGGACATCTCTGAGGCAGAACAGTATTTCTATGGTAGCGCATTCGCCAACGTTTACCTTGTGGATAGCCACCTAGCCCTTGGCGAATACAGCAGCTGCGATTTTTACCTGCTGCGTGCCAGCTTTTTGTGCGAGGAATACGGCTTTGACGACCTGATGCTGATACTGAGCAACTGCGCGGGCCTATACTATCAAAAACTGAACGACGACCAAACCGCACTTGGTTATTTTCTCAAGGGTATCAAACTGGCCGAAAAACTTGGCGACATTGGCATGGCCGGAAAACTCAACACAAACATCGGCTACTCCTTTGCGCGCAACGGAGATTTAAAAACGGCTCACACCTATTTTCAGCAGGCCTATCAAATTTTAGAGCCCCACCTTGAGGGGGACAACATCCGTATTGCGCTAGGCTCTTTAAGCAACCTGGCCGAGACTTATAAATATCTGGGCGATACCGAGGGTTGCCGCCGGGCGCTTGAGCGCTGCGAGGAGCTGAGTGAGGAAAACATCTATAGCCGCGTGCGCATGGATTGTGGCTGGTGTGCCTATTATGCGACTATAGGGGATAACGCACGCTGCATTGAAATAGCAGACCGCTTGATTGAACAGGAATTACTGGCTGTGGACGAGCCATTCTTTATCTGTGATATGGCCGAAGGTCTCTGTGGCAACATGCTGGCCATTCACGACCAGGCGCGTGTTAAAAAAGTACTGGATATCATTCAAAATCTTGAATATGATAGCTCGCTGGCGCTACAGCACCGCATTCAATTCGTAAAAATCCATTATTGGCAGGAGTACGGCGAAGAGGACAAACTACAGCAAGCCTACAAAGAATACTATGAAATTGTGGCGAAGATGACCGCCATTGAAGATGAGACGCGCGCGCAGAGCATGATTTCCAAAATTCAAATTAGCCAAGCGGTACAAGAGCGGGAAACCATGCAAAAGCAGATGCAGGTGCTGGAAAATGCAAGCCAACTGGATGAGCTGACAGGCCTGTATAACCGCCGTTACTTTAACAAACTTGTAAGCAAAACCACCCACCGTGAGGATTTGCACACTCTTGGCTTCATTATGCTGGATGTGGATTATTTTAAACAGTATAATGATTTTTATGGACATTTTAAAGGCGACGATGCCCTGCGTACCGTGGCGCGGGTTTTGTCTGGCCGCGAAAACGAGGGCATCTATGTAAGCCGCTATGGCGGTGATGAATTTGTTTGCCTGTGTGTCAACCTGAGCGATGAAGAGATGGAGAACTACGCAAAACAGGTGATTCACGACCTGCTTTTGGAACAGGTACCCCATGAAAAACACGCAAGCTCCGATGTGCTCACTGTCTCTCTTGGGTACTGCAACGAGACCTTTTACCCGGAACTAGATGCCGAAAAACTGCTGGATTTGGCCGACAAGGCGCTGTACACAGTGAAAACCACCGTGCGGGGCAGCTATGCCAGAAAGAGTTTTGCCTGAGGCAAAACTACTTACAAAAAACAGTTGGCTCTGTATGATGAGCAATTATCAAAGCTTACCATGCCCTACCAAAACATTTGTATAGACACTTCTTTGGGCAAAACCCATCTCATTGAAACGGGCAATCAAAACCACTAGCAAACTCCTGGTTTGCACAGCCCTAGAAGGGGATAGTACCGGCTTGGCCCCTTAAGGGGCACCGAATCATATCATCGCATCACATGCCCACTACCCGTAAACGGGTAATTCCTTCGCCGGTAGCATGTCACGATTTTGAAAGGCACCTTAGAAGGGCGCTTCCCTTCGGGAAGTCTCATGCTAAAGCTTTTTTACCTACTTCCCGGTAGAACCGGGAGATTCGTTAAGCTAAAGCATGCATATAAAAAGGCCTAGAATCTTAACGATTCTAGGCCTTTTTATTGGTGCGGAGGATGGGACTTGAACGAGGGTCAGGCTTTTCCCACTCAT
>CAYYLW010000055.1:0-15852 GCA_964472465.1 uncultured Oscillospiraceae bacterium | reverse complement strand
CGCCCCCCGCCCGGAATATGACGCCGCCTATGCTTTATATAAACAGCTGTCCGAAACACTAAAGCCGCTTTTCTAAACCTGCAAGCCTAAGGAGGCACACCATGAAAAAACCACGCCTGGGTGTTCTGGCACTGATGCTAGAAGCCTACGAGCCCCTGTTTCCCGGCATAGGCCAGCGCCAGACGGCCTATGTGCAGGAGATGCTGGACGACATGGCCGGCCTGGCCGATTTCAGCTTTCCCCACATCGCCAAAAACCGGGGCGAGATAGAGGCCCTTACCGCCCGATATAACGCCGAAGGGCAAGACGGCATACTTCTCTTTTTGCTCAGCTATTCCCAGGGGCAATATGTGGTACGGGCCATGCAGGCCAGCCGACTGCCCCTGGCCCTGGCCCTGGTGCAGCCAGACGAAACCGTTGGCACCGATTTTGAAGAGCTGGATTTGACTGTGAACCAGGGCATCCACGGCGCGCAGGACAACGCCAACTGCCTGCTGCGGGCCGGTATTCCCTGCCAGTTTTTTGCGGGCAGCCGTAAAAACGGAGAGCTGGCCGCCTTTGTGGCCGATTTTGGCGCGGCTGCCATGGCGGCACAGGCCATGAAACAGATGAAAGTTGGCATCATAGGTAAGCTGGCCGGCATGGGGGACGTTATCACCGACGACATGGCCGTGTACAGCCAGCTGGGCGCCGAGTTCGTATATGATAGCATCGGCACCGTACAGGCGTTTTGCGCCGCCATTCCAGAGGCTGAGATTGCCCAGCGTATGGCCTATGAGGCCACCGTATTCGACATAGACCCCAGCATGGGCCCGGCCCAGCATGCCGAAGCGGTGCGCCTATATCTGGGGCTGAAACGCTACCTGGAAGCAAACGGGTATGCGGGCTACACCGCCCATTTCGAGGAATTCGGCGCCGATGGCCGCTTTGGCCAGCTGCCGCTGCTGGCGGCCTCCAGCTTGATGGCCGACGGCTACGGCTATGCCGCCGAGGGCGACGCCAGCTGTGCCATGCTGGGCGCGGCCATGCACGGCCTGTGTGGGCTCTCCAATTTTTCCGAGATGTATATGATGGATTTGGCACGGGACGCCATTCTGTTTTGCCACGCGGGCGAGGGCAACTGGAAGGCCGCCCGGAAAGACAAAAAACCTTTTCTGGCCAACCGCGTGTTTGGCGAGGGTGGCCTCGCGAACCCACCCACCCCCCTATTCACCCCGGAACCGGGCCCCTGTGCCGTGATGAGCCTGGCCTATCTGAATGGGCGTTTCCGCCTGGTATATGCCCAGGGCGAAGTGCTGGATAAGTGTGATTTAACACGTTGCGACATGCCCTACATGTTCTTTGCCCCGAAGAGCGGTGTGCGCCAATGCGTAAAAGCTTGGATGGAGGCAGGCGGCACCCACCACGAGGTGGTGGTGTACGGCCAGCACACTGCCCGCATCCGCCTGTTTTGCAGGCTGATGAATATGGAAATGATAGAGGTATAGCCACACAGTCCTTAAACCCCGGCAAAGGGCGCCTTGCCAAAAAGGCGGCGCCTCTCCCCCCCCCTTCACATCTGTACCACAAAGGAGACACCCATGGAAAACATTTCTCTCTCTCTACAAGACCTGCTGGGCCCCGAATATATACAGGCTGTGTGCCAGGCGGCCAGCGCGCTGCGCGGGGAGGACGAAACCGCTCTGCAAGCGCTTGCCTGCCAAAAAGTAGACTTTTTCCCCGCCGCCTTCGCCCAGCGCCAGCAGGCCTTGATGGGACGTCTAGGGCAGCAAATGTTACCCGCGCTGGCCGCGCAAAACAGCGGCGCCCCCACCCATTCCTACGCGGCCGCCCAGCACAACGGCCCCGCGCCGCTCAGCGGGCTGGGCAGCTTTCGCATCGGGGAGGATGGCCGGCTCTACTTTGCCGCCAAATCCGAACACTACCACATTCCCCTGGGCCACTCCTTTCCGGGCTACCAGCTGATAGAGCTGGCCAAAGCGCTGGGCATTCCCAACGCCACCCACAACAACACCCGCGGCTATATCACCCGCCTGCTGGAACGCCGCCTGGTGGCCGCCGCCGCGGGCCTGGAAGCGGAGAGCCCCGAGGTGGACACGCTGCTAAAAAGCCGCGAGCCCGGCGTGCTGAATACCGTCATCAACCTGGAAACAGGGTCTTTGGCCGTGGAAGCCGCCCTAAAAATGATGCTTCAGCGTTTTTATGCAATCGACGGAACGCCGGCCCCCTATGAAGGACGCACCCCGGTGTTCCTGGTGATGGCCGACAACATGGGAGGCATCACCGCGGGCTACCACGGCACCACAGTGCTGGCCCAAACCCTGCGCGGGCTCTGGCCGGGCTATGCGGAAAAAGCCGAAAAGCAAGGGCTATACAAGGTGGTGGCCGTGCCCATCAACAACCCCGCCCGCTTTGCCGAAATCATGGAAGAGTACAACACCCCGCCCTATAAAACAGCCGGTTTCTGCCATGAGATTATCCTGATGAACTACGGTGGCATACGCCTGGACGAGGCTTTCTTGCAAGAGGCCTACCGCCTGTGCAAAGCCCACGACACCCCCGTGCTGTGCGATGAGATACAAAGCTGTGCTTGGTATGAGGGGCTGTTCCTTTTCCGCCAATATGGGCTACGGCCAGACTTTGTCTCCCTGGGCAAAGGCTTCCCAGGTGGGAACTACCCCGCCAGCCGCATTTTGGCCAGCGCCGCTTTCGATAGCCTCAGCCAATTTGGCGCGCTGGTAACCAATGGCCAAGAGGAGCTGGCCAGCCTCGCCTACCTCATCACCATGGCCTTCTTGCAGAGCAATGGCCCAGCCATCACGCAAAACGGGAAGGCCTATCAGCAAAAAATGCAGGCGCTCGCCCAAAAACACCCAGGTCTCTGTACAGGGGTGGCGGGCGACGCCCACATGAGCGCCCTGGTCTTTCACGAGGTGGAGGACGCCGTGCGTTTCTGTAAACGGATGAACGAGCTGCACTGCGTGGACATAAGCGCCCAAACCTACAAGCCGAATTGCCCGCCTGCGGCCCTTACCAAACTGCCGCTAATCGTAGATGCCAAGATAATGGACACCCTGGTTTCCCTGTTTGACGAAGCCTTGGCCGCCACAGAAAAGGAGCGTTAATATGGCTGAAAACACAGTGCGTTTCGGCGTGATTGGATGCGGGCTGATGGGCCGGGAATTTGCCAGCGCCTCTCTGCGCTGGCTGCACCTGCAAGGCGACATCCCCCGCCCGGTGATTGTGGCCGCCTGCGACATCTCGGAAGAGAACCGGGAATGGTTCCGCCGGGTACCCGACACACGCTTTTTTTACAGCGATTACCGCGAGATGCTGCAAAACCCCGAGGTGGAGGCGGTGTATTGCGCCTTGCCCCACAACCTGCACAGCCAGGTGTATATAGACATCATCCGCGCGGGAAAGCATTTGCTGGGAGAAAAACCTTTCGGCATAGACCTGGCCGCCTGCGAAGAAATTCTGGCTGTGATGCGTGAGCACCCAGAGGTATTCGTACGGTGCTCCAGCGAATTCCCCTTCTACCCCGCCGCCCAAAAAATGGCGCAGCTCTATGAAGAAGGGGCTTTTGGGCAGGTGATAGAGGCGCATTTCGCCATCAAACATTCCTCCGATATGGACCTCACGAAGCCCATCAACTGGAAGCGTACCCTCGCGGCAAACGGGGAGTATGGCTGTATGGGCGACCTGGGCATCCACACCCAGCACCTGCCCTTCCGGCTGGGTATGAAGGCGCGCAGTGTGAGCGCCGTACTGAGCAACCTGGCCCCCCAGCGCCCAGACCAGAGCGGGCGCCTGGTGCCCTGCGAAACCTACGATAACGCCACCCTCCTGTGCGAAGGGGAAAACCAAAAGGGCGATGTGTTCCCCTTGCGTTTCGAGATGAAGCGGATGGCCCCCGGCTGCACCAATACCGTAGAATATGCCATATACGGGCTAAACCTATCGGCCCGGTTCACCACAGATGACCCAAACGCCCTGTATTATACCGAGGCCAAGGGCCGAGAGCAGGCTTGGTGCCGCCTGGGGGTGGGGTATAAACCCGCCTTCTCAGCCATCACCGGCCCCATTTTCGAGTTTGGATTTCCAGATTCCATGCTGCAAATGTACGCCGCTTTTGTGGCCGAGCTGCGCGGGTTACCCTGCCCCTTTGGCTGCTTTACCCCCGAGGAGGCCCTGCGCGGCCACCAGCTGCTTACCGCGGCCCTGCACAGCTACCGCGAGCAGCGCCTGGCCCTGCTGCCGGCCAGCAGATAAGGAGGACGCCTATGCCACAGTTCGGCCACGGGGCCAGCGCAAAAGAGGCAAAACGCCTGGCTCTCTATTACCCCCAAAAACGCCCCGGCTTTGTGGCCTGGGCCACCGGCTTTGACTATGGAGACGGCCGTTTGGGCCTTTCGTTCAAAGAGACGCTACGCACCCCAAACCTGGCCTACGTCCCGCCCCGGCTGGAGATGGGCGAGGCCGTGGGGGCCCCTGTTTCCTACTGCTCTGTGGAATGCGGCAGTGAAACTGAGGAATCCTACCGTGTCTACATGGTGAGCGAGGACGACGGGGAAACCTTTACCGAGACAGGACGCTGCCAGCTGGAACAGGGCTCTTTTTGCAATGCCGGTTTTCCCAGCGGGCGTATCCTGGGCTTTGACGTACCCCGCATCAACGAGGACGGTACCGGCTGGTGCGACTATATTTTGGTGCGGGAAAGCTACGATGGCGGGGCCACCTGGGCCCCTCTTGTAAAGCTGCTGGAGGGCACCGCCCCCTACCTGTGGCGCACCCGCCGCCTGCGGGACGGCACCATTCTGCTGCTGGCCAGCCTGTATGGCACACCCTGGGGAGAGGGGCGCCCGCGGGCCACCCGCAACACCATGTTGCCAGGCGAAAGCTACCTGAACAAGATTCAGACCTTTTTCATGACCACGCGTGACGGCCACAGCTTCACCGGCCCACACTATGTGCTGCCGGGCGTGGGCGCGCACGAATACGATGTGGCCGAGGAGGAGGACGGCAGCCTTCTCTTCATCGCCGGGGATGTGCAGGCCACCCCTGTGGCCCGCCAGCGGGTGCAGCGCCAGGGCGACAGCTACCTCAACGGCACCCTGTATGGCATACGCCGGGGCGCGCCGCCAGACCCCAAAACCAACCCGCAGGGCGGCTTTGTACCAGAAACCCTGGTGATGCTGCCCGGCGGCCTCCTGGTGGGCGCCCGAAGAAATAGGCCCTACTCTTGCAGCAATGATGGCGGGGAAAACTGGTATGAGATAGACGGCCTTCCCGTGAGCCCCTACCAGCCCTATTTGATGCTGACCCCTGGAGGGCGCATTTTAAACCTGGGCCATTTTGGAGGCGACCTGGCTTTTGGGCAGGAGGATATGTATATCGAGGCCGACCTCTTCCGCCTGGAAAACCACCTGCCTGCCGCCTGTACACTGGGCCTTTCGCGTTGCCTGGCCCCGGACGGCCACAAGTACGAAAACCGCTTTTCCGCCACCTTGTGCAGCGGCGGCCAGCCTGTGGCGGGCGAAATGCTCACTTTCCGGTTTATGCCTGTGTGGAACCCCGACGGCACCGTGAATACCACCCCGCAGGCGGAGGCCCCCATCGTGAAAACCGCCCTCACCGGAGCGGATGGTACAGCCTCTGTGGCGGCCGATGAATTCGACGGCATCCCAGACATCCACTACTACTACAATGTCTCGGTGGCCTACGAGCCCCCGGAGGGCGGGGCTTACCGCGCCTGCGAGGGGCCGATGATGTGTACCGCCGCTTTGAGCCCCCACCGCAAACGGCGATACCCCTATGAGGCCTATCTGGCCGAGGGCAGCCTTTTTCTCGCCCCGGGCCTCTTGCAGCGGCACCCCGGCTGCCTTGAGTTGCTGGGAGGCCTGTGCGGCCAAAGGCAGCTACCCCAAAACGCCCTGCCCACCGCCTTGGCCGAAGAACTACTGCGCGCCGGGGCTTTGGAAAAAATAGAGGGCGGTTACCGCTGGTACAGCAGCATCCACAGCGAAAATGGGCTGGACAAGGTGCTGCCCATGGCCGAGGGCGACTGGTATGTGTAAACGGCCCCTATCTCACTCACGGGGCCGTCAGCCGGCATGGTACAGGCCACGAACGCCCCACAAAACAACTGTAAAGCTATTCACTGTTACATTGTAAAATAACAGCGCCAGGCAGTGTTTCCCACTGGCTGGCGCTGTTGCATTAAAAGGTTATTTAGCCTACTCCCTGAATACCAGGTTGCCCGGGCTCATGCTTTCCACAATGGCGAGAGATTCTAGGCGGATGCCCCGTTCGCGGATAATCTTCCCCCCCTGCTGGAAGCCTTTTTCTATCACAATGCCCGCGCCCTCAATGGTGGCCCCGGCCTCCAGCACCAGGTCTATAAGGCCAAGCAGGGCGCAGCCATTGGCCAGAAAATCGTCCACCAGCAGCACATGGTCGCCCGGGGAGAGGAATTTTTTAGAGAGAATCACATCATACACCCGCCGGTGGGTGAAGGACTCCACCTTTGTGGTATACATATCGCCGTCCAGGTTGATGCTTTGGGCCTTCTTGGCAAACACCACCGGAACGCCAAAATACTGGGCGGTGATAGAGGCTATACCTATGCCAGAACTTTCGATGGTGAGAATTTTATTGATGGGAGCATCCGCGAAACGGCGGGCAAATTCTTTGCCTATCTCGTTAAACAGTTCAATGTCCATCTGATGGTTCAAAAAGGAATCCACCTTCAGTACACTGTCGGATTTTACCACGCCGTCTTGCAGAATTTTTTGTTTGAGTAGCTGCATTTCTCCACCTTGCCTTCTTCCTTGTTTGTATACCAGAATAGCACAAAAGGAGGCGGGAATACAAGGCAAAACCTGCTTGTGCCACCGCTTTTTTTAGCAAAGTAAAAGGCCGCCTTACGGCAGCCTTTTACTTTGCCCCCCGGTGCCTTTGCTAGGCAAACGCGGCCAATGGCCTAAAGAAATGCGTTCTAGCCCAGAATTTTTCGGAGGTCTTGCTCTGGGGTACTGATGAGTTGGATGCCAAAATGCTGCACCAGATAATCCAGCACGCCAGGCGAAACAAAGGCGGGCAGGGTGGGGCCAAGATAGATGTTTTTAATGCCCAGGGCCAGCAAGCTGAGCAGTACGGCCACGGCCTTTTGCTCGTACCAGCTCAGCACCAGGGTGAGCGGCAGGCCGTTCACATCGGTGCCAAAAGCCTGGGCCAGGGCGGCGGCCACTTTGATGGCGCTGTAAGAATCGTTGCATTGGCCCATATCCATGATGCGGGGCAGGCCGCCAATTTCACCGATATTCAAATCGTTAAAACGGTATTTGCCACAGGCCAGGGTGAGCACCACGGTGTCCTCCGGGGTCTGTTTCACAAACTCTGTGTAGTAGTTCCGTCCCGGGCGTGCGCCATCACAGCCCCCCACCAAAAAGAAATGTTTGATGGCCCCAGCCTTGACGGCTTCCACCACCCGGCCCGCCTGGGCCAGAACGGCCGCGTGCCCAAAACCGGTGGTAACCACCTGGCCGCCGTTGATGCCATGCATGGGATGGGTTTCTCCATAGCCGCCCAATTCCAGGGCCTTTTCAATCACCGGGCCAAAATTTTTATCCTCCCCGATATGTACCATACCGGGATATGCCACCACCTCTGTGGTAAAAACCCTGTCGCGGTAGCTGTCCTTGGGGGGCATCAGACAATTGGTGGTGAACAGAATGGGGGCGGGAATCCCGTCGAACTCCGTTTGCTGGCTCTGCCAGGCCGTGCCAAAGTTCCCCTTTAAATGGGGATGCTGTTTTAGTTTGGGGTAGGCATGGCAAGGCAGCATCTCGCCATGGGTATAGATATTTACACCCTTGCCGGCGGTCTGCTGAAGCAGCAGGTCGAGGTCGCGCAGGTCGTGCCCGCTCACCACAATGAAGGGGCCCTTTTCCACACTGAGGGGAACTTCGGTGGGCTGGGGGTTGCCATAGGTTTCGGTGTTGGCTTTATCCAGCAGTTCCATGCAGGCCAGGTTCGCCTTGCCGCAGTCCATCACCAGCGGCAACAGGCTTTCCATGCTGGCGCTTGAATCTCCCACGGCGCGCAGGCCCTTGAAGAGAAATTCGTCCACCTCTTCACTGGTATAGCCCAGCACCAGCGCATGGAAGGCATAGGCCGCCATGCCCCGTAGGCCGAATAGAAGAAGGCTTTTCAGGCTGCGTATGTCCTCGTTTTCGTCCCAAAGGTTCTGCATGTTATAGTCGGCCACAGCGCCACCCAGCACTTTTGTCTCGGCGTGTACTGTATCGATATATTGTTGTACCCTCGCACTGTCAAAATCCACATTGGTTACGGTGGTAAACAGCCCCTCCAGCACCGCTTTGGTGCGTGACGGCGCCAGGGCTTTTCCCTCTGCCACTTGGGCCAGGCCTACCATTGCGCCTGTTAAGGCGTCTTGTAAATTGGCTGTGTCTTGCGGTTTTCCGCAGACCCCCCGGCTGCCGGTGCAGCCCTTACCGCCGCCGGTCTGTTCGCATTGAAAACAAAACATCTCTCCCATACTCTCTAAAACCTCCTTTTTTAGTCAAAAATTACAGTAAGCAGCATTTTAAATGGGCTTTGCGCAAAGACCGCATGGGGAACGCCCGCGGGCATCACAATGGCCTGCCCCGCTTGCAGCTGATACGCCGCCTGCCCGATGGTGATTTTCCCCTCGCCATCCAGCACCTGTACAAAAGCGTCCCCATCCGAAACATGGGCCGAAATCTCTTCCCCCTGTGCAAAGGCAAACAGGGTGAGGCTGTGATGGGCATTTTGCACCAGGGTTTTGCTCACCACCTGCCCCGGCAAATAGTCCACAAGGTCCGCCAGCGGCACTACCTCCCCCTGTGGGATATTCCTGATAAAACCAGCCATATGTCCACCTCCTGGGCTTATTGGGGGGCACACCACAGGGGTATCCCCTCCTCTAGGTTCTCATCATACCGCGTTTGGCTCTGTTTTTCTGTTGTTTTTGCAACGCCGGAAGCAAAGGGTATACAAAAACCTGCCCCGGGGTTCCCTGGGCAGGTTTTCTTCACCGGCATGGTTACAGATTCTTTCCGGCCTTCAGTTTTTCCCGCAGGCGGCGGTACAGTACTATGGGGCCGTCTCCCGGCAACAGTTTTTCCTCAGAGCGGTAGCTGCTTTGCTTGGGCCGCTGGGTGACCACCACCCGCTTATCCTGCCGCTCTATCACAAAATTCCCCAGTTTTCCCATTTGGGCCACCAGCATGTTGAGGGGGGATACACCCGTCATTTTGGCGTAGAAACGGATATAGAGAATCGTTTTTTCCTCATCCACCGGGGCGAAGAAGATAACCACCCGCGTGGTATCACTGATGTGGTTCATCCAGAGATTGGGGAACAAAAAGCTGAGATAGGTGCTGTGAATCTCACAGTCCTCGGCTGAACGGGGCGTTTGGCCTATGTCCACCTCGTTTTCGGCACTCGTGACGAGAATTTGGTTTTCAAATAGCACCTTGGGGCCATTCACCAGGGTTTTGTTTCCCCTGCCAATGGTGTTGGCATGCACAAAGGGTAGATGCACCACGTCCAGCTGGTTTTCGATACAACGCGAGTAAAAAGCATCCCAGGGGTCTGCAAACTCACTGTACACGTCGGTATCGCCAATTTCATCTGTGAAGAAGGGCAGAATTTCCGCCGGTTGGCCCTCGCCATACCACAGATACACAATGCCGTGGGCCTCCCGCACGGGGTATTGCTGCACGTTATAGCGGCCGAGGTCCTGTGCCGTGGCCCTGCCCAAGGAGGGCACGTGGCGGCAGGTGCCCTCTGGGCTAAAGGCCAAACCGTGAAAGGGGCAACGCAGGCAACCGCCATGCACCTTGCCACCGCTTAAAGCGGCGCCCCGGTGGCTGCAACGGTCTGTTACACAGCCAAGCTGGCCGTCTCCCGTGCGGAAGAGGGCCAGGTCTTTCCCCAGCCGCCGCAGGCCCACCACCTGGTTTGCTTTTACCTGCTTTGCCGGATATATGGCATACCATTGGTTTTGAATCATGTTTTTTTCCTCCTTTGGCCACTGGCCTTGGCCTATGACAGCCCAAGGCTGGGCAACCACTTTTTACTGGCGGGAAAAGTAACTAAGGATAAGCTTTTCTTTTGCCATTGTCAAGCAAAAATTGCCCCTTTACCGGGGAATGTATCGGCACAAAAAACACCCCCGGCAGGGCCTTAGCTTGCGCCTTGTCCCGCGGAGGTGGGGTGTATTGTGCCGGGCCTCTTAGCCCGGTAAATTTTTGTGTATCAGTTCAAGGCAACTTAGGAGATGTGCATCGGCCAAAGCCACCGCCTGTGCATAGCGGCCCCCGGCCACGGCGGCCAGCGTGGCGTCATGGTCGTCACATATCGCCAGCAGGGCGGCCTTGTTTTCGGCCATATTCACTGCGTACAGGCCCTCGTAGTCCCAGGTTTTCTCAAAATAATCCCGGCACATCACGGCATGGCCTGCGTCGCACAGCAGCAGGTGGTACTGGCGGCTATGCCGGTAATAGCCCTCGGCATCCCCGGCTTCCACCGCCTGGCGAATGGCACCGGAACAAAGGTCCAGCGCGGCCAAATCCGCTTTGGTGGCATATTGCTCCATGCGGCTCAGCGCCAGTTTTTCCATCTGGGTTTTAATCTGCATCAGCTCTTCTATGCGCTGCCACTGGAAAGGCACCACCGTAAAACCAACGTTTGGATGCAGTTCTATCAGCCCCTGGCTGTGCAAAAGCTGGATGGCGTGGTTCACCGGGGTGCGGCTCACTTGTAGGCTCTCGGCCAAAGAGGCCGCGCTATATATAGTGCCTGGGGCCATACGCCCCTGCACAATTTCCTCCCGCAGGTGTGCAAACACCTGCTCGGCCTTGGTGGCCACCACTATTTTTTCCCGCTTTGGCATCTGCCCTCTCCTTTACCGCCTGTTCTCAGCCCTGCCCGTTTGCCAGCTCCCCCACGCCGATGGCGCCCACCGGGGGCCGCTTGCCCGCGGGGGGAATCTCCTGCACCGGCAGGCCCAGTTCCCCTGCCAGAATGCCCGCCGCGATGCGCCCACAGGTGTTGCCCTGGCAAAGGCCCATACCGCAACGGGTGCGCCGCTTGATGGCATCCAAACTTCTGGCACCCTGGGCAATGGCTTTTTTGATATCCCCCCGGCTCACCTCTTCGCAGCGGCACACCAACACCGCGTCGTCCTCAATGGCCTGCGGGGCCACCTCTTGCCCCTGCGGCGCGGGTGCCGTGCGCAGTAAGCCGCGCGTCTGCCGCGCTATCGCCTGCTCGGCCACGATGTGCAAAAGCCAGGTGGGATCGCCCCGTAAAGGCTGCCACAGCTTCACCACCTCGCCCTGGCCCAAAGGTCTGCCGTTTTCGTCGGCTAGGTTCACCTGGGCCCCCAGCGCCGGCAGCGGTAGGTATTCATGTGGAATAACCACCGTGGCCAGCCCCGGCTTTGGCCCAGGGCCCAAAAGGCGGATGGCAATGCCCGGGCAGGCCGCCACGCACAGCCCACAGCCCCTGCATTTCTCCTCTGCCAGCACCGGCTGCCCACTGATATCCGCCCCCACCGTGATGGCCCCAAAGGGGCAGGCTGTTTCACAGGGGTTGCAGGGTATCTGCTGGGGGCAGTCTATCACAGCCACCAAATTGTTCTTACTCATTGTAGCACAGCCCTCCTTCGCATACCAGTTGTTTGGCCACCTGGCGTTTTTCGCCAAACTGGCCGCTACGCAGTTTTTCCAGCCTAGCGCGTACCGTTTGGCATTGTTCCTCCCCCGCCGCGGCCTCTAGGCAGCCCAGTTCTATGGCGGCAGCCAGCCCCGCCAGGCTGCCCTCCTCCATCGCCGTGCTGGCCTCCTCCACCCCGGCGGCGTCCCCGGCCACAAAGCACTCGGGGGTCATCTTCATGTTGGTGTTGTGCTTTGGCAAATGCCCGCCCAGCACCCCATTGTACAAAAGCTGCGCACCCGCCATGCGGCAAAGTTCCACGCGTGGGTGCAGCCCCACGGCCAGGGCCACCGTATCGGCAGGCAGGGAAAATGCGCGTTCCAGCACCGGGCGGAACTGCCCATCCACCGGAGCAATTTCCACCCCTTGCACCGCGCCATCGCCATAGGCCCGCGCCACGGTATGCCCCAGGTAAAAAGGCACCCCGGCCCGCCGCAACTTGGCCGCGTGCACCTGGTAACCCCCCACATTGGTGGAGGCCTCCACCACAGCGGCCAGGCGGGCCCCGGCCTGCATCAGTTGGTAGCCCACAATCAGCCCCACGTTCCCGGTGCCCACCATCACCACATTGTGGCCGGGCAGAACCCGCTGCAGGTTCACCATGGTTTGCACAGCTCCTGCCGTCATCACGCCGGGCAGGGTACAGCCGGGGAAGGCCAGGGCGTTTTCACAGGCCCCCACCGCCACAATCACCCGTTTGGCGGCCACCTTCCAGGTTCTTCCCCCGCACACAAGCCCCGCTTCCCCGTTTTCAAACAGGCCCCAGCAGCGGGTGTTTAACAGCACCTCCACCCCGGCTTTCTGCGCCTTTTCCAGCAGTTCTTCCCCTATGCGGAAACCCCGTTGGCCCGCGCGGTGCTCTTCCGAGCCAAAAAATTTGTGTATCTGTTTAAAAAGCTGCCCGCCGGGGCGGCTGTTTTCATCCACCACCAGCACCTGCACCCCCGCGTTTGCCGCACTGATGGCCGCCGACAGCCCCGCCGGCCCCGCGCCTATCACCAGGCACTCCGTCTCGTTTCTCATCGCCCGCCACATCCTTCCTGGGTGCACACTGTCATCCCCTCTTCTACCAGCGTAACGCAGGTGCGCACGTTTGGCACCCCGTTCACCTCCATGGCACAGTCTGTGCACTGGCCAATACCGCAAAACAGCCCCCGGGGCTGATGGGTTTTGGCCGTGTGGCGAAAGCTGCGTATGCCGTGAGCCGAGAGCGCCGCGGCGATGGTCTCCCCCTTGCGGGCGGAAAGTGGCCTGCCGTCCACCAGCAATGTCACTGTCTCATCTTCGGGCAGGGGGCCCAAGATGGGATGGTTTTCAATGCGCATGGCTGTTTTCCTCCTTTTCAAAGCGTACCGGGCTGCAAATGCGGCAATCAGTTTGGCTCTGCCTGCCCAGAATCAGGGCCGCGGCATCCTGCGCGGCAGCGGGGGCCGTGGTGAAGGCCCCTTTCAGCCCCGCCGCCATGAATAGGTTGGTTATGCGGCCAGAAAAACCGAACAACGGCCTTTCATCCGGCATATTGGGGGTGACGCCAGACCACATGCGCACCACCTGCAAGCTGCCCAGGGAGGGAAAATAACGCGCAAACAGGCGGGATATCTCCCCCGGTTCCTCATAGGCAATGGCGGTGCTGTAGCCGCTTACCGCCCGGGTGGATTGCCCGATGAGAATGCTGCCGTTGGCGTGCTGAATGGCCCCAAGGTGCACCCAGTTCCCCCCTTCAAAACTGCCGGTGAGGAAAACCCCCGGCGCAATGGGCCCACGCAGGGCGGGCGGGGCGGGCTGGCAGACATAGACGTTTGCCCTATCGTAACCGATGGGGTAACAGAGCCCCAGTTTCCCGGCCAGTTCAGCCGTCCAGGCGCCCGTGGCCATCACCACGGTATCCGCGTGAATATCCCCCTTTGGCGTTTGCACCGTGGTGATGCGCCCGGCCTGCGTTTCAAAACCCTGCACCGGGGTGTTTTCTAACAAAGTGGCCCCAGCCCTGGCCGCCGCATCCAAAAAACCGTAGCTCACGGCAAGGGGGTCCACCTTGCCTTCCAGCGGGCAGTAAATAGCCCCCTCTAATGCGGCCGGGTCCATCAGCGGTTCTTGCTCTAAAATCTCCGCCCCACGCAGTAGCCGCACCTCCACACCATCTTGGCGGCGGCTTTCGGGCAGGTGGGCCGTTTTTTCCACCTCTTCGGCGCTGGCCAGCACAAACAGACCACCGGTCTGCTCAAAACCCGCCTGCATCAGCCCCGTTTGCGCATACTCCCGGTACAAATCCAAGGAGCGCAAGGCCCAGTCCAGTTCAAAACCCGCCTCCCGATCTGTGATGGAAATTTGCCCCAGGTTGCCCCCAGAGGCCCCGCTCACCAGTTCTTTTTGCTCCAGCAGGGTCACCTGCCGGCCCGCCTTCGCCAGGTTGTAGGCGATGGCGCCACCCACCACACCGCCGCCCAGCACCAGAATGTCCGTCTGGCTCTGCATCATCTTCACACCCGCCTCCGTCAGTTGTTATTGCATGTTACATGCAACACAGGTTCTGCAAGCAGAATACCATATCCGGAAACACATTGCAAGACCCCTTTTGGAAGATGCCTCAAAAGCCGTTTCTTTTCATCCACCATTTCGCCATAAAACAAGCGCCTTTGGCAAAGTGCCCATACGTTCGCGCACGCCCCTGGATACGTGCCCAGTATGTTTTGAATCAACGTTGAAATTTGTCTGAAATCGTCAAATCTCTCTTTCAAAAGAATCGACAAGATAGACCATTGTAAGACCTCTGGCCAGGTGCTATAATAAACCACCCTCAGCATCTATATGAAAAACCATATAGCTTTCTAAAAACCTTTGCTACTATCACGTTGGCGTGCAACTACTATCCCTGGCGAACGAATAATGACAGGGGGGTCTGTATGACACAAAACCGTACCAAGCGGAAAACTGTGGCCCAGTTCGTGGGCGCTGCCATTCTGTTGGGGGTCACCCTCAGTGTGGTAAAAACCTTCTTACATCAAATTGAAACCAACGAAGTGGCGCAAATTGATTCAAACCTGCAAGCCATGTCCCACAGCAACGTGCAGGCTGTGCAATATACCTTTGGCCAGTATATTTCTGGACTACAGGCCACCGCCACCACATTAAGCACCTACACCGACTACACCACCCCCAAGGTGCTCGGCTTGCTAGACAGTATTGCAAAGGCTGAGGGATATGAGTATCTGGCGGTGGACTTTGCCAGCGGCAGCAGCTATACCTCCAATGGCGCGATTCTTGATATTCGCAGCCAAAGTTACCTGGGGCGTATATTATCACGGGAGATATTTATCTGTAACACTGCCGCATCTGAAATAAACGGCAAGCCGCTCATCAACATTTTGGTGCCCCTACCCATACGCCGTGGGCAGAAGGCAGCTTCTTTGCGCCTGGCCATCAGTGTCGAAGCACTGGGCGAGACACTGCAAAAAACCTTCTACTATGCACAGGGCTATTATCTCATCACCGACGAAGCCGGAAACCCTGTGTCCGCCATACACACCTTGGATAGCCATCTGGCCAGCAAAAACTGGTTTGAAAATTTGGAACGGTTAAACTATGAACCGGGGTACCAAGCCGCCGAAATACGCCGGGCTTTTCAAACACAAAATTCCGGCTTTTTGCGCTATACCTATAACAGCGAAGCCCGCTATGCGTATTATGAACCTGTGGGCCTTGGCAATTGGATGATGCTGACTATACTGCCAAAAGAAATGGCCCTCAAACAAGAGCGTTATCAAATCCATATGGCAGGCCAGATGGCCCTGCAACTGTGTGGCATCCTGCTGGTTGTGTTTGTCTATTTTTTTTGGGAACAACGCCGTAGCCAAAAAATTGCCCTTTTGAATGACCGCTGTTTTCGTGAAGTGAGCCAGCAAACCAACAAGATTATCTTCGAGTGGGATTATTACCGGGGGCAGCTATCCCAAACCACCCATTTTTCCAAGGTATTTGGGCGGGAGGCTGTAACCAAATATTCAGCCAACGAGGCATTGGATACCGGAATGGTGCACCCCGACGATGCCGAGGCCTTCAAAAGTATTTTTGCCGCTTTGCATGAGG
>CAYYLW010000054.1:0-15951 GCA_964472465.1 uncultured Oscillospiraceae bacterium | reverse complement strand
TGGACTATGCGCGGGATGTGCTGGAAAAGGCCTTTGGCCCCCAGCAGGCCGCCAATTTGATGGAGCGCGTCACCAAGAGCCTGCGCACCAAAGCCTTTGATTTTGTGCGCAAGGCAGACTATAAAAACCTACTTTCTATTGTACAAAATGAGCATCCCCAAACCATCGCCTTGATTTTAAGCTATGCACGGGCAGAGCAGGCCAGCCAAATTTTGGCCGAACTGCCGGGCGAAACCAGCATCGAGGTGGTAGAACGTATTGCCAACCTAGACCGTGCCAGCCCAGACGTCATCAGCGTGGTGGAATCCACCCTGGAGAAGAAGTTCGGCAACATCGTAAGTGTGGATTTGATGGAACTGGGCGGTGTGCCGTATGTGGCCGAGATCATGAACAACGTAGACCGCAGCACGGAAAAACATATCTTCGACGAACTGGGCATCAAAGACCCCGAACTCGCCGAGAACATCCGCAAACTCATGTTCGTGTTCGAGGATATCGTCTACCTCGACGATATCTCCATCCAGCGCTTCTTGCGCGACGTGGACACCAAGGATTTGGCCGTGGCCCTCAAAGCGGCCAACCCGGACGTCTCGCGCGTCATCTTCCAAAACATGTCCAAACGTTCCCAGGAAACCATCGCCACCGACATTGAGTATCTGCACAACGTGCGTATGCGCGATGTGGAAGAGGCCCAGCAACGTATTGTGGATACCATACGGCGGCTGGAGGACGAGGGCGAACTGGTTATTTCGAAAGGCGGAAAGGATGAGGTGATTGCCTAATATTGTCAATTCTCGTGGCGTCCACCTCAAAAAAGACGTGCTGCGCATAGGAGATTCTCACCCTTCCCGCATACTGGAAAAACAGCGGATGTACACAGAGCGGGAAGCTGAGGGCAAAAATAGCGTAGTGATTCTGGACGCCTTTGATGTGGCCCGTCTGGCCCAAAAAAAGGCCATGCTGGCCACCGCCAACCTAGAGGTTCCCGAGATGATGGAGGAACCGCCCCCCCCGCCAAACCCCAAGGCGGAGGAGATTGTGCAAGAGGCCCAAGCCGAAGCTGCCCGCATTGTGCAAGAGGCCCAAATGCAGGCCGAAGAGGAGGCACACCGCCTTCTGGAGGAAGCCAAGGCCCAGGCGGTTTTACTGCGGCAGGAGGCCATGGAACAAGGCCGCCAGCAGGGGTACGAAGAATGCCTGGCCAGCATAGGCAACGCCACCCAAACGCTGGAAACAGCTGTTGCCCGTATGGAGGGCGAGGTGGCCGGGTTTGAGGCTGAGTATGAGGAGCAACTCCAGTGGATGGCTTTGGAAATCGCCTCCCGGGTCCTCAGCCGCAAGGTGGCCAGCAACGATGGCATCCTTACCAGTATGGTGGAACGTGTGGTGAAGGGCCTAAAAAATGAACCTTGGGTACGGGTGGAAGTGGCCCAGGAGATGACCCGCCTGATTGGCCAGCTACAAGACCTGTACGATGGGCAAGAACAGATAGAGGTCAGCCCCATCCCGGCCGACGCCGGCACCATTCTGGTGGAAACCGCTTCCGGGGTGGTGGATGCGTCCCTGCACACCCAACTGGAAAACTTAAAACAATATTTTCAAAAAAAAGCCGAATAAAGGTTCCAAATAGCGCGAATTTGGTGTATAATAAAGTGTCTTTCGCACCACGCTGCTAGGCCCTTTTTCCTTTCACACATGCTTCACAGTTGCACGCTATACTAGGGGTATGTTCGGAGACCAAGGCCCCCAAAACCTGGAGGTGGAGAACACGAACCGAGCCGCATTCCTGCAAATGCTACAAGTGGATGACCTGTGCACCCGTATGGGGAAAATCGACAAATTGGTGGGGATGACGGTGGAGGCCACCGGCCCCACCAGCAGCATCGGCGACGTTTGCCGCATTGGCCTGTCCGACGGACGGGAAGTGCTGGCCGAGGTGGTGGGCTTCAAAGAGAGCAAGGTGCTGCTGATGCCCTATGAGGACACCGAGGGAATTGGCTACGGATGCACGGTGGTGAACACCGGCACCAAGCTGGAAATTCGGGTGTGTGACGAGATGGTGGGCCGTACCATTGACGCGCTGGGCCGGCCCATGGACGGAAAGGGCCCCCTGCCGGAAAATGCCGGCATCTCCTACAACGTGGTGGGCGAGGCCTCCAACCCCATGGAGCGGCCCCGTATCGAACACCCTATCGAGATGGGCGTCAAAGCCATAGACGGTTTCCTCACCATTGGCAAAGGGCAGAGGATGGGCATTTTTGCAGGCTCGGGGGTGGGCAAAAGCACCCTGATGGGCATGCTGGCGCGGAACGTGAAAGCCGACGTGAACGTGATTGCCCTGGTGGGCGAACGTGGGCGCGAGGTGGTGGAGTTTTTAGAGCGTGACCTTGGCGAAGAAGGCGCCGCCCGCAGTGTGGTGGTGGTGGCCACGTCAGACCAGCCCGCTATGCTGCGCAACAAATGTGCCATGAGCGCCACCGCCGTGGCAGAATACTTTAGAGACCAAGGCAAGGACGTTCTTCTGATGATGGACTCTCTCACCCGCTTCTGCATGGCCCAGCGCGACATCGGCCTGGCCATTGGAGAACCCCCGGTGGCCCGTGGCTATACCCCGTCCATTTATTCCACCCTGCCGCGCCTGCTAGAGCGCAGCGGCAATTTTGAAAAGGGTTCCATCACAGGCATCTACACCGTACTGGTGGAAGGCGACGACATGAACGAGCCCATCTCCGACACCGTGCGCAGCATCATAGATGGCCACATCATGTTATCCCGCAAGGTAGCCCACAAAAACCATTACCCGGCCATTGATGTACTTTCCAGCATCAGCCGTTTGATGAACGATATCGTACCATCTGAACAAAAGGCCGCCGCCGGTAGGCTGCGCAACCTGATGGCCACCTACCAGGCCAATGAGGATTTAATTTCCATCGGCGCGTACAAAAACGGTACCAACCCCGAACTGGACGACGCCATCGCCCATATCGCCAGCATCAACACCCTGCTACAACAGAAGGTGGAGGAAAAATACACCTACGAGCAAACCCAGCAACTCCTCATCGAAACCGCCAGGTAAGCACCTATGAAAAAATTCGTGTTCACCCTTGGCAAGATGCTCTCGTACAAAAGCAGTTTGTATGAGAGGGAGCGGAACGAACTGGCCCGGCTGCGCCGCGAGCGCGCCGAGCTGGAAGCCCGCCGGGAGGAAGTGCGGCGGCAACTGGCGGAGATGGAAAACGATTTCCGCCAGCGCGCCCAGCAGGGCGTGGATGTGGCTGAGATGCAAAAAGTGGCCTATTTCCGCAAAAACACCGATTGCCTGATAGAACTGCTCACCCGCCAAATGATGGACCTGGACGTGCGCATTGAACGCCAGCTTGCCATTGTTATCAAGCTGGATCAAGACGTACAGGGCCTGGAAAAGCTGCGGGAGAAGCAGTGGGAGGAATACACCGCCGAGGCAAACCGAGAAGAGGCGGAGCGAATTTCCGAACAGGTGAGCGGGAAATATATCGAAGCCCAAAACCAGGCCATTGCCGAGGAATTGGCCGAGGCAAAGGCCGCTGCGAAACCCTAAATAGGCATACAAATCTGGCCCCACCGGATTTTGTATAAATGGTTTTTACTACACAGAAAGGAGGTGACACAAATGGATGCAACCATGATCAACCCCGTAGCCATTTCACAGGCGGCCACAAACAGCCCGCTTGGCCAGGCCGGTACCCAGATGGGCGAGGGCAGTTTGGATTTTGCCCGGGTTCTAATGGCCATGCAAGGCACAAGCGGCAACTCCGCGGGCCAAACCGGCCTGTTTGGTATGGCCGCCAACACGGCGGCGTTTGGTTCTACCGCTTCTAGCTGGCTGGATTTGCTGGGGCTTGGGCAAGGGCTTTCCAATTTCCAAACCTTGGGCCTTGGCCAAATGGCCGACGGCACCACCGCCGGAATGGATGGGCTGGCCGAAAAAATCATGCAAGCCCTCACCCGGCTTCGCGGAGAAGGCGGCCAAAACAGTGAAGAGCTTCTTGGCCTTGTGAAAAGCCTGCAAAAGGAACTGCAAGCCACAGGCGGGCAGATGGCCGCCGGGCAACAAATGCTGGTACTTTTGGCACAGCTTTCCGGGCAGACGCTTACCCCCACTTTGCAGGAAGATGGCAGTTTACAGCTCAATCTTTCGGATGGGCAGGACAATGCCCTGCAAACCCTGATGACAGCCCCGGCCGAAGATGTGGTGAAAATGCTGGGCGGAGACAAAGCCCTGTTTGCACAGGCCCTTCAAAGCCAAAGCAACCAGGCGGCCACACTGGCAGCCGGTACAGCCGCACAAACCCTGCCCACGGAAACGCAGGCGCAAAGCACCGCGCAAAACGCCCCTGCACCGCTTGGCACTGATGCCAAAGCCGCCGAAGGCAACGTGGCCACGAACGTACAAATCTCTGCCGCCACGCAAGAAACAGCCGCTACCAGCGCCCAGGCTCCACTCGCAAAAACCACCGGAGAAAGCACAGTAAAACCTGTGGCGGGCGAAACCAAAACAGCGCCGGACGAGAACGCCTTGGCCAGCGCCAGCCAAAACTTTGCCCTACGCCCCGGCGTAGTAACCACCGGCAATGTGGCCGCGGCCAGCGCCAGCAGCCCCGCCCCCATAGCCACCCAGCTACAAGAGGGCATTCAAAACGGCTTACAGCAGGGCCTAAACGAGTTCAGTATCAAACTGATGCCCGAGGGACTTGGCGAAGTAACGGTGCGGCTGAAAACCACCGAGGCGGGCCTAAAACTGACCCTGGTGGCCAAAAGCGCCGAAACCCAGCGCCTTCTGGGCGCCGAACTGGACCAGCTTCGCGAGACCTTACGCCCCATGAAGGTGGAAGTGCAGGAAGTGCTGACAAACCGCCAAGAGCAGATGTTGGCCAACCAGCAAAGCTTCCAAAACCAGCAGCAACAAAGGGCCTGGCAGCAGATGCACGGCGCAGCCTATTACCGCGATGAACCATTGGGCGGTGAGGTAGAAGCCGAAACCACCGTGGCCCCCGAAGTGCTACAAACCGCACTGGATACCCACATCTAGCCCTTCCTTAACATTTCTATCACGTCTACCACATCATTTTTTCACTTTGTTTTGTTAAAATCAAAATGTTGTGGTACACACACTACAAGAAAGGAGGAACACAGAGATGAGCAATATCCGCGAGCTTAACTCAGGCGGTACCCAAGTGGGCGGCGTCACCGTAAACACCCCCTATGAAAACGCCAAAGACAAGGGCGTGAAGGTGGAAGATTTCCTGAACCTGATGGTGGCCCAACTCTCCAACCAAGATTTTATGAACCCTGTGGACGACACCGCTTATGTGGCGCAGCTAGCCCAGTTTGCCACCATGCAATCCATGCAAGAACTTTCCCACTACTCGCAAACCAACTACGTTTCGTCCCTGGTAGGCAAAACCGTCACGGCAGCCTCTTACGCAATGGGCGGCAGCGTTTCCAAGGAAACCGGCACCGTATCCGCGGTCAACTTCTCGGAGGACGGCTTCACCATCACCGTAAACGGCAAACAGTTCCAGCTTAGCCAAATTATGACCGTGAACGACCCCGCTTCCGGTGCAGACAAGAACGAACTGGCCGCCGCAGGCAAGATGGCCCTCATCAACAAAGAGACTGGAAAAGATTATTTCTCTTTCCGCTGGGATGCCCCCGTTACCGACGAAGCCAGCAAGCAAAGCCTGCGTTACGATGTGTACTACACCACAGACGAAAACGTGGATTTCAACGACCTGGACGCCGTGAAAAAGGGCACCAAAGCCGCCACCGGCCTCACAGACCTGGAGTACAAACTCTCTGGCCTAGAACCCGGCAGCAAGTACTACGTAAACGTAGTGGTAAAAAACCCCAAAGGCGACGAAGCCGTGTATCAAAAGAGCATCATCACCACAAAACCCGCCTAACATCCACGCCAGGCAAGGAGGCTCAGCATGGACCCACTCAACAGGCTGACCCGCCCAATTGTCACAGGCACACCGGCCGTATCCCCACAAACGGGCACACCGGCCACCCAAAGCAAGCCAGGCAGCGGAAATTCCTTCCTGTCGGTTTTGCAAAAGCAATTGGAATCGGGCAGCAACATCGCGTTTTCAAAGCACGCCGTTGCCCGGGTACACGAAAGGCAAATTGATGTATCGCAAACCAACCTGGAACGGCTGGACCAAGGTGTAAAGCTTGCCCAGGAAAAAGGCCTGCAAGAAGCCTTGATACTCATCGACCAAAACGCCTACATCGTGAATGCCGCCAGTGGTAAGGTGATTACCGTGGACGGCGAAGCAGCCCCCGGCAGCGTATTTACAAACATCGACGGTACCGTTATTATTTGAGAGCCGGCCCTATTGCAGGAGGCTTTCGGAGCCCCGACTGACTGACGGGTTCCCGAAATTTTGTAACGGTATCAAACTTCCTGCCGGAAAGGCCCAAGCGCCCGCTGTGCGTAGGCCCCCCCGGCAACATACAAAAGGAGATTTGATATTATGGTTCGTTCTATGTATTCCGGCGTGTCCGGCATGCGTACCCACCAAACACGCATGGACACCATTGGTAACAACATTGCCAACGTAAACACCTATGGCTTTAAATCTGCCCGTACCACCTTCCGCGACATCTACTACCAGAACGTGAAGTCGGCCAGCGCCCCCACCGCCGGGCAGGGCGGCTCCAACCCCAGCCAGGTGGGCTACGGCAGCCAGGTGGGCAGCGTGGACCTGATGATGAGCCGCAGCACCTTCTCGATGACCGACCAGACCATGGACGTGGCCGTGGACGGCGACGGCTTTTTGCAGGTGATGGACGGCGCGGGCAACATCTACTACACCCGGGCCGGCATGCTGAACTTTGACGCGGTGGGCAACCTGGTGGACATGCAGGGCAACTACGTGCTGGGCGTGAACGGCGACCCCACCGGGCGCGCCCCGGGCTCTGAGCGCATCAGCGTATCCCTGCCCAACGTGAACCCCACCGCCGGTTCGGTGGAAGAAACCATCAATGGCGTGCCCTTCAGAATCTCTGCCAGCAACAACACCAAAGACGGCAACGTCAACTTCAATTTCTCGTCCGATACCTCCCTCACCGATGGCGTGCCCGCCGTGGCCAGCATCTCCTCCACCGGTATCGTGGTCACCTTCAACGCCAACGAGACCTTCCGCACCATGGCAGACGTGAACGCCGCCATCAACAACGCCATCCTGGCGGCCAATGGCGGCCAGCCCCACGTGGGCGGCCAGTTCACCCTGGAATGCACCGATCCCGCCAAAAACCCCTTCTCGGCCGCCAACCTCCCGCCCGAGGGCTACCTCACCGGCGCACAACTGGCCAGCACCGATTACAACATCCAGTACGGCAAGGTGGGCTTCACCTCCAACACCGCTTACTTCGGCGGCATAAAACCAAGTGGTAAGGTGGGCACCGCCTATTCCGGCGATGGCGCGCTCAGCAATTTCCAAGGCAGCTATACCGCAGGCACTCCCAATGTGTGGACCTTTACAATGGAAGTGAACGGCGTGGAGTACCGCGGTGAGGTGGATAGCAACAAAAGCACCTCCGGCAAATTCAACATGTACCGTGTGGGCGGCGATTCGAACGACTACATCGAGATGGACCGCCCCAGCTTCAACTCCATTACCACCGCCTGGGAAAGCGATGCCATGGTGCCCGGCACCAAAGCCAGTTATGGCCTCGTAAAACCCGCCGCGGCCATCACTGCCGGGCAGAGCATCGTGGTGGCCGGCATCACCTACAACTTCGACCCCACCGTTACAAACCTGGACGACCAGTGGCTTGCCGTGCGTAACGCCATCAAGAACGACCCGAACTCCCTGTACGATGCGGAGATTGATGCGGTAAGCGGCGAACTGAAACTGACCGCCAAAAAGGTGGGCCTCCAAACCCCGCCTGTCTTCACGGTGGCCGGGGCCGCGGGCACCATCAATAACCCCGATAATGGTAGCGATAACGAGCCCCTGCAAACCGGCAAAGACTTTGGCAACGCCTACGCCACCGGCAAATACCAGCCATTAGACGGCACTTCCAAGCCCTCCGGCAAAAGCTATGCTCTGGGCCTCTCTGCAAAGGCCCTCACCCTAAAAGGCGGCACCGCGGGCGGCCCGCAGGGCCTGGCCGATATGACCGGCATCGCCATCTCCGGCAACGGTGTCATCGTAGGGCTGGATAGCCAGGGCAAAGAGGTGTACATCGGCCGTATCGACCTTGCCACCTTCGCCAACCAAAGCGGCCTCACCCAAAGCGGCAGTTCCAAATACCAGGCCAGCCAAAACAGCGGCGTCGCCAAACTCACCCAGCCCGGCAGCGACGGCGCGGGCAAGCTGGTGGGCGGCACCTTGGAACTCTCGAACGTGGACCTCTCGCGTGAGTTTTCCGATATGATCACCACCCAGCGCGGCTACCAGGCCAACAGCCGCATCATCACGGTAAGTGATACCATGCTGGAAGAACTCATCAACTTGAAGCGTTAATGTAAGGGCAACAATAGAACAACCCCTTGTGGCAGCAGGCCCCGCTTGCTGCCACGGGCAAGGCGGACGAGAACCCTCGCCCGCCTTGCCCGTGGAAATATAGCACACGGGTAATTTGGTTCGGGGCATAGGAGGAACAGCAGCGGTATGATCACATTGACAAAGCTCAATGACACACCCTTCGTGCTGAACTGCGACTTGATTGAAACCATACAGGAAAACCCCGATACCACCATCCGCCTCACCACCGGGAACATCCACATTGTAAAAGAGACAATGGACGAGGTGGTAGGCGCGACGATTCGGTATAAACAGACCACGTTTAGCGGCCTGTTAAGGAGGGATGACCTGTGAACGACGAAGGCGGCGGCAAGAAAAAAGGCGGAAAATCATCATTTGATATCTTAACGGTTCTGGGCATTGTAATGGCCTTGGGCCTAATTTTCTTTGGTATCAGTTTCAACATGGCGCCCACGGAACCGGTGAAAAACGACCGGATGACAGACGAGGAGTTTGCCGCAGAACAGACCAAGTATGAGGAAGAATCGGCCACCTATATAAAAGACGGTGGTGCCTTCCGCCCCTGGACTCTCACGGATAGCTTCATCGACATCCCCTCTATCGCCATCGTGGTGGGCGGCACCATCGGTTCCCTGCTCATCGCCTACCCCATGTCGGTGGTGGCCACGGTGCCCAAGCTCTTCAAAATCGCCTTCCTACCCAATAAATACGACCCGCAGGACTACATAGAGCAAATCGTGGGTTTTGCCAAAGAGGCCCGTGTAAAAGGCCTTCTTTCTCTGGAGGACAAACTCAGTGAGGCGCAGGACCCCTTCCTCAAATCCAGCTTGATGCTGGTGGTGGACTCGGTAGAGCCGGAAAAGGTGCACAACCTGCTGCAAGCAGAGCTTGCCAAACTGGACGAGCGCCATGGCCGTGGCAAGGCTTTCTTTGAAAACGGCGGCGCCTATGCCCCCGGTTTCGGCATGATTGGTACCCTCATCGGCCTCATCATCATGCTGGGCAATATGGCCGATCCAAACTCCATCGGCCCGGCCATGGCGGTGGCCTTGCTCACCACCATGTACGGCTCCATGTTGGCCAACATCGTGTTTAGCCCCATCGCCAACAAGCTGGGGCTGCGCCACGAGGAAGAATATTTGTGCCGGGAGCTCATCTGCGAGGGTGTGGAAGCCATCCAGGCCGGTGAAAACCCCAAGTTCATCGAAGAAAAGCTTAACCTGCTCATCCAGCAGAAAAAGGGCAAGGGCAAAAAAGCGAAACCCGCCGCTGAATAGACGCGGCTTTGCGGCACAGCTACTATCTTTTGGAAAGGGGGGAGAGAAGCCATGGCCAGGCAAAAAAAAGAGGGCAAAAAGTACAATTATATGGACACCTACGGCGACCTGGTGACCTTGTTGCTCTGTTTCTTTGTGCTTTTGTTCTCCATGTCCACCGTGGAAGAGGTAAAATACAATGCCTTTGTGGAGGCCCTCTCCCAGCGCTTTGGCAACCAGCCCATGAATATGTCTGCCGTTAGCAATTCCACCGCCGTTTCCGGCTCAGATTTTGGGGAGATTCCCCCCACCGGCCAAGCCATGAACGCCGACCAAACCCTGCCGGAGGACCTCTCCCAGTTGCAGCAGGCCGTACAACAATACATAGACCAAAACCAGATGCAGGGCCAGGTAAGCGTTGAAAAAAGCGAGAGCGGCGCCACCTTTATCCGCCTTTCAGACAACCTCCTCTTCGACGGTGACTCGGCTGTGCTCCGGCCCCAAACCTCAGAATTTCTCACCTTTCTATCCGAGGCTTTCAACGCGGTGGAAGGCGAGGTTTTGCAGGTAAAGTTCAATGGCCATACCGCTTCTATTGCGGGTAGCGCCATAAACGACTGGAATCTTTCGGCCGAGCGGGCCAGCACCGTGGCCAGCTTTATTACCAACGAAGGCAACTTCAACCGTTTTAAAGTACAGCCCATCGGCTATGGGCGGAACTATCCCATCGCCGATAACGCCACCGCAGAAGGGCGGGCCAAAAACCGCCGGGTGGATATAATAGTATTGGGCAACGACGCCGCCAAGATGGAACTTACCTTGATGGACGCCATGCGGGTATATTTCCCCAGCGACCCCACCAATTTCTTCGAGGGCAACCCAAGGGATTTGCCCGATAACTACATAGACGCCGTAGACCCCACCCTGGCGGGGCAGGCTCTATCCCAGGCGGGCAGTGACGGGCTGGTACCACCGGGCGTGGTACCCATTGCTTAAAGTTTTATCAAGAGGTGCGGCCTCTTTCCATATTGAAACAAGGGGGTGGTTAACGCATGGCGGAGGTTCTGAGCCAAAGCCAAATTGATGCGCTGCTCAACAGCATAAACAGCGGCGAATCCATTGAAAAGGCCGAGGAGAGTGAAGAGACGCGGGTAAAAGTATATGACTTTTACTCTCCCAAAAAGTTCACCAAAGAGCAGCTTCGTACCATCGATAGCCTGCACGAAAACATCGCCCGCTTGCTTTCCTCTTATCTCTCGGGTATTTTGCGTGTGTTCTGCGAGGCAGAGGTTATCCAGGTGGAAGAACAGCGCTACTACGAGTACAACAATGCCCTGCCAGACACAGCTCTCATCGGTTTGGTGGACCTTAAGCCCAACAATATCAACCTGCCCGATTCCACCCTCATGCTGGATATGTCCAACAACCTGTCCTTTTTCCTCATAGACCGCCTGCTGGGCGGGCAGGGTTCGGGCGCGGTGCTCAACCGGGATTTTACCGATATTGAGCTAGCCATCATGGACGATATCTACCTGCGGATTACCGATTTTATCATCGAGAGCTGGAAGGATCATCTGGACGTGGAGGGAGAACTCTCCAGCATCGAAACCAACCCCCGGCTCATCCAGGTTTACGCGCCGGAAGACATTGTGGTTATTTGTGTTTTGAATGTGAAGCTGCGGGATACCGAAGGCACCCTCTCTGTGTGCATCCCTGCGCTGGGGCTGGAAAACTACCTCAGTGAGTTCACTTCCAAGTATTCCCGTATCTCACACAAAATCACCAACGAACGTCTTGAATCCATGCGGCGGATGATTATCAAGGATTCCCTGTCTGACACACACCTAAAAATGACCGCCATTTTTGACCAGACGAGTATGGAGATTCATGAGGCTTTGCGGCTACGCCCGGGCGACATCATCCCCCTCACAAAATCACTGGATGGAATTGTGCAGGTGGTGGTGGCCGATACCCCCTGGTTCACCGCCCAGCTAGGCTCCAGCCGGAACTGGAAGGCCGTGAAAATATTGAGCACGGTAGAGGAAGAAGAGGAAGAAGAGATGTCGCTTTCTATTGGCCCTTCCTTCACCGCTACAAAAATAGAAGAACCCCCGCCGATGGCTGCCCCTGAAACAGAGCCGCCACCGGCCCCCGCCCCAGATTTTGACATGCCCCCCGTGCCTGAGGATTACATGGCCGGGGAACTTGCCGAAACCACGGCGGGATAGCGCCGGACACCCGGCGAGGCGGCCCAGTGCCGCATACTACGTTTTGAGGAGGATACCATGGGGACAAATCCTACTGATGGTGCGGAAGGCATGCTGCTCACACCGCTTGAGACAGATGCCATCGGCGAGGTGATGAACATCAGCATGGGCTCGGCTGCCACGGCGGTTTCCCAAATGCTGGATAAGCAGGTGGAAATCACCACGCCCACGGTGCAGGTTCAAAAAATGTCCGATGTGACCTACGACCAGTTCGAGCCGGCCCTGCTGGTGAAGATTATCTACACTGTGGGGCTGGATGGTTCCAACATCATGGTGTTCCGCCAGCACGATATGCAGATGATTCTGAACACACTGATGGGTATTCCCGACCCGCCCAGCGACGATTTTGTGTTTGACGAACTCTCCATATCGGCCGCCTGCGAAGTGATGAACCAGATGATGGGTTCTTCGGCCACGGCCCTGGCAGACTTTTTAAGCAAGAGGATTGACATTTCCACCCCCACGGCCACCGTGATGGAGGAAAACACCTTCCGGGATTCCATTGGCCTTGCGCCCGATACCGATGTGGTGGCCATCACCTTCCGGCTCACCATCAAAGATATGCTGGATTCCGAGTTTATCAGTGTGATGACCCTGGAACTGGCCAAGGAAATTATCTCCCCCTTCCTGGGGCAAGATGGAGAGGTGCAGCAGCCCGAGGCTGCCCCCCCACCCCCTCCGGTAGCGGAAGCGGCCCCAGCGGCGCCACCTGCGGCGCAAGCCGCCCCCATGGCGGCACCACCCCCGGCCTACCCCCAGCAGGATCCGGCTGCCGCCCCCCCGCCTTATCCGTATCCCCAGCCCCCCATGGGCGCTTACCCACCACCCCCGGCCTATGCCTACCCACCCGGGTCCTATGCGCCGCCACCTGCGGTGGATGTGCGTAGCGTGGAGTTCCCTGAATTCCCACAGGGCGCCTATGGAGACGGTATCCCCGTGATGGGCAACAATCTCGACCTCATCATGAATGTGCCCCTCAGTGTTTCCATCGAGATTGGCACCACCAAACGGAAAATTCGGGACATCATGAATTTCACCTCTGGTACCGTGGTGGAGCTGGACAAGCAAGCTGGCGCCCCCGTGGATATTGTGGTGAACGGCCAGATGATTGCCCACGGCGATGTAGTGGTAATCGATGACAATTTCGGGGTACGCATCACCGAGATTGTTGGCACCAAAGAATTGCTCAATTCTTTAAGCGAGCAGCAAAAGTAATGCCAGGGTTCAACACATAAAAAACCGAAACCCAGCCGCCTATGGCCGGCTGATAAGCACTTGAATAGAAAGGGATAGGGATATTATGCAAGATAAAAAGATTCTAATTGTAGACGATGCGGCTTTCATGCGAATGATGATTAAAAACAGTCTCACCGGGCAGGGCTTTACGAACCTAATTGAAGCCGCCGACGGTAAAATTGCGCTGGACACCTACCTGGCCGAAAAACCCGACCTGGTGATTATGGACATCACCATGCCCAACATGGACGGTTTGGAAGCTTTGCAGGCCATCAAAGCGGCCGACCCCGGCGCCAAAATCGTCATGTGCTCGGCCATGGGCCAGGAATCCATGGTGGTGGACGCCATTCGATATGGCGCGCTGGATTTCATCGTGAAACCCTTTAAGCCGGATCGTATCCTGCAAACCGTGGAGAAAATTCTGGGTTAAGCAACCCCACTTTGTGGCCGCCCTGTGGGGTTGGCCACAGGTTTCATATGTACATTCTGCCAAGGGAGGCTTTGCCGTTGGGGTTTGGAGAGACCATCTTGCGAATCATGGGTGCACTGGCGGCATTGGCGCTGGTGCTTTTCCTCGCGTGGTTCACCTTGCGGTGGCTGGGCACAAGAATGGGCGGTACCCCGGGTGGTTCAAACCGTCTTTTGCATATTCTAGACCGGGTGAGCTTTGGCAAAAACAGCAGCCTGTTGCTAGTACGCGTACAACAAAAGGTGTACTTTATGGCGGTAAGCGAGCATGCCATTGAAAAAATTGGCGAGTTCGACGACCCCGAAGGCTTGATTCAAACACCCTCGCCCACCGAAGTTCTACCCTTTTCCGACACCATGAAGCAGGCCATGCAGAAACTGAAAAAGCCAAAAGGCCCCGGCGGGCCGGGAGGGGATGCATGATTAAGCGGCTCTCCTTGGTTCAAAAGAAAAAGCTAGGGCGCCTGCTGCGCATTTTTGTGCTCAGCGGGCTGCTGTGCATTTTGCTCATCGGCTTTTTGGCCGTGAATGTGCAGGCGGCGGGCGTCACCATCGATGTGAATGCCGGGGACACAAACGGCAACCTGGGCGCGCTGGAAGTCATTGTCATTTTCTCCTTCTTGGCCCTGCTGCCCTCCATCGTTTTGATGATGACCAGCTTCACGCGCATCGTCATCGTGCTCAGTTTTTTGCGTAACGCCATGGGTACCGCGCAGTCTCCCCCCAATATGGTGCTGGTAGGCCTGGCCATCTTTTTAAGCCTGTTTATCATGACCCCCACCATCACCGTGATGAACGAGACCGCCTATCAGCCCTATCTGGCCGGGGAACTTACCAGCACCGAAGCCCTGGCCGAAGCCGCGGTGCCACTGAAAAAATTCATGCTCACCCAAACCTATGAAAGCAACCTCGGCCTGTTTTTGGAACTGGGAAACACCGAGATGCCCGAGGTGGCCGACCCCGCAGACCCTGTGGAGCTCACCGAGCTGCCACTCACCGTCATCACCCCCGCCTTCATCACCAGCGAGCTGAGCCGGGCGTTCATGATGGGCTTTCTCATCTTCCTTCCCTTCCTCATCATCGATCTGGTCGTCAGCAGTATTCTGATGAGTATGGGCATGGTGATGTTGCCCCCGGCCATGATTTCTTTGCCCTTTAAGCTTTTGTTGTTCATTTTGGTAGACGGCTGGACCCTCACCATGAAAACCCTGGTGGATTCATTCACCCTTGCCGTCACCTAACACAGGAAGGAGGCGCCTGCACACTATGCAAATGACCAGCGGGGAAGTGCTGGACGTTCTGCGCCAGATGTTGATTGTCTGCCTGCAAATCGCCGGGCCCATCCTTCTCGTTAGCATCGCGGTGGGGCTTATCATCGCCATTTTTCAAGCAGCCACTCAGATTCATGAGCAAACCCTCACCTTTGTGCCCAAACTGCTCGTCATTGCCTTGATGCTTTTGCTTATGGGTTCGTTTATTTTCAGTGTCATCAGCACCTTCACCTACGGCGTTTTCGACCTGATGACCACCCTCTAAACCGCAGGGGAGCTTTGCATGCAGATAGAAATCCTGTTCGAAGGGCTGCTGGTGTACCTGCTGGTGTTTGTACGCCTGGCGGGCATGCTGCTGCTCAACCCCCTTTTCACCCGCAACAACCTGCCCCAAACCGCCCGTATGGGCCTCATCATCGCCCTCACCCTGCTGATTGCCCCCATGCAGCCGGTGGCCACCGTGGCCGCTATGGGCGATTTGGAATACGCCGTGGCCGCCGTACGGGAACTGTTCGTGGGCGCCGTATATGGCTACGTTTTTGTTCTGTTCTATTACTTCCTCTATTACGCCGGGGAGATTATGGATACCGACATTGGCCTGGCCATGGCCAAAAGTTTTGATCCCGCCACCAACATCCAAGTTTCCTTCTCGGGGCAAATCGTCACCATCTTTTTCGTCACCTACTTTTTCGCCACCGGCAGCCATCTGGCCCTCATCCGCATGTTTGCCGATTCCTTCCAGTACATCCCCCTCGGGGCAGGCAGTCTCACCCTCAGCATCACCGGGTTCATCCTCAACCTGTTCGTCTCGGTGTTCATGCTGGCCGTGCGGCTGGTGGCGCCCCTCATGGTGGCAGAGTTTATCTTGCAGGCCTCCATGGGCATTCTGATGAAGTTCATCCCGCAAATCACCGTCTTT
>CAYYLW010000053.1:0-15969 GCA_964472465.1 uncultured Oscillospiraceae bacterium | reverse complement strand
GATTACGACAAAGATTTAAAAAGAAACCGTTATAATGTTTTTATACGCGCCGGGCTCTCCCAGCCGGACGCCATTAAGGCCATTCAAACACGCTGCCGTATGGCGGCTGGGGAAATGGCACTGTGCTACAATTTATTGCCCATCAAGCAATATAAGCCCATACTAGACAATATTTTCTTTCTTGGTCTGCCGTCTGGCATTGCCGCCGCCGGGCCAAAAACAAAACGGAGGACCGCTGGACATGGACAGATTGACAGCCTATGAAACCCTAGGCCTGAAAACAAATGCCACAGAAGACGAGGTAAAGGCCGCCTACAAAAGCATGGCGCAAAAATACGACGTGGAAAAGTATAGCGCAGGCCCAATGCGCGACGACGCCGCACATAAGATGGATCAAATCAACGAGGCCTTTGACGTTTTGATGAGTTTCTTGCGTACGGGGCAGGAAAATACCTCGGTGAATGTTTCGCCGGGAACCCACTCCACCGGGGGGCAGTACCCCGCCGTGCGCCAGATGATCAACACCGGGCGGGTGGATGAGGCTTTGGCGGAGCTTTCGGCTTTACAAAACGTGGCCGATGACCCCGAATGGAACTTCTTAATGGGAAGCGCCTACTATTATAAAGGCTGGCTGGATCAAGCGCGGTATTATTTTCAAATTGCCGTGAAGTTGGCCCCGGGCAACCGGGAATATGAAGCTGCACTGCGCAACCTGCAAGGCTCGGCCCAAGGGGAGATGAACGGCAGCCCCTACGTGAATGCGGATCCAAGTGCCGCCGCCATGAACTGCGCTTGTAACACATGTAGTTTAATGTGCTGTATAAACTCTTGCTGTGGAATGGGTAGGGGGTGCTAGGCTGTGCCACAGCGGCAACCCCCTGCGCATAGCAGTGCCAAACGTGTGGCCCTTTGCGGTGTTTTGGCAGCGCTTTCCCTGCTTTTTCTCTTGATGGCGGGCGTGGTACCCTTAGCCACCTTTACCGGGCCTTTTTTTGCCAGCCTTTGCTTTATTCCCATTGTGTGCGAGTTTGGCTACAAAACACCCCTCACGGCCTACCTGGCTGTTTCATTGCTGGCCTTTCTTTTGGTGGGAAACAAGGAGGTAGTGCTTTTTTACATCCTTCTCACCGGTTATTACCCCATTATACAGCCCTGCTTTGCCCGGCTTTCTTCTCGCATTGTACAGGCCGTGCTTAAACTTCTTCTGTTTGCCTGTGCCACAGCGGCCGTGTATGCCCTGTTGCTGTTTGTTCTGGGCAGCCCAGAGTTGCTGGCAGAGTTTCAAGACTTCACCCTGGGAATTTTCGTTCTAGGCGTGCTGGCCGGCAGCATCACCTTTGTTCTGTATGATATTTTGGTGGATAAAGTGCGAATCCTCTATCTTTGTCGTTTTCGTAAATTTATCTTCCACTGATATAATTATAGTTATTTAATTAGGAGTGATAACATTATATGTAATATTGCCAGGTTTGATGTGCCCGGCAAATTCCCCAAATAGCGCCTGGCCCGGTTTGCCCTAAGCCATGCAAACCGGGTGACGAGGAGGCAGGTGATCGAAATATTCGGCGGGTGCCTGCCCCGCCCGCCCGCGGCTGGTAAGCACAGCGCAAAACCCGGTGGTAACACCGGAACAAAACACTGTGTAGCGGGAACACATCGGTAAGGCTCAGCCAATGAGCCTATGTTTCTTTATGCATTTTATTTTTTGGAGGAACAACCATGTGTGGAATAGTTGGATATGTGGGCCAGCGGGAAAGCCGCGAGGTCTTATTGGACGGGCTCAAACGCCTGGAATACCGTGGGTATGATTCGGCAGGCATTGCTTTTTTTGCGCAGCAAGAAATCTTCGTGCGCAAATGCCAGGGAAGGCTTGCCAACCTGGCCGAAAAATTACAGCAAGAGGATTTGCCCGGCAGCCAGGTTGGCATCGGGCATACCCGCTGGGCCACCCATGGCGCGCCCAGCGACATCAACAGCCACCCGCATTCGGCCGCGCGGGTTTCCCTGGTACATAACGGCATCATTGAAAATTACGGTAAATTGAAAGAATTTCTGATGCACGAAGGCTATGAATTTGTGAGCCAGACGGACAGCGAGGTTCTGGTGAAGTTGCTGGACCACCATTACCATGGCAATCCCATTGAGGCGATTCAAGCCACCTTACAGCAGGTGCATGGCAGCTACGCGCTTGCCATCCTGTTTGGCGATACACCCGGCACCATCTTTTCTGTACGGCACGAAAGCCCCCTGATTGTGGCTTATGGGGAGGGGGAAAATTTCCTAGCCAGCGACATTCCTGCCGTGCTCCCCTACACCCGGCGGTACAGTGTGCTGGAAAACGGAGACATAGCTGTTTTAACAAACCAAGGAATTTCCGTCTACGATGAATTTGGCCTGCCCGTGGAGCGTGAAATTTTGACGGCAGACTTTTCTGTGGAAGCGGCAGAAAAGGGAGGCTACCCCCATTTTATGCTCAAGGAAATTCACGAACAGCCTGCCGCCATACAAGCGGCCGTGCGGCCCCGGGTGCAAAATGGCTTGCCCCAGCTTGGGCTGGAGGACCTTTCTGATGAATACCTAAAAGGCTTGCAGCGTATCTATATTGTGGCCTGTGGCACTGCCATGCATGCCGGGATGGTGGGCAAAACAGCCATAGAAAAAATGGCCCGCGTACCCGTGGAAGTTGATATCGCCAGCGAATTCCGTTATCGGGACCCCATTCTCAACGAAGGGGAACTTGTGATTATCATCAGCCAGAGCGGTGAGACCATTGACACCTTGGCCGCTTTACGCATGGCCAAAGCACGCGGTGCCAAAACCCTAGCCATTGTGAACGCCGTGGGCAGCAGCATCGCCCGCGCGGCCGACTGGGTGATGTACAGTTATGCTGGCCCCGAAATCGCCGTGGCCAGCACCAAGGCCTATACCGTGCAGCTTTGCTGCCTTTATTTGCTGGCATTGCACATTTCCCGTGTGAAAGCTGCATTGGATGAAGAAAGTATCCGGCACCTTTTGGCAGAGATTTTGCGTGTGCCGCAGGTGATTCAGCCCATGCTGGACAACAACGAACAGGTGCAATATTTTGCCAGTGAACTGATGAACAGCAGTGATTTATTCTTTTTGGGCAGAAATATTGATTACTCCCTCTCACTGGAAGGTAGCCTAAAGCTAAAGGAAATTAGCTACATACACAGCGAAGCCTACGCAGCCGGAGAGCTGAAGCATGGCACCATCAGCTTGGTGGTGGAGGGCACCCCCGTGGTGGCCATTGCCACCCAGGATGACGTGTTTGAAAAGACAATTTCTAACATCCAAGAGGTAAAAAGCCGCGGTGCAAAAGTAATTTTGTTCTGCAAGGAAGATGCACAGGTACCGGATGGAACGGCCGACTATATCTTCCGTTTGCCTTGCTTTGAGGGTGTGCTGATGCCCTTATTGCTGGCCGTACCGCTGCAATTATTTGCCTACTATATGAGTGTTTTGCGGGGCTGTGATGTTGATAAGCCGCGCAATTTGGCCAAGTCTGTCACCGTGGAGTAAGCTTTGCGTGCAGGCCGCCAGTTACCATGGAGGAACCACAATGGCACTATCTACCCAGCTCAAATTACTTGGTTCAGTACGGGAATTTTTGATGGAGGAAGGTAAAATTCTGCTTCCTAGCAACGCAGAGCCAAAGCCAATTTACCCCCAGCAGGCCCCCCGGGGAAGCCAGCTTCCCCGCCGCACCCCGGAAGAAGTGGGCTTAGAAAGCCAGTTTTTGGAAAATTTTGTGCGCGAATTGGCCGCCACACCGGATAGCAATATCCATTCCTTGCTTATAATGCGTGATGGCGCAGTGGTTTGCGAGGCCGATTTCTCCCCCTATCGCAAAGATATCTGGCATGTGTGCCATAGCGTAAGCAAATCTTTGATTGGGACGACTGTTGGCATTGCCATGCGGGAGGGCCTTTTTGACATCAATGACCCCCTGGTTGACCATTATGGAAGCCAAATGGGGCTTTGGGGCCGGATGCGCTCAAAGAATATGACCGTTCGGCATCTGCTTAATATGACCAGCGGCATTGGTTTTAACGAGGTAAGCCAGATGCTGGAACCGGACTGGGTGAAGGGGATTTTTTCCACATCCCTATCCCATGAACCCGGTAGCCATTTCGCATACAACTCCATGAACAGCTTCCTTCTGGCCGACCTAATTGTGCGCACCAGTGGCGAAAGTTTGACAGACTATCTAAAACCCCGTCTCTTCGAACCCTTGGGTTTCGGCCCCATATCTTGGGAAAAATCCCCTTCTGGTGTGGAAAAGGGTGGATGGGGGCTGTATGCCTTGCCCGAAGATATGGCCAAACTGGGACAATTGTACCTAAACCAGGGGCGGTGGATTGTGGACGGTAGCACTATGCAAGTGCTGCCGGAAAGCTGGGTGCAGGAGGCCACAAAACTGCAAGCCGGGAACGAGAACGACGGCTACGGCTACCAAATGTGGGTGGACCCAGAAACCGGCTACCCCACTATGAACGGTATGTTTGGCCAATATGTAGCCCTTATCCCACTGCTAAACATCTGCCTGGTGATGACCGCTGGCTGCCCAAGGCTTTTGCAGCAATCTCCCACTTTCCAGCTCTTACGGCGGTACTTTTACACTATTTCTGCCCTTCCCTCAACCTTGCCTGCTAACCCCAAGGCGCTGGCCAGCCTGCGGCGCACCGTCTCTTCCCTGCATTTTCGCCGGCCAGCCGCTATGCCAAACCCGCCTGCTTTGCGTGTGCAAAAACCAGGAATGGCACGGGCTGTGCGCTGGAATTCCCGGCCTTTACACCAGCCTTGCCCAGCCGAAGAATGGCGGGAGTTCACTGGCAGCACCTGGAAGTTTTCACAAAACCGTGCGGGTTTACTGCCTGTGATTGTGCAGGCAATGAACAACAACTTTAGTTCTGGCATTTCGGCATTGCGGATTGAAAAAACACAAGAGGGCCTGCTGCTGTTTTGGGAGGAAAACGAGTACACCCAGTGTCTCCCCGTGGGGCTAGGCCGCTATTTGGATGGGCAAATTCGCATGGGTGAGGAATCTTTTCTCACCGCTTGCCAGGCGGAATTCCGCCCGGATGAGGACGGCAACGCCGTGATGTGTGTGGAACTTTGTCTCACAGAGCACAGTTCCTCCCGCCTGATAAAACTGCAAACCATTGGCGAAAACTTGCGCCTGCGTCTGGACGAAACACCCCAGATCAGCGCCGCCCTGGAAATGGCCCTCCACCGAAAAGAGGGTGGTATTTCCGAAATAGCCGGCGGCGGCCCAGCTTTGAGCAATCTTGTGAAAAGCCATGATTTTTTGCAGTTCCGAGTTTCTCAACTCTGTGCCCCCGAAATTCTCGGAATTCCTCTCTAGGCCCCCTACGGCGTCTTGTGTCACTGGGGCCGCCCCCTTTTAGCACTTTATTGTTACCTCATGGATAGTACACAGATAACATAAAAAGCAACCCGTTTATAGCGGGTTGCTTTTTATACTGCATTCTATACGGTACTGGCCTTTTATTTTTGGGTCAGCTTCGGCCCGGCAGATGTATCCTCCACCACAAAACCCAGGGCATCCAGTTTGGCACGCAATTCATCGGCCAAGGCCCAATTTTTCTCCATGCGTGCTTCGGCCCTTTGCTGGGCAATTTGCAGTATTTCAGCCGGAATGTCCTCTGCCTTTCGCTGATACAAAAGCCCAAGCACCTCACACAAGGTGTCAAAGATATCAGCCACTTGAGCCAGTGCATCTGGCTGGGTGGCCTTTGCCAGTGTGTTGATATCCCGCACAAGGTCGAAGATAGCGGCCAGGGCATCGGCCGTGTTCAAATCATCATCCATCTTCTCACGGAAACGTTTTTCATGTTCCTTCGCTTTTTCCAGCAGTTCAGTGCTGCTTCCCCCTTCGGGATTTTTCAGCACAAAATCCAGGTTTTCCCGGCAGGTATAGAGGCGCTCCAAGCTGGCCTTGCACTGCTGTAAAATCTCCATGGTGAAGTTGAGCGGGCTGCGGTAATGTGCGCTGAGCATGAAGTAACGGATGGGCTCATACCCTATTTCTTCGGCCACCTGGCGCACCGTGAAAAAGTTGCCCAGGGATTTGCTCATCTTGCGGTCATCGATATTCAAAAAACCGTTGTGCATCCAGTAACGGGCAAAAGTTGTGCCGTTGGCACATTCACTTTGCGCAATTTCGTTTTCGTGGTGAGGAAAAATGAGGTCCTGTCCACCGGCGTGGATATCAAAGGTATCACCCAGATGTTTCTTGGCCATGGCGCTACATTCGATGTGCCAGCCAGGGCGGCCAGCCCCCCAGGGGGAATCCCAGGCGGGTTCTCCCGGTTTGGCCGCCTTCCACACGGCAAAATCCGCCTCTTCTTCTTTTAAGCTTCTGTCCGTACTGGTGGCCAGTTCTCGCCCGCTTTCCAAATCTTCTAGCACTTTATGGGACAGTTTTCCATACTCGGGGAACTTTTTGGCCCGAAAATACACGTCTCCATTCTCAGCCACGTAGCCAAACCCGTGGTCCATAATATCCTGTATCAGTGCAACAATTTCCCCAATATGCTCGGTGGCCCTTGGCATTACGGTAGGGCGCAACACATTGAGGCCATCCGCATCGTGCAGATACTCCGTTTCATATTGCTGCGCAATCTCTTTTACCGTCACCCCCTGGTCTTTGGCCTTATTAATCAATTTATCGTCAATATCTGTAACATTGCTCACAAACAGCACATCCAAGCCCGCATAGCTTAAATAGCGGCGCAGCGTATCAAACACGCACAGTGGGCGGGCATTGCCAATGTGGATGAAATTATACACTGTGGGCCCGCACACATAGATGCGCACCTGCCCCTTATGCTGCGGAATCAGCTCTTCTTTCTTTCGGTTCATCGTATTATATATGTACATTTCCGTCACCTGCCATTTTGTATTTTACGTTTTAGGCCCTTCTTGTTCCCCCGGGTCTTCTGTGCCCGGCGGCAAGGCCTGGGGCGGTTCTGCCCCTTGCTGATTTTGGGTATGGAGCATGCATTCTGGTGGCACAGGCCCCTCGCCGCTATACAGGGGTGGGTCTATATTTTTCAAAATACGCTCTGCCAAATTGCCCAAGAAGGGGGGCTTCCAAACCATCCATTTGCAGGCGTTGTAGGCGCTGTAGGCCGAGCAGCCCAGCACAGCCACCACAATGGCGGCGCGCAGCAGAGAGAACGCCACATTGCCGCCCCAGTTGAAGATGTCCAGCCCAAAAACAGACTCAAAAACATTCCCGCCTACAGAAAAGATTCCCTGCACCACAGACGTGGCTGCGTTTAGAACCGTGCGCACTACCCACAACATCATGCCAAGGGTAGCATAATATTTTACCAGCCCGCTTTTTTTATCCAGTAACAGCACCAGCCCCGCAGCCACCAGGCCCACCAGACCAAAAAATGGGCCAACCAGCACTGCGGCCATTGCCACCAAGTTGGCAGCCACAAAACCAAAACCGGAACGATGCGGATCGTATATTTTCACGAAGCTCTAACTCCTATCCTATGCGCAGCATTATTTTGCAGTTTTAATAAATTCCCGGTTGCCCCAAATATACTGAATACCGGAGAGAACCGTAACAGCCGCCACCAGCCAACATAGCCACTGGGTGGTTGTTAAAATAAATACGCCCGTGCGGAGGTTACCAGAAAATACCCCCAGCAGCCCCGTAGCCACATAATAGTAGATAATGGTGACCATTTGTAACACGGTTTTGATTTTGCCCCATATATTGGCCGCTATCACCTTGCCGCTTTTGCCACCAGCCGCAATCATGCGTACACCAGAAACGGCAAATTCCCGCATCAGAATCAGCACCAGCACCACTGGGTGGCACACACCGTCCAGCATCATATACAGAAAGGCTGTGGTGGTAAGCAACTTGTCGGCTAGGGGGTCGGCAAATTTTCCAAAGTCGGTCACAAGGTTGTATTTTCTCGCAATGCTTCCATCCAGAAAATCGGTAAAACTGGCCACTGCAAATACTGCGCCCGCAAACAATAAATTGTTGGGAATATTCTGATTGCTTGCAAAAAGAATAAACACAGGAATTAGCAGTATTCTTAATAATGTAAGCTTATTGGGAAGATTCATTATTTTTTCTCCACTATACCATACTTGTAAAGAATTTTGACCTTACACTACATCTTTCACATATGTTCCAAATAAATCATAGGCGTCTGCCCGCTTTATCCGCACCTCATAAAAACCGCCTGGGGCCAGGGGCGCTTCGCCCACCACATACACCATCGTATCTATTTCAGCCGCATCCAAAGCAGTGCGGCAATTCCAGCGTTCTTCTTCCTCGTCCCAGCCGTCGCACAGTACTGTGAGTGTCTGGCCCACCCGCGCTTCCTGCTTTTCTTGCAGGATTCTGCTTTGCAGTTCCATCAATATTTCTGCACGTTTTGCACGAATTTCAGCTGGAAGCTGTTCTTTCATTTCAGCCGCTTTTGTGCCTTCTTCCTCGGAATAAGCAAAACAACCCAGCCGCTCAAAGCCCACTTCTTTCACGAACTGGCACAGTTCCTCAAACTGCGCTTCACTCTCCCCTGGGTACCCCACAATCAAACTGGTACGCAGGGCCATATGGGGCATCTTCTGCCTAATAAGCCGCACAGCCTCCCGCACGGCCCCAGCCCCACCTCTGCGCCGCATGGAGCGCAGAATTTCATCGTTGCAATGCTGGATGGGCAAGTCTAAATAGGGCACCACCTTCTCATTGCGCTGCATCGCATCCAGAAATTCTTCGTTGATACGCTCTGGGTAGGCATACAAAATACGAATCCAGCGTATCCCTTCTATGGTGTTCAGCGCATCCAGCAAAGAGATGATAGCCCCAGCCTGCCCCATATCCTCCCCGTATGCCGTCACATCTTGGGCCACCAGAATCAGTTCCCGCACGCCTTGGTCTGCCAGCCAGGCCGCTTCATCCAGGCATTCCTGCATCTCACGGCTACGCATGGGCCCACGTATCAGCGGTATGGCGCAATAAGAGCACGCGTTGGAGCAACCTTCGGCTATTTTAAGGTAGGCGTAATGTGCCGGGGTGCCAATCACGCGCTGGCGTGAAAAGGCCAGGTCGGTCTTGGGGCCAAAATATTGCATGGGAAGCCCCTGCCTGCCCGTTTCTTCTGCCAGGCGGGCCACCACCTCTGCCAGTTCTCCATTTTTACCAATGCCCACAATGGCATCCACCTCGGGCATCTCCTCTGCCATTTCCGCGCGGTAACGCTCGGCCAGGCAACCTGTCACCACCACCTTCAGGCGGGGATTCTCTTTTTTTAATGAACAGGCATCCAGTATATACTCTATCGCCTCTTCTTTTGCCGCTTGCACAAAACCGCAGGTGTTGATGATGATGAGATCCGCCAGCCGGGTTTCGGGCACGGTTTCATGCCCTGCCTGCAAAAGGCTACGGCAAAATACATCGGCATCCACTTGGTTTTTGGGGCAACCCAATGATACAATTGCTAGTTTCATTCGTTTTCCTGTTCTGCCAGCACTGTTTCCAGCGCGTTCCATATATCTCGTTGCGAAAAGCCCCGCCTAGCCAGCGCAGCCACCACTGCCTGCTGCTTCCCGGCCAGCAACTTTTCCAAGTACCGTTTTCTGATCAGCCGTTCTATCGATTTTTCATCGTCCAGTTCTAGGTTTTCGAGAGTTTGTTGCACCGTCTCGGCATCTATGCCCAGCGCCTGCAAATCATGCCGTATTTCAAAACGGCTTTTCCCTTTTTGGGCCAACATCTCTGCGCGCTGGGCGGCAAACTGCCCATCGTCCATCAGCCCCAGCTCTGTCATCGATGCCAGGGCGGCAGCGGCAGAATATTCATCTTGGCTACGGCATAACTTTTGATATAGTTCTTGCTGGCCATGGGCCCTACGCGCCAAAAAGCGCAGGGCTTGGTCTTTGGCTTTGCGCGTGTCGCTGCTCTCTTTCAGCGAAGAAAGCTCCTCATCAGTTAAGGAGGAGCCCTCTTTTATATCATACCGCAGCAAGGTTTCTCCATCTACCGAAAATAGAAACGTTTCTTCGCAAAATAAAGCAAAACGCCCCCGCCTTGTCTCGCGGATTCCCGTGATGTTCATCATCAATCTGCGCTGATATCCAGCCCGCGTTCAGAGCTGCTTTCTTTGGCCGGCGGGGGGCTGGCGGGCAAATCATCCAAGTTACCACCCGCCACCTTTTTCTTTTTCTTGCCAGCGGCCGCCAATTGGTCAAAATTATCACGCACTTGTTTTTCCACCTCGGCGGCATACTCCAAGTTTTCCGATAGATAGGTTTTGGCATTGTCGCGCCCTTGGCCCAGCCGCACCTCGCCCGCATTGAACCAGGCGCCACTTTTTTGGATTATACCCAGCTCCACCGCTAGGTCTAGAAGCTCGCCCCAGCGGGATATACCTTCACCAAACATGATGTCGAACTCGGCTTCTTTGAAAGGCGGTGCCACCTTGTTTTTCACCACTTTGGCCCGGGTACGGTTGCCAATAAACTGCCCTGCCGCATTTTTTAGCCCCTCGCTGCGCCGTACATCAATGCGCACCGAAGAGTAATATTTAAGCGCACGGCCACCGGCGGTCACCTCGGGGTTTCCGTAGGTAATGCCCACCTTTTCACGTAGCTGGTTGATAAAAATACACACCGTACCCGTTTTGCCAATCACACCCGTCAGTTTACGCAACGCCTGGCTCATCAAACGGGCTTGCAGGCCCACGTGCGCGTCGCCCATCTCCCCCTGTATTTCAGCCCGGGGCACCATGGCCGCCACCGAATCGATGACAATGGCGTCGATGGCACCACTACGCACCAGCGCTTCGGTAATCTCCAGCGCCTGCTCGCCTGTATCCGGCTGGCTCACCAGCAGGTTATCCACATCCACGCCAAGCGCCCCCGCATACACGGGGTCCAGTGCGTGCTCAACATCAATAAATGCCACATCTCCGCCGTTTTTTTGCGCTTCCGCCAACACATGCAAGGCGAGGGTGGTTTTGCCGCTGGATTCCGGGCCATATATCTCTACCACACGGCCCCGGGGTAAACCGCCCACACCCAGTGCCGCATCTAGAGAAAGCGACCCGGTGGAAATGGAATCCACCTGCATCGCCACATTTTGGCCCATCTTCATCACGGCGCCTTTACCAAAACTTTTTTCAATATTGGCAATAGCAGTCTCCAGCGCCAGTTTTTTGTCTTCGGGCGCTGTTCTGCTGGGGGTTGCCGGTGTTTTTTTATCCGTCATTGTCTTCTCCTTCTTCGGGGTAACTGCTAGAAGCGTAACCAGCAACAAGGTTCATCTGTGCCGTTATGCCCAGTAAATGGCCGAACAACGCCCTTTCTGGCACCTTGTTCCGCCCACTCATTTTGTAACACACTATTGTTTTATATTACACCAACAAAGGCCCTGGATGCAAGGTTTATTCCTCCTGCATCATCTTGAATAAATCCGGTTCCTCTGGCAAAAGCGGCTGTGCCTTCTCCGCACCGCCCTCTTCCTCTGGCGGTGTAAGCGATTGCCACTGTGGCGCCACCGGGGCCTCCCACTTAAAATCCGGGTTCATATAGTCGGGGGTAGAAGAAGCGGGGCTTTCCTCTTGAAAAGCCAGTGGCTCATTCTCCTGCGGCTTGGCGGTTTGCGGCTCCACCAAATGATGCCGCACGGCCACAGGGCGGGGCCCTGCTTCCGCCGCGCACAAGAGAAACAGCGGCAGGAAACACACCAAATAGCCTGGCTGGGTTTCCCAAAGCAATAGGAATATTACCAAGCCAAACACGGCCAAACGCACAAAAGTCAGGGCTTCGTTGCGGCGCATAAAACTGCGTACAGCAGCCATTAGCATCCAGAACAGGGTGGCCGCCTCCACGGCAAAATACAGCAGCGACATCACGCCACCGGTTAGAAAACCCAGCGCCCCGCCATTGGCGGCATTTCCCTGCAAGTAAGCGGCTGCCCCATAGCTGCCATCGCCAAAGGTATGGCTTAATTTATCGCCAAGATGCTGGATTTCACCCAGTACCCCGCGGCTTTCCAATCGGTTTTGTGCCTCCTGTATGGCCAAATCCCCACGCGCCGCGCGCCCTTGCACCGTCAGTAGCAAATCTTCATCGGCCTGGTTGTAGCCGCCTGTTTGAGAAAGCCCCATCAGTAGCCCGCGCGAGAATGGCATACCATCTTGTATATAGTTTGCGGCCGGCACCAGCGGTGAATTCAAAAGGGCGAACATGCCGCCCACCAGCACCGCAGCCAGCGCACCCGTACCCGCCAGCAACATCAGGCCTTTTCCCTTGCCACACAGCAGGAAAAGCAGGTCGGCCACCACCGCCAGCCAGAGAACCAAAATAGGAAGCCGAAACAAAGCACCAAGGCCCAGCAAGCCAGAAAGAATACAAAACCGCAGTATGGCACCTTTGTATTTTCCCTCCCGCCAACAGGACCTGGCCCCCAGCCACAGCAGAACCGCTGCCACCGGTATGGGAAGCAGCAACGTATTGGTACCGGCCAAAGGGGCATACAGCCAAAATGGGCTGGTAAGGCAGGCGGCCAATAACACAAACATGGCCGTCAACACACCAAACAAACGGCGGGTGGTGAAATACAGCAGCAAAGCCGCCCCTGAAATGGCCATACCATTGAGAACCATGCTGGGCAGCCAAAAATCGCTGATGTCAAAGAGATGTAGCAAAGAAAACACACCGCATAGCAGGGTATAGGGGGCTATCTCATACATGTGGTGCAGAAAATACTCCCCTGGTTGCGCCTGGCCCAATACCCAGTTCGACGCAAGCTGGTATACCTGCCCATAGCCGGTGGCCTCCCCGCTGGGCCATGCCTGCCAGCCAACAAACCCTTGTAGGCACACCAAACCCACCATGAACAAAGCCACCACGGTGATTTCTGCGGCTATTTTGGGTTTTTTAAGGTGTGTGAGCATCCAAAACAGGAGTAGGGAAAACAGGGAAACACTCACCGCCACACCCAGCTTTGTATACCAAGAAAAGCGGATACCCCCAAAGGTATATACGTTGAAAAACAGGATAATGGCCAGTATTCCCGCCACCAATGCGGCAAATACCAGATTGAAGATATGGTAAACGCCGGGTGTATTCAGCCGCGCCCTAAGCAGTTTTGTGCCCTTCTCCACTTCCTCACACCTCCTTTTTCAACCCACCGCTGTTTTGCCCCAAACCGGCATTGGTAAGAAAAACGGCGGGGGCTGCTGCCCCCGCCGTTTTGGCCCGGCAGACACAACCGCCTTGGGGCTAAAAAACCGACTGTTACCCAAAACCTCTGCGCACCAAATACCCCAGATGCGCCCGGGTTTGGCGGCAGCCTTTACAAAGAGAGATCCTCTCCCATTTCTAGCATTGTTTCCACCTCGGGAATGCCTGTGCCGGCCGGAATCAACTTGCCGATGATGACATTCTCTTTCAGGCCCAGCAAGGGGTCCACTTTGCCCTTGATGGCGGCATCGGTAAGCACGCGCGTGGTCTCTTGGAACGAGGCGGCGGAGAGGAAGGACTCTGTGGCCAAAGAGGCCTTGGTGATGCCCAGCAATTTGGGCTCCATGGTGGCCAGCGCCAAATCGCTTTCTCCGGCTTGAATGCGCTGTTCAACCTCACGATTCTTGGTTTCCACTTCGCTGCGTTCTACCATCGTCCCGCTCATGAGGTCTGTGGAGCCAGCTTCGCCCACAATCACTTTGCGCATCATCTGGCGCACAATTACCTCAATGTGTTTGTCGTTGATATCCACGCCCTGCTGGCGGTACACGCCCTGCACTTCCTGAATCAGATAGTTTTCCACTGCGGTAACGCCTTTGATGGCCAGGATATCATGGGGGTAGGCATGGCCCTCGGTGAGCATATCACCCAGTTCCAGTTCCTCCCCTTCCTGCACACGGATACGCTGCCCAAAGGGAATTAAATAGCTGCACTCAGTGGGCGCACCGTTCTCGTCCACACCGCTTACCACCACATGGCGGTTTTTCTTGGTGTCGTCGATATGCACCTTGCCGGAAATCTCTGTCATAATCGCCAGAGCCTTTGGTTTGCGTGCCTCAAACAATTCTTCAACGTGCGGCAAACCCTGGGTGATATCCTCGGCGCTTGCAACGCCGCCGGTGTGGAAGGTACGCATGGTAAGCTGGGTACCCGGCTCGCCGATGGACTGCGCCGCGATGATACCCACCGCTTCGCCAATACCCACGGGCATGCCGTTGGCCAGGTTGGCACCATAGCATTTGGCACAGCAGCCATGCTCGGCCTTGCAGGCCAGCACACTGCGTATTTTCACCTTGGTGATGCCCGCGTTCACAATGGCGTCGGCGTCCTCCTCATCCATCATGGTATCGCTGGAAACAAGCAGTTTTCCCGTTTCAGGATGCCTCACATCCTCCACCGGGTAACGGCCCACCAAACGCTCGCTCAGCGGTTCAATAACCGCCTTGCCATCCCCCAGGATATCACACACTTCGATACCCTTGGTGCTACCGCAGTCATCCTCGCGAATGATCACATCCTGTGAAACGTCCACAAGACGGCGGGTAAGGTAACCGGATTCAGCGGTACGCAGCGCGGTATCGGCCAGGCCTTTACGGGCGCCACGGGACGCGATGAAGTATTCCAGAATGTCCAGGCCTTCGCGGTAGTTCGAGCGAATGGGAATCTCGATAACGTCGCCGGAAGTGTTGGCAATCAGCCCGCGCATACCCGCCAACTGGCGAATTTGCTGCATGGAACCACGGGCGCCGGAGTCCGCCATCATGAAGATGGGGTTGCGGCTATCGAGGTTTTCTTCCAGCGCGTCCGACACCTTGTCGGTGGTTACCTCCCACACAACACGAATCTTATCCAATCGCTCCTTGTTGGAGATAAGGCCACGGTTGTACTGCTTGGTAATCTTGCCAATATCCTCATCCGCCTGGGCAATCAGTTCCTTTTTCTTGGGCGGAATCACCGCATCAGAAACGGCCACGGTAAGGCCCGAGAGGGTGGAATATTTAAAGCCCTGGCTCTTGATTTTATCCAGCATCTCCGCGGTAACGGCGGTGCCATGCTTATGGATGCACCGGTCGATAATGACACCCAGCTTCTTTTTATTCACCAGGAAGTCAATTTCCAGGTTGAAAGCCGCCTCTGGGTCGCTTCTATCCACATAGCCCAAATCCTGCGGGATGGGGTCGTTGAACAAAATGCGGCCCACGGTGGTATCCACAATTTTGTAGCGCAACTCCCCGTTCACCTCGGCATAGCGGCGCACCTTCACCGGGGCATGCAAGGTAACCGCCTTGCCCTGGTAGGCCATAATGGCCTCGGCCTCGCTGGAGAACACCTTCCCTTCGCCCACATCTCCCTCACTGATCATGGTGAGGTAGTAGCTGCCCAGCACCATGTCCTGCGTGGGCACGGTAACGGGCTTGCCGTCGCTGGGTTTCAGCAGGTTCTGGCTGGCCAGCATCAGCTTGCGGGCCTCGCGCTGGGCTTCGTCCGAAAGGGGCACGTGCACAGCCATCTGGTCGCCGTCAAAGTCGGCGTTATAGGCGGTACACACCAGGGGATGCAGCTTGAGTGCGCGGCCCTCCACCAGCACAGGTTCAAAGGCTTGGATGCCCAAACGGTGCAGGGTAGGCGCGCGGTTCAGCAGCACGGGGTGGCCCTTGATGACCGTTTCCAAAGAGTCCCACACTTCGCCGCGGGTACGCTCCACCATTTTGCGGGCGCTCTTGATGTTGTTCGCAATTTGTTTTTCCACCAAATCCTTCATCACAAAGGGTTTGAAGAGTTCCAGCGCCATCTCCTTGGGCAGGCCGCACTGGTACATTTTCAGTTCGGGGCCTACCACGATAACCGAACGGCCCGAGTAGTCCACGCGCTTGCCCAGCAGGTTCTGGCGGAAACGGCCCTGCTTGCCCTTCAGCATGTCCG
>CAYYLW010000052.1:0-16020 GCA_964472465.1 uncultured Oscillospiraceae bacterium | reverse complement strand
CATGCGCACCGGCATCATGGCGGGCAGCCCCTGCCCGGTGAAGGTGATGCAGGATGTGATTGACAAGATGCACATGCCCGAAATCACCATCGTGTTTGGGCAAACCGAAAGCAGCCCCGGCTGCACCATGAGTAGCTGCGATGACCCCATTGACGTGAAGGTGAGCACCGTGGGCCACGCGCTGCCGGGCATCGAGTGCAAAATTGTGGACCCCGCAACCGGTGAGGACCTGCCGGACAACGAGGACGGCGAGTTTGTGGCCAGGGGATACAACATTATGAAGGGCTACTACAAAATGCCTGCGGCCACGGCCAACGCCATTGATGAAAATGGCTGGCTACACACGGGCGACCTGGCCCGCCGCCTGCCGGATGGCAACTACAAAATCACTGGCCGCATCAAGGATATGATTATCCGCGGCGGGGAGAACATTTACCCTAAGGAGATAGAGGACTTCCTGTATACCCACGAGAAGGTGAAGGATGTGCAGGTGATCGGCGTGCCGGATAAACAGTACGGTGAGGAAATTATGGCCTGCATTGTGCTGAAAGAGGGTATGGAGAGCAGCGAGGACGAGATGCGCCAGTTTGTGGCCGACCATATGGCCAAACAAAAGAAACCCAAATACGTGCGTTTTGTGGAAGGTTTCCCCATGAACGCCGCTGGCAAGATTTTGAAATACAAGATGGTGGAAGAAGCGGTGGAACTGCTGGGCCTGCAAGAGGCCAGCAAAATAGAAACGGCGTAGAGGAAAGGGCCAAAGGCCAAGCGGTAAGAGAGTGTTTCATTTCCCATGCCCCACTTTGGCCGCGCCGCGCGCGGGGCCTGTGTCTATCCCGCAAGGAAGGCCTGGCTTTTTCTGCGGCACGCCTGGTAAATCTGCTTGCATCCCGCATGGGGATGTGGTATAATTCTTCTTGTACGAATCGTCACGCAAGAGAGTGGGCTGTGCCCGCTCTCTTGCCGCGTATAGGCCATTTTTACACTGGCCATATTAACAGCGAAACAGCGAAGAAAGTGGTGGGGCATGGCGAAACAGGCAGGTGGCGTGGCCGCCAAAGTGGAACTGCTGGTGCGCCCTGTTATTGAAGAGATGGGGCTGCGGCTGTGGGATGTTTGCTACGAAAAGGAAGGGGCCGACTGGTTCTTGCGGGTGCTGATTGACCGCGACGAGCCGCTGGACACCGACACCTGTGAAGCCGCCACCCGTGCCATAGACCCATTGCTGGATGAGGCAGACCCCGTGGACCACAGCTATATCCTAGAGGTGGGTAGCCCTGGGCTGGGGCGCAAGCTTACGCGGGAAGCCCACTTTGCCGCGCTGGCCGGGCAAAAGGTGCGCGCCGGGCTGTACCGCGCGGATGCCAAAGGCCGCAAAGAGGTGGCGGGGCTGCTGCGGGAAAAAACCGCCGATGCCCTGGTGCTGGAAAACGAAGACGGCGAAGAACGCCTGGCCCTCAAAGATGTGACGGGCGTTTGGCTGTGCGACGACGAGGGGCTGTTTGGCTAAGCGGGCCACCGAAACAATGAATGCAAGCGGACGACATGAATACAATGTGGAAACGAAAGTTGGAAAGCAAATGAACGAAGAACTGTTTACCGCCCTAGAATTGCTGGAAAAAGAGCGGGGCATCTCGGCTGATTATCTGCTGGAGAAGGTGAAAAACGCCATCGCCATTGCGGTGAAAAAGGACTACGACGTGGAGGAAGAGAACGTCTCCGTCGTCATGGATCCCCAGAGCGGCCACTTCGAAGTGAAACTGTTGCAAGACGTGGTGGAAGAGGTGGAAAACCCCAGCACCCAAATATCCCTGGAGGACGCGCAAAAGCAAGACAAGAGCTTGCAGATTGGCGACCAGCTGGAAACGCCGCTGAAAACCCAGGATTTTGGCCGTATTGCGGCACAGACGGCGAAACACGTTATCAGGCAGGGCATCCGCGAGGCGGAGCGCAGCCAGATGTACACGGAGATGCAGAGCAAGAGCCATGAGATTGTGACGGGCCTTGTAACGCGTGTGGATGCGGCGCGCGGCGTAATTGCGCTGGAAATTGGCAAAAACGAGGCCATCCTGCCGCGCAACGAGCAGGTGCCGGGCGAGATTTTACAAGAGGGCGACCGCGTGAAGGTATACGTGGTGGACGTGGCCGTGACCGAACGCGGCCCCCGCGTGATGATTAGCCGCACCCATCCAGGCCTTGTGAAGCGGATGTTTGAGATGGAGGTGCCCGAGGTGTTCGACGGCACGGTGGAGATTAAAGCCATCGCCCGCGAAGCCGGCCAGCGCACCAAAATTGCCGTGTATAGCAAGGACCCGAACGTGGACCCCCGCGGCGCCTGCATTGGCGCACACGGCGCGCGCGTGGCAGGCATTGTGGAGGAGCTGGGCGGCGAGAAAATAGACGTGGTGCTGTACAGCGAGGACCCCGCCGAGTTCATTGCCGCGGCCCTTTCCCCGGCGAATGTGGTGAAGGTGGAACTTGTGGAAGGGGAGACCAAAAGCTGCCAGGTAACCGTGCCGGATCACCAGCTTTCCCTCGCCATAGGCAACCGCGGGCAGAATGCCCGTCTCTGCGCCCGTCTCACGGGTTATAACATCGACATCCGCCCCGAAAGCGGTTATTACGGAGAAGAATAATTTGCCACAACAAGTCAAAACGAAGAAGCCCCCCATCCGCCACTGTGTGGGTTGTGGGGAGGGCAAGCCCAAAAAAGAACTGGTGCGGCTGGCCCACAGCAAAGACGGGCTGGTTACCCTGGATGAGACGGGCAAAGCCCCCGGCCGCGGCGCCTACCTGTGCCGCAGCGCCGCATGCCTTGCCAAAGCACGCAAGAAACGCAGCCTAGAGCGTGCGTTCGGCGCCACCATTCCCGAAGAGGTATATACGCGTTTGGAAGAGGAATTGGAGGGTGCGGATGTATAACCCGGCCTTGCTGGGCGCGCTCTCCCTTTGCCGCAAAGCCGGGGCCTTGGCCCTGGGGTACGATGCGGTGGAAGATGCCGTGAAAAGCGGCCAGGCACAGCTTTTGCTGTTTGCCGCCGATGTTTCCGAAGGCACCCGCCGCCGCCTGGAAAAAACAGCGCCGGCGGGGCTGCATATAGAACAGTTGCCGTTTTCCAAAGAGGGGCTGGCCGCCCTGGGCCGCAAGCCGGTGGGGGTGTTGGCCGTAACAAACAGCCAGCTTGCCCAGCTTTGCCTTTCCAAGTTGCCACCCCATAACCCATAAAACCCTGCAAAGCGCCTTGGCCGCCTGGCCAAAACGCCGCACAGATATATAAGAAGCGCAGCGCAAGTCAGATAGTTGCTAGGAGGAACTTCATTTGGTCATCAAGTACAAACTCAGTGATTTCGCCAAAGACCTAAACGTTCAGAGCAAAGTGGTTACAGAGATGCTCGGTGAAAAATTTGGCGAGGCAAAAAAGAATACCACACCGCTTACCGAGGAGGAACTCGACTACCTGTTCGATTTCTTTACCCGGCAGGCAGAGGTTCCCAGCTTTGAGGCCTATTTGGCAAGCGCCCCGCCCAAAGAAAAAGCTGCGCCCCCGGCCCCCAAGGCCGAGAGCCAGCCCAAAGCTGCCCCGCCCCCGGCGGCAAAAACGGCAGAAAAACCCCCGGTGGCCGCCGCGCCGCCCAAGGGCCAAGCTGCGCCACAGCCTGCACCGGCACGGGCCGGAGGTGTTTCCGCCAGCGGGCCGGAAAGCGCCGAACAGGCAGACAAAAAGGGCCAGCCAAAACCGGGGCATCAGCCTGCCAAAAAACGGGATGGCCTGGGCCGCATCCGCGAGATTAAGGAAGACCCGAACAAGCCGGCCGCGCCCAAACGCGAGGTGGTCACCCGTACCATCGACACCCGCACCGTAGACGTGAACCTGGACAAATTCAACGAAAAATATACCGACCTTGCGTCTCAAAAGCCGGTGGAAAACCGCCGCAAGCCCACCCAAAACCGCCAAAAACTGCGCGGCAAACAGGCGCGGCAGAACCCCTTTGCCAAAAAGAGGGAGACCGAGGCCGAGCGTTTGCAGCGTATCCAACTGGAAAAAGCCCGCAAGGCCCAGCTCAAGGTCTCCATCCCAGACGAAATTACCGTGGGCGATTTAGCTACGCGCCTGAAAGCGGCGGCGCCCCAGGTGATTAAAATTCTGATGGGCCTGGGTGTCATGGCCAGTGTTTCCCAGATTATCGACTTTGATACGGCGGCCACCGTGGCCGAAGAACTGGGCGCGAAGGTGGAACACGAGGTGCATGTCACCATTGAAGAGCGCCTGTTTGAAGTGGATGAAGACCGTGAGGAAGATTTGCAGCCCCGCCCGCCCGTTGTGGTGGTGATGGGCCACGTAGACCACGGTAAAACCTCCATTCTGGACGCTATCCGGGCGGCCAATGTAACGGAGGGCGAAGCGGGTGGCATCACTCAGCACATCGGCGCCTACCAGGTAAAAAAGAATGGCAAGCTGATTACTTTCCTAGATACCCCCGGCCATGAGGCCTTTACCTCCATGCGGGCCCGTGGTGCCAACATGACGGATATTGCCGTGCTGGTGGTGGCGGCGGATGACGGTATCATGCCCCAGACCGTTGAGTCCATCAACCACGCCAAGGACGCCGGTGTCACCATCATTGTGGCCATCAACAAGATGGACAAAGAGGGTGCCAACCCCGACCGTATCAAACAGCAGCTCACGGAATATGAGCTGGTGCCCGAGGAGTGGGGCGGCGACATCGTGGTGGTGCCGGTTTCGGCGGCCACAGGGCAGGGCATTGACGACCTGCTGGAGATGATCAACCTCTCTTCTGAGGTGATGGAATTAAAAGCGAACCCGAACCGCCGCGCCAAAGGCGCCGTGGTGGAAGCGCGCCTGGATAAAGGGCAGGGCCCTGTGGCCACCATTTTGGTACAGCGCGGCACCCTCAACCAAGGCGATGTAGTGATTGCGGGCACCAGTGTGGGCCGTGTGCGCACCATGCGGGATTCCAGTGGAAGGCCGCTGGAATCGGCTGGTCCTTCCACCCCGGTGGAAATTACGGGCCTGACCGACGTGCCTGACGCGGGCGACATTTTTGACGCGGTAGAGGACGAGCGCCTGGCCCGTGAACTGGCAGACCGCCGCAGTTCCGCCCAGCGCGAAGAACAACTGGGCAGCTACACCAAGGTGACGCTGGACAACCTGTTCAGCCAGATTGCCGCGGGCGACATGAAGCAGCTTTCCATCATTGTGAAAGCCGACGTGCAGGGCAGTGCCGAGGCCGTGAAGCAGAGCCTGGAAAAACTGGGCAACGAAGAAGTGCGCGTGAAGGTGATTCATGCGGGTGTGGGTGCCATCAACAAGAGCGATGTGATGTTGGCCGATGCCTCGGGCGCCATTGTCATCGGCTTTAACGTCCGCCCGGATGTGATTGCCACGGCAGATGCTGCCCAAAACGGCGTGGAAATGCGGATGTACCGCGTGATTTATGATGCCATCAACGATGTGGAAGACGCGCTGAAAGGCATGTTGACCCCGAAGATCCGCGAAGTGGAACTGGGGCGTATCGAGGTACGCGAGACCTACAAGGTGAGCAGTGTGGGCACCATTGCGGGCTGCTATGTGCTGGATGGCAAGGTGAACCGCAACGCCAAAATTCGCGTGGTGCGCGACGGTATTGTGGTGGCGGAGGACGAAATCTCCTCGCTGCGCCGCTTTAAAGATGATGTAAAAGAAGTGGCCCAGGGCTACGAATGCGGCATTGCGCTGGAGAAGTTTAGCGATGTGAAGGAAGGCGATATCTTCGAGGCCTTCCAGCTAGAAGAATATAGGGAGTAAGGGGCTTTTTTGGCCGCCATATTCCGGCAGAGATTTCCCCGGAAACGGGGAAATCCGCATATCAGGGAGAGTATTGCATGGCATCATCTAAAAATTTAGGGCGGCTGAACCAAGACCTCAAACGGGAAATTATTGCCGTGGTAGACGACATGAAAGACCCCCGTTTGAAACAAGGGCTGGTTACCATCACGAGGGTGGAGGCCGCGCCCGACCTTTCCTCCGCGCGTGTGTTTGTGAGCGTGCTGGATAACACAGACCCCGGCGCCGTGACCACGGTGGTGAAGGCGCTGGACGGCGCAAAAGGGCATGTGCGCAGTGAAATTTCTTCCAGGATGCATATCCGCCGCGCCCCCGAACTGATTTTTGTGGAGGATGACAACGCCGCCTACGCCGACCATATCAACAAAATGCTGCGGCAACTGGAAGAAAAGCAATAGGCGGAAGTGGCCTGATAGCAAGAGGTAATGTATGAGTGAAATGATTGACATTTCCGGCGCGCTAAGCCGGCTTCTGCGGGAGGACAACATCCTGCTTGTCAGCCACAAGAACCCCGATGGCGACACCTTGGGCGCAGGGGCTGCCTTGCAGTGGGCGCTGAAATCCCTGGGTAAAACGGCGGCTCATTTCTGCGCCGACCCCATCCACGAACGCTACGCCTACATGGGCCTTGAGAAATTTCACGGCCAGTTCGAGCCAGGGTACATCGTGTCGGTGGATATTGCGGGCCAGCAGTTGTTTGGCGAAAAGGCCGCCCCCTATGTGGACAGGGTGAACCTCGCTATCGACCACCACGGCTCCAACACCGGGTTTGCAGAATACCTCTTGCTGGACGAAACGGCGGCGGCCACCTGCGAGGTGATTTACGACCTGTTGCTGGCCATGGGGGTGAGCATCGACGCGCGGATGGCAAACTGCCTGTATACAGGTGTTTCCACCGATACGGGCTGTTTTCGTTTCACCAATACCACCGCCCGCAGCCATGAGGTAACGGCCAAACTGATTGAGCTGGGGGCCGACCTAGGGGTGCTGAACGAACTGCTGTTTGAGAACAAGACAAAACAGCGCATTGCCATTGAGCAACTGGCTTTTTCCACGCTGGAATATCATTTCGATGGGGTTTGTGCCCTTATCTGCATGACGCGCGCCCAAATTGAGGGCATCGGGGTGGACGAGGGGGATTTAGAGGGGATCACCTCCATTCCGCGCTCCATCGAAGGGGTGCTGGTGGGCATTACCATGCGGCAGCAGGTGTCTGGCAGTTTTAAAATCAGCGTGCGCACCAAAGTGGGCATCGACGCCGTGGCCATTGCGAACGGCCTGGGCGGTGGCGGGCACAAACAGGCCGCCGGCTGCGAGGTGATTGGCGGGGTGGAGTTTGCGAAAGAGGCCATCCTGTCTGAGGTGGCCCATGCACTGGAAGAATACAGGCAAAAGGAAGAGAAAAAGGCTGAATGAACGGTATAATTGTGGTGGATAAACCGCAGGACTTCACCTCGTTTGATGTAGTGGCAAAGCTGCGGGGCATCTGCCAAACAAAAAAGATTGGTCACGGTGGTACCCTGGACCCAATGGCAACCGGGGTGCTGCCGGTTTTTGTGGGCCGGGCGGTGAAAGCGGTGGATTTGCAACCCCGGCAGGACAAAGAATACGAGGCGGTGTTGCAGTTTGGCCTGCGTACAGACACCGGCGATATCACCGGGCAGGTGCTGGAAACCGGGCCCTCTGCCGTGGAAGAAATGGCCCTGAACCAGGCGCTTGCCAGTTTTTTGGGCACACGCCAGCAGTTGCCACCGCTGTACTCGGCGGTGAAGGTGGCGGGAAAACCGCTGTATAAATATGCCCGGGAGGGCAAAGAGGTGGCGCGCAAAGCCCGGGAGGTTACCTTTTTTCGTTTGGAAAACCGGGGGCCTGCCGGGCCGGGGCAGTGGCGTATTTTGGTGCACTGCTCCAAAGGAACCTACATCCGCAGCCTGGCCGAAGAACTGGGCCAGGCGCTTGGCTGCCCGGCCACCTTGGCGGCGCTTCGGCGCACGGCGGCGGGCCAGTTTACCCTGCAAAAAGCGCATAGTTTGGCCAGCATTCAAGCCGCGCGGGACGAAGGGCGGCTGGAAAGCCTGCTGTTGCCGGTGGAGGATGTGTTTTTGGAGCTGCCCGCCCTGCCGGTGGATGCAGTAGGGGAAAAACGGCTGCTGCATGGCGCGGCGCTGTATGGCGTGCGCGGAACGCCGGGGCTTTGCCGCCTGCAGGCGCCGGGGGGCTTTTTGGGCTTGGGGCGGCTGGAAGCAGACGGGAGTTTGAAAGCGGAAAAGTTGTTTGTGGAGCGTGATGGTTCATGCAGCTAATACGGCAAGGGGGAATTTCCCCCGAAGGGCCGGGCACGGCCCTGGCACTGGGGTATTTTGACGGGGTGCATATTGGGCATGCGCAGGTGGTGAAAGCCGCCGCCGACTATGCCGCTTCCCACGGTTTACGGCTGGCGGTGTTCACGTTTTTGCGCAGCGGGGGGCCCAAGGCTGAAAAAAAACTGGTGATGAGCGAAACCCAAAAGCAGCAGGCGCTGGAAAGCCTGGGTGTGGAACTTTGCTTTGAGCCGGACTTTGAAAGTTTCTGTAGCCTGTCTCCCCGGGCATTTTTTACGGACTGCATCCTAAACCAATACCGTGCCAAAGCCCTGTTCTGCGGCGAAAATTATGGGTTTGGGGCGGGGCGCGCGGGGGACACAGCGCTGCTGGGCACCTTGTGCAAAGAATTTGGGCTCTCGCTTTCGGTGCTGCCGCTGGCGGTATGGAAAGGGGCCCCGGTCAGCTCCAGCCGCATTCGCGGCACCCTGGCCATGGGGGATATGGAAGATGTAGAGGCCATGCTGGGGCGGCCCTACGAGATTGAGTTTCCCGTGCGGCATGGGCAGGGGCTGGGGCGAACGTTTGGTTTTCCCACCATCAACCAGATTTTTCCAGAGGAGATGCAGCCCCCAGCCTTTGGTGTGTATATCACCAGCACCATGCTGGAGGGGCGGTGGCACCCCAGCGCCACGGGCTATGGCAACCGCCCCACTGTGAACGGGGAAAGCCCCACCTGCGAGACTTTTATCCCCGGCTTTGCGGGCGATTTGTATGGCAAAGAGCTACGGGTGCGCTTTTACAAACGGCTGGCGGGGCTGCAAAAGTTTGAAACCCCCGCCGCGCTGGCCGAGGCGGTGCGGGGCTGGGCGGGGCAGGCCCAGGCCTATTTTAAAGAGGGATCACAAGAGCCCTAAAACAGGTGGCAGCCCCTTTTCGGGGCTTGAAACTGCCCGAAATTTGTGGTATAGTTATCCTTGTACCTTTGCGCAGCAGCGGGCTTGTTCCTCAAGCGGTTTTCCTTCACCCCTGCCGGGCAAAAGGCGAATATTTTACATTGAGGAGACCAAACATGCAGAGCAAACAAGAAATTATCAAAGAGTATGCCGTTCACGAGGGCGACACCGGTTCCCCCGAAGTGCAGGTGGCGCTGCTCACCCAGCGCATCAACCACCTCACCGCCCATGGCAAACAAAACCCGAAAGACCACCACTCCAACCGTGGTTTACTGAAGATGGTTGGCCAGCGCCGCAACCTGCTGAAATATTTGCAGAACAAGGATGTGGAGCGTTACCGTAGCCTCATTTCCCGCCTGGGCCTGCGTAAGTAATTGTACCGTTCCTGAAAGCGGCGCGTTTGGCGCGCGCGCTTTCAGGTTTTTTTACATTACAGCACATGCACAAAACCACAGATGCGAAGAAACAATGAACCGATGAGGGCGAAGAACCTTAGCAATGAATGGAGCCTTTGGGCACTGCAAACTGCCGTAAGGCTGCGTTGATTGCTAAATTTCTTCGCCTGCCAGCGTGGGCCGCCCAGGGGGCAGCCCCAGAATGGAGGAAAAGAAATTGAGCGAAATGATGAGCAAACGTGCCACTTTCCCGAACTACAAAGTATTTAAAACCGAACTGGCGGGCCGCCCGCTGGTGGTGGAAACCGGCAAGATGGGGGGCCTTTCCAACGGTAGCTGCTTTATCCGTTATGGGGAAACCTGCCTGTTCTGCAACGCCACCATGAGTGGCCGCCCCCGTGAGGGTATCGACTTTTTTCCATTGAGTGTGGATTTTGAAGAAAAATTGTACGCGGTAGGCCGCATTCCCGGTTCTTTCATGCGCCGCGAAGGCCGCCCCGGCGAAAAAGCCATCCTCACCAGCCGTGTCATCGACCGCCAGATTCGCCCCCTGTTCCCCAAGGACATGCGCAACGATGTGGCCGTGGTGATGACGGTGATGAGTGTGGACCAGGATTGCAGCCCCGAAGTGGCGGGCATGATTGGTACCTCCATTGCCCTGTCTGTCTCGGATATCCCCTGGCATGGCCCCATCGCGGGCGTGATGATGGGCCTGGTGGACGGTGAAATCATCGTGAACCCGAACGAAGAACAACGTGAAAAGGGCGATTTGTCCCTCACGGTGTCCGCTTCGGAAGAAAAGATTGTGATGATTGAGGCCGGGGCCAACCAGGTGGACGAAGAAACCATGATGAAGGCCATCAAAATGGCCCATGATGAGGTGCGTAAGCTGATTGTCTTCATCAAGAGCATCGTGGCGGAAATTGGCAAACCCAAGGTGGAATTTCCCTCCATGCACTTGGATAGCGATTTGTTCCATGAGGTGAAAGAGGCCTATCTGGCGCGCTTCCAGCAAGCCATGGACACCGATGACAAAAATGTGCGCGACGAGCGCCTGGCTCCCATCCGCGACGAACTGACCGAGCGTTACGCCGATGAGTGGGGCGACAATGTGATTGAAGAGCTGATGTACAAGATGCAAAAAACGGTGGTGCGCCGTTGGTTGCTGGATGATGGCAAGCGCGTGGATGGGCGTGGCATTGATGAAATTCGCCCTCTGGGCGCTGAAGTGGGCCTGCTGCCCCGTGTGCACGGCAGCGGCATGTTCACCCGTGGGCAAACCCAGGCCCTCACCGCGGCCACCCTTTCCACCATGCGGGATGCGCAAATTATAGACGATATTTCAACAGAAGAGCACAAGCGCTACATGCACCATTATAACTTCCCCCCCTTCTCGGTGGGCGAAGCGCGTGCCCCCCGTAGCCCTGGCCGCCGCGAGATTGGCCACGGTGCGCTGGCGGAAAAGGCCCTGATGCCGGTGCTGCCTTCGGTGGAGGAGTTCCCCTATTCCATGCGTTTGGTTTCGGAGGTGCTTTCCTCCAACGGTTCCACCAGCCAGGCGGCCATCTGTGGCTCCACCCTGGCGCTGATGGATGCCGGTGTGCCCATCAAAGCCCCTGTGGCCGGTATTTCTTGCGGCCTTATTACTGAGGGCGACCGCTGGATGACCATGCTGGATATCCAGGGCGTGGAGGATTTCCACGGCGATATGGACTTTAAGGTGGGTGGTACCCAAAATGGTATCACTGCCATTCAAATGGACATCAAAGTGGACGGCCTGACCCATGAGATTGTGGCGGAAGCGCTGGAAAAATGCCGGAAAGCACGGCTGTATATCCTGGATGAAATCATCCACCCGGTGATTCCCGCCCCGCGCGAGGAACTTTCCGACTATGCGCCCAAGATGCTTTCCATCGTGATTGATGTGGATAAGATTCGTGACGTGATTGGCAAAGGTGGCAAGGTGATTCAAGAAATTTCTGCCACCAACAACTGCAAAATTGATGTGGAAGAGGACGGCCATGTGTATGTTTCGGCCATCAACATCGAGGATGCCCGCCGTGCGTTGCACACCATCAAAACCATTGTGGAAGACCCGGAGATTGGGGCCATCTACAAAGGCAAGGTGACCCGGCTGATGAACTTTGGCGCGTTTGTGGAGATTGCCCCGGGCAAAGAGGGCCTGGTGCATATCTCTAAGCTGGACCAAAAACGCGTAGAGCGCGTGGAGGACGTGGTGGCCGTGGGGGATGAACTACTGGTGAAGGTAACGGAGATTGACCAGCAGGGCCGTATCAACCTCTCCCGCAAAGACGCATTGGCCGATTTGGCCGCAAAGCACGGTAATTAGTTGATAACAGCAAGCCATGAAACCGGGGAGGGCTACAACGCCTTTCCCGGTTTTTGCATGGATGGGGGCAGTTTTCTCGGCCATTTTGCCCACTGTCTTTTTATGTAGCGGCATGATACAATGAAAACAAGAGTAGTAGGAAAGGAAGTTTTGCTCTGTGGAGCTGAGTATATTTGAAGTGCTGGGCCCGGTGATGATTGGCCCCTCCTCCAGCCACACGGCCGGGGCGGCGCGGCTGGGGCGGGTGGCGGCCATCATAGCGAAAAAAGAGTTCGATGTGGTGTCGTTTGGCCTGTCGGGCTCGTTTGCCAAAACCGGGAAGCCACATGGTACCCATAAAGCCCTGCTGGCCGGGACATTGGGCTTTCAAACCGATGATGTGCGGATACGCAATGCCTTTGCCGAAGCCGAGCAGCGGGGTATCCGGGTGGAGTTCCACGAAGAAGACCTGGAGGATATGCATGAAAATGCTGTTCACGTGCGTTTTTTTCATCTAGATGGCAGCCATAGCGACATCTGGGGGGCTTCCACAGGTGGCGGGCGCATCAGCATTCGGCGGATAGGGGAGCTGGAAACCGAAATTACGGCCACCAACCCCACCTTGGTGGTGTATTATTTAGACCGCCCTGGTTGTGTGAGTAAGATGAGCCGTGTGCTGGCCAAAAACGACATCAATATCGCGGTGATGCGTGTTTCCCGTACCTCGAAAGGGGGATTTGCCACGGCGGTGATTGAGGCGGATGAATCCTTTACCAAAGAGGTGGTGGATGCGGTACGGGACGTAAAGGATGTGCGGGAGGTGATGGTGGTAGATGTACCGGAGTTTTGAGGAATTATTTGCCCAGGCAGAGGAAAGAGAAGTACCTTTGTTCCGCATCATATTGGAAAATGAGATGCTGGTTTCCGGCAAAACCAAAGAGGATGTCTTTGCGGAACTGGAAAGCCGCTGGGCTGTGATGAGCGCCGCCGCCCTGCGCGGCCTACACGAAAAATTGGCCCAGGAAAAATCCATTGTGGAAGACGGGCTTTCCTTCCGGCAGGAGATTTACAGCAAGCTCAACACCATCACGGGGAAAAACATCAACCATATGATGGCCATGGCTTTTTCAGCCAGCGAGGTAAATGCTTCGATGGGGCGGGTTTGTGCTGCACCCACGGCAGGTTCTTCCGGTGTGCTTCCGGCGGTGTTGCTCAGTGTGATAGAGGGAACCCACACCAGCGATGAACAATTGATGGAGGCCCTTTTGGTGGCCGGTGGGGTGGGGGCCATTATCACCCGGAATGCCACAGTGGCCGGGGCCGAAGGCGGGTGCCAGGCGGAATGCGGCGCGGCTGCCGCCATGGCTGCCGCCGCTGTGGTCACCTTGGCCGATGGCTCGCCCCGCATGGTGGGCGAGGCGGTTTCCATCGCTTTTATGAACTGTATGGGACTGGTGTGTGACCCTGTGGCGGGCCAGGTGCAGTTGCCCTGCTATTACCGCAACGCTTCGCAGGCGGTAAATGCTGTGATTAGCGCCGATATGGCCATGGCCGGACAAAAAGCGGCCATACCACCTGATGAAGTTGTGGAGGCCATGTTTAAAACAGGAAAGCGTATGGCGCCAGAACTGCGTGAGACAGCGGCCGGCGGTTTGGCGGCCACCCCCACCGCTATGAAATATGCACGCCATTTGCAAGAACAAGAACTGTATGATGCGAACGGGGACAAAATACAGCATTAGGGCAAATAGGCTGCCACTAGAAGGAGCGAACACAGCCGTTTGCCGTTTCTGCTGCGCACAACACAGGGTTTAACCATTTATAGTAAGACAAACAATTAAACACCGCCGCCCGTTCTGGGCAGCGGTGCTTTTGATTATCATGGAATGGGCTTGGCAGTGGTACTGTATGACAAAAACCTTTGCTTGTAGGACAACACTTCATCTAAGAATGTTTCCTGCAACAGTGTCATGTGGATATTACTCTGGTATGCATCTTTTGCCATTTGAACCAAAACGTGGCATCATGTGCTTTTTACTTCCCATTTGGGGAAAGCCACAGGCCAATGCAGTTGTTTTCTGCTGACCACAGTTCCATTCCTACGTGCTGTATTTGAAACGGAGCTGGTTTTGTTCGGGCTTTTTACATGTGCAAGAGTAAAACGATGGTACTGCATCTGCCAAATCTTCCATTTCCGCCGAAATTGTGTTCAAATAAATGTTCTTTTGCTTGGAACCCCGTTCCCCATGGACTTTTGCGCTATTACTGCGGCTTTTTCCCGGGTGGTGGTTCCACACCTCTATCTGAATTGCCTTTTGGCAACCAGCGTCTCCGCTGGCTTTTGTTCGGCAGAACGTTGCCCAGTGCTCGCTTCTCGCTTTGTTACCGGCTATAATTCCTTCTGGTGCGCTTTTTTGGCCTTTCTATTCCCCAAAGGAGACTCATGACTGACACGGCAATCATCCGAATTCTGGGTTGGCCCGCGCTGGAACTTTCTTATTTGCCGGATTTTCTTTCCATAACTGGAAGTTAGTTAAGCGCCTTACCGGGCGTTCACGTCCCGCCCAAACTGGCCGGGTTCTTCTGCTTGGTACATGGGACTCACCCCTTTCTCTTTCGGTGTACTTATCTTACCACAGCCAATACGCAAAATCTATTGACATTCTGCATGGAGTTATTCGAAATTATTGGGCAATATTGTATAGAAATATAATGAGTACAATAAAAGATACTATATATTATGTATAATATGTGAAGAAAAGGAACAGTTTAAGCCCGCTCAAGTCGCCTCATATCTATTTATACTGCCGGGTGTGTGCCACCACCAGTGGTTTCAAAACGCCAATAGCCTTCTATTATAATATGTTATATAAGGACTTGGCTTATACATAGGAAAACACCCTAGGTTATACACCCAGGGTGTTCTTGCTTTCCATGATGGCCTGGCCGGCAAAGTGCTTATATTTCGGCGTTTTCAGCTTCATCTTTTATAGAGGCGAAGCATTCACTGCAATACACAGGCCTATCCTCACGGGGACGGAAAGGCACTTTCGCCTCCTGGCCACACTGTGCACATACGGCAACGTGCATCTCACGGCCCGCCCGTCCAGAGGCTTTTCGCGTGTCACGGCAGGGTTTACAGCGCTGTGGCTCGTTTTCAAAGCCGCGGCTGGCGTAGAATTCCTGTTCGCCGGCGCTGAAAATAAATTCCTGCCCGCAGTCCTTGCATACTAAGCTTTTGTCTTCGTACATGCTGATTCTCCTCAATAGAATGGATTTTTGCCCATGTATGTCAAACCGTCACTTTGGGTTTGGAACCAATGCGCAGACCTGAAACTACAGGGGGGCATCTATGAGCAAGGGCGGTTGCCCTGTGCTACCGGTGGAATTATTGTAATTTCTGGCGTGCCCTTCGCAGGGCGTTTTCCACACTTTTCACAGGCTTGCCTGTGTAGCGGGCAATTTCTGCCCCTGTGCAGCCGTCCATTCGCAGGCGTAGTACTTTGCGTTCGAAAGAGGAGAGGGCCAGACGTGCTTTTTCCAAGGTCAAGGCTACCTGCTCGTTGGCAATGGTCTGTTCCTCCGGGCCGGGAATGCTGTGCGTTTCGGTAAGCGGCACACTTTGGTTCAGAGGCTGGTGCTTTTTTCGCCCGGCGGCTTTGCCAGCGCTGATGATGGCATTGCGCACACACACGGCGGCGTAGGTGGAAAACGCCGCGCCACAATCTGGCCGGTAGTGCTCAATGGCTGTAAACAGGCCAATCAGGCCCTCTTGTGTGGCATCCTCAAAATCCAGCCCCGGCTGGGCAGCCCGTTTTGCCAGCCGCCGAATCAGGGGCATATATCGTGCGATAATGGCGGCAAGGGCAGCTTCACTGCCATTTTTTGCAGCCATAATTTCTGCGAAGGGAATGTTTTCTTTCATGCCATGGGGTACCTGCTGATGTGAGACGCTGCGGTGGCCTGTGGGGCCCGGGTTTTTGAATCCCCTTTATTGTACAGAGGGGGGGGGTAAAAGTCAATGAAAAATATTGACCACAAAATGTCAAATCAGCGAGGAAGTTGTCGTCAAAAGTGGCATAGAACAGTTTGGGTAGAGGGCCTGGAAAAATAGCATTTTGCAGAGATAGAAAAGAGGGGATGTAGGTTTGTCAAACATATTGGACAGTTTGGAAAGAAAAAGAGACTAAAAGA
>CAYYLW010000051.1:0-16529 GCA_964472465.1 uncultured Oscillospiraceae bacterium | reverse complement strand
GATGGGCTGATGATAGAAGTGCACGACGACCCCCCCCCATGCTTTGAGTGACGGCGCCCAAAGCCTAACCCCCGATGAGTTTGCCCAGTTGATGAAAAAGGTGGAGCGGCAGCGTGGCTTCATGCGGGCAGAGGAACTGTGAGGAAAACGGAAGATTCTAAATACCATTAGTATAAAATGTTTGCTAATACCCTAATAGTATTAGCAAAAAACAACCAATAACACGGCTGGATGCAGGTTGTAAAAAATAGAGAAAAAGAACGAAAAAATAAGCAAAGAAAAACACGCATTCGTGTGTGGCACCCCCATGCCACCGCTGCGTGTTTTTTGTGGCCCCCAAAGGGGGCGCGCCACACAAAGAAAGGCAAGGCCCCGGCCAAACCGGCCAGCCACCCTTTTTTATGTAACGTAAAACCCTTAACCGATGAGCGGGGCATTTTGACCCTCGTGCAAAATGCTGTGGCAGGCGGCAAACAGCAGGGGCTTTGCCTCGGGGCAATCGTAGGGAATTTTGGCGGTTCCCTTCGCAAAGCGGGCGCGGGGCAACTGCGCTTGCAATTGCTGCATCCAGCCCTCATGCTGGGAATGGAAGGTAAAATGGCCCCTGGCCGCAGAAAACGCGATGCAAGCATTGCCCAGCCGGTAGGTGGGCACCTGGTAACTAAGGCCTTCGGATACCTCGGGGAACTGGCTGCGTATATACTGGACACACTCATGCATCCAGTCTTTCGCTTCCCCGTTTAAAGAGCGCAGATAATCGTCTACCGTATGAACCATTGCAATTTCTCCTTAATACCGTGTTCGAAGGATGAAAAGCGGCGGAAACATAAGCGGGCCTCGATATCTATTCCGTTATTCTAATGAGGAAAGTATACCCAATAAAACAGCCAAATGCAAACACAAAAAGTATAATTTATAATGTAAAATACATACAGTAACATATTTTGACAATTTTAAGAGATTTTTCATCTTTGGCTGTACGCCGCCCGGCCGGTAAGGTATAATGAAAAACAGCCGACAAAAAATGGGCTGGGCCGTAACCTGGAAAAAGGCAAACAAACGGCCAGCCAGTATGTTTGAAATTGCCACCCGCGGTGTTATGTTGCGGGCGCCGATAGAACACAAGGAGGGTACAGATGAACTGGAAAGCAAAAATTGCCATAGGGCTTGTGATTGCCCTGGTGGCGGCAGCCGCTGTGACGGGTGTGGCCTTTTTAACCACCCAGCAGCAGGTGGAGGCCATCGAGGAGCCTGGGCTCTATCTGAACGGGGAAAAAGTGGCCGACCCCGGCGTGATGATTACCGTGGGAGACAGAGAGTTTGGCTTTGACGAATACCGCTACTACTATATGATGAGCAAATCCTATGTAGAGCAGATGTATGGGGCCGACATTTGGAACCAGGACTATGACGGCTCCATGGCCATTCAACTGCGCCAGATGACCGAGGAGAACATTGTGCAGGCCTGCACCTGGCTGAAACTGGCCGCCGACGCGGGCATCACCCTAAGCGCGGAAGAAAAGCAGGAAATACTGGACACAATGAATAAGCAAAAAGAGACCCTGGGCGAAGAGGGCTTTGCCAAAAACCTGCGGGAGATGTTCTTTACCAGCGAGGAGATGTACCTGCAAATTACCGAGGAACAAAAGCTGGTGCAAAAAGCCCAGGAGCAGATGAAAACGCAGTACACCGCGGATATAGAGGCAAACCTGGACCAATACTACATCACCGCGAAACATATCCTCATCACCCCGGACGCCTTTAGCAGCAACCCGCCCACCGCCGAGGAAGAGCTGTTGGATGCCGTGGGCGAGCAGGTGGCCGGCAGCAGCACCCCGGACAGTGGGGCCCAAAGCACGGCGGGTGACCCCGCCGCCAGCGCGGCTTCCACCGCCAGCAGCGAAGCGGCCAGCAGCGCCGCCAGTTCGGATGCAGCCAGCGTTGCCGGTTCGGACGCAGCCAGCAGCACCGCCGCCCCGGAACTGACCGAGGAAGAAAAAGACAAAGCCGCCAAGGAGTTTAGCCAGCAACTGGTCCAGCAGTTGCGCTATGCCCAAAGCATGGGGCAGGATGTGACGGCCCTGTTTGACCAGTTTGTGCAGGACTATGGCATGGACCCCGGCGTGGAGACGAACCCCGACGGCTATACCTTTGGTGAAGGCGAGATGGTGGAGCCATTCTACGAGGGGGCCAAGGCGCTGGAAGTGGGGCAAATTTCGGAACTGGTGCCCACTGACTATGGCTACCATATCATTCTGCGCCTGCCGCTGAATGAAGAGGCCATTGGCGGTGGAGACAAGGCCACGGCCATTGGGCAGTTGGCCTCCAACATGGTAACCATGGAAGCCAATGCCGTGAAAGAGGGCATGGAAGTGGGCTATGGCGCCTACTACCAAGAGGTGACCCCGAAGAACATGCACTGATGATGAAACATGTGGTAAAAACCCAGCGCCTTTCTTTGCGGGAGATGGATGAAGACGATTTGCCCGCCCTGCGCCGCATTTTACAAGACCCCATTGCCATGGCCGCTTACGAGCACGCCTTTTCTGAGGAAGAGGTGCTGCAATGGCTGCAAAGGCAGCGCCAGCGTTACCGTGAAGATGGCTTTGGCCTTTGGGCCGTCTGCCTTCAGGAGAGTGGCGAGATGGTGGGCCAGTGCGGCCTCACCTGGCAAAACTGGGATGGCAGCCGGGTGCCCGAGGTGGGATACCTTTTCGCACGGGCGTTTTGGCACCACGGCTTTGCCACAGAGGCGGCCCGCGCTTGCCGGGACCATGCCTTTACGGCATTGGGGTTTTTGGAGGTGTTCTCCATAATACGGGATACAAACCTCCCCTCTCTCAATGTGGCAATTCGCAACGGCATGTTGGTTCGTGGGAGAATGGTAAAACAATACTATGGTATGGAGATGCCACATCTGGTGTTTTCTGTAAGAAGGTAGGTGGATGGCAAACGATGTGGAACGCGGATTATAAAATTGGGAACACACAGATAGATAGCCAGCACAAGCAGCTGGTGATGACACTGGAGGACCTGCTGCGCGCGCTGAAAGCCCCCCCCACAGGCAGCGAAAAGCGGATGTTCGAGGAGACGGTGAAGTTCCTGAAAAACTATGTGGTGGTCCATTTCAATACAGAGGAGATGTACCAGGCCTCCATAGGCTATACTGATATGGAGGCGCACCGCAAGATGCACAAGGCCTTTATGGATAGAATGCGAGAGATGGAGATAGACCTCATCCGCACCGATTACGATAAAGCGCAGGTGCAGAAACTGGCCGATTATTTGATGCACTGGCTGATTGACCATATCCTGAAAGAGGATAAAAAGATGGCCGACCCGGCCTATCAGAGCGAAAAGAGGGAAACGGCGGAATTTCTTTTGTAAAATATGCTGTAAAACCCTACAAAACGTCCTATTTACGCCCTGTCTCTTGGCATGCATGTGCCAGGCGGCAGGCTTTTTTTATCGTTTTATCGTTTTTTGTTTTGTAAAGTTTTGGCCTATGGTACGATTTTACATGGATTTTACATTCCTTTGCACAGGGTTTGATGTTGGCCTGCTAGAATCCATTTTGCAGACAAAAAAATCCAAACAAAAAAGCTTTGCACAGCAAAGGAGAAACCCCATGAAAAAAATTGCAAGCCTTATCACAGCCACCACCCTGAGCCTGGCTCTATTGGCCGGCTGCGGCGGCGGCACCTCCTCTAGCAGCGCGGCTGCCACCACCCCCGAGGCCAGCGTGGCCCCCGCCGGTAGCAGTGCGGCCCCTGCCAGCAGCGCCGCCCCCACCGGTAACTGGGACCCCGCCACCCTCATCACCGTGGTATCCCGCGAGGATGGCAGCGGCACCCGTGGCGCCTTCATCGAACTGTTCGGGGTAGAAGAAAAAATGGACGATGGCACCAAGCTGGACAATACCACCCTGGACGCCGTGACCGTGAACAGCACCTCCATCATGATGACCACCGTAGCGGGCGACCCCTACGCCATCGGTTACATCTCCCTGGGTTCTTTAAACGATACCGTAAAAGCTTTGGAGATTGACGGCGCAGCCCCCAGTGTGGAGAGCATCAAAGACGGCAGCTATGCCATTGCGCGGCCTTTCAACGTGGCCACCACCGAGGGCCTCTCTGAAGTGGCGCAGGACTTCCTCAGTTTCATCCTCTCCACCGAAGGCCAGGCCGTGGTGGAAGAGAATGGCTACATCCCCATGGACGACACCGCTGCCTATGAGGGCAACAAGCCCACCGGCAAGGTGGTGGTGGCCGGCTCCTCCTCGGTATCCCCTGTGATGGAAAAACTGAAAGAGGCTTACCTGACCGTGAACCCCGGCGCGGAGATAGAAATTCAGCAGAGCGACTCCTCCACCGGCATGACCGCCGCCATCGAGGGCATTGCCGATATTGGCATGGCCAGCCGCGAGCTGAAAGACAGTGAACTGGAGGCCGGCCTCACCGCCACCGTCATCGCCACCGACGGCATCGCCGTGATTGTGAACAACGAAAACCCCGGTACGGCCCTCACCAGCGAGCAGGTGAAATCCATCTTCGTGGGCGAAAGCATGAACTGGGACGCCCTGGCCTAGCAGGGGAAGCAAACCACCCATAGCCAAACTGCACCGGGCAGGGCAACTCTTGCCCTGCCCGGTGGTTTTCCGGCCAGAGGGCATCGTGGCCACCACACCCGGAGGATGCCCGCCCTCTGGCCGGTTTTACTTTTACCGTGCCTCCAACAGATTTTCTTTTGTTTTGCCAAAGGAGCAACACATGCAAAAAGTGCGTGAAAATGGAATGCGCATCGTTTTTTTGCTGGCGGCTCTTGCCAGCATTCTCGCCATCGCGCTCATCTGTATCTTCCTGTTTGCGGGTGGCATTCCAGCCATGGCCGAGATAGGCCTATTCAAATTTCTATTTGGCACAAACTGGCGCCCGGCCAACAACCTTTATGGCATTTTGCCCATGATTTTGGGCAGCCTGTGTGTTACGGCGGGGGCCCTGGTGGTGGGGGTGCCAGCGGGCGTGCTCACCGCGGTATATCTGGCCCGCTTCTGCCCCAAATGGCTGTATCGCTTTTTACGCCCTATGGTGGAGCTGCTGGCGGGCATACCCTCGGTGGTATACGGTTTTTTTGGCCTGGTGGTACTGGTGCCCCTGGTGCGCCAACTCTCTGGCAACCGCAGCACGGGGCTCTCCATTTTAACGGCCTCCATCCTACTGGGTATCATGATTTTGCCCACGGTGATAACCGTGAGCGAGAGCGCCTTGCGGGCGGTGCCGGGAACCTATTTTGAAGGCTCCCTCGCACTGGGGGCCACAGCCGAGCGCAGCAGCTTCTTTGTGGTGCTGCCCGCGGCCAGAAGCGGCATTTTGGCCGCCGTGGTGCTGGGCATTGGCCGTGCGGTGGGCGAGGCCATGGCCGTGGTGATGGTACTGGGCAACCAGCCGCGCATTCCCACAGGGCTTTTGCAGGGTGCACGCACCCTCACGGCCAACATTGTGCTAGAGATGGGCTATGCGGCCGACTTGCACCGTGAGGCCCTCATTGCCACTGGAGTGGTGCTCTTTGTGTTTATCCTGCTCATAAACCTCACCGTCAGCATCCTACGCCGGAGGGAGAACCTATGAAAAAACACAGAACAGGGAAATTGCCCCCCTCCTCCCTCTTCCTGTTTGTGCTGGTGCGGGTGGCGGCGGCGTTCACAGCGGCGGCTTTTTTGGCCCTGGTGGGGTACATCCTCATCAAAGGGGTGCCGCACCTATCGCCCTCCCTCTTTGCCTTTGAGTACAATTCCGAGAACGTCTCCCTTTTCCCGGCCCTCATCAACACGGTGGGCATGACCCTTCTCTCATTGATTATCGCCGTGCCACTGGGTATATTTTCGGCCATCTATCTGGTGGAGTACGCAAAGCGGGGCAGCCGCCTGGTGGGCATTGTGCGCGCCGCGGCCGAGACCCTCTCCGGCATTCCCTCCATCGTGTACGGGCTGTTTGGCCTGCTCTTCTTCGTCACGGCGCTGGGCTGGGGTTTTTCGCTCCTCGCGGGCGCCTTCACGCTGGCCATCATGATACTACCCCTCATCATGCGCACCACCGAGGAGGCGCTAAAAAGCGTGCCGGACATGTTCCGAGAGGGCAGTTTTGGCCTGGGGGCGGGTAAGCTGCGCACCATCTTTCGCATTGTGTTGCCCGCGGCGGTACCGGGCATTCTGGCGGGGGTAATTTTAGCGGTGGGGCGTATCGTGGGCGAAACGGCGGCCCTTATCTACACGGCTGGCACCGTGGCGGGCATTCCCAGTAGCCTCATGGGTTCGGGGCGCACCCTCAGCGTACACATGTACGCCCTGGCCAGCGAGGGCCTGCACACAGACAAAGCCTACGCCACCGCCGTGGTGCTTCTGGTCTTGGTGTTTGGCATCAACATGCTCTCGGCCTTCTTGGCCAAAATTATACGGAAAAAAGCAGGTGGCTCCGATGCATAAATTTGATATTCAAGATGTGAACCTATTCTATGGGGATTTCCAGGCCTTGCATCAGGTAAATATGCAAATTGGAAAAGAAGAAATCACGGCTCTCATCGGGCCCTCCGGCTGCGGGAAAAGTACCTTGCTGAAATGCCTGAACCGTATGAACGACCTGGTGGAAGGCTGCCGCATCGAGGGAAAAATGCTGCTGGACGGAGAGGACATCTATGCCCCCCGTGCCGATGTGAACGACCTGCGCAAGCGGGTGGGCATGGTGTTTCAAAAGCCCAACCCCTTTCCCATGAGCATCTACGACAACGTGGCCTATGGCCCGCGTACCCACGGGGTAAAAAACCGTGCGCGGCTGGATGAGATTGTGGAGAAATCCCTACAAGGGGCCGCTATTTGGGAAGAGACGAAAGACCGCCTGAAGAAGAGCGCGCTGGGCCTTTCGGGCGGGCAGCAGCAGCGGCTGTGTATTGCCAGGGCCCTGGCCGTGGAGCCGGACGTGCTGCTGATGGACGAGCCCACCAGCGCCCTAGACCCAATTTCCACTTTGAAAATTGAGGATCTTGCGGTAGAATTAAAAAAGAAATACACCATTGTGATGGTGACCCACAACATGCAGCAAGCCGCCCGTATATCCGATAAAACCGCCTTTTTCCTGTTGGGAGAGATGGTGGAGTATGGCGATACGGAATCCATTTTCTCTGTGCCGAAAGACAAGCGAACAGAGGATTATATCACCGGGAGGTTTGGCTAATGAGAAACCGTTTTGATGCCGACATGGCGAAATTGCACACCACCATGATAGAGATGGGGGCGCTGTGCGAATCGGCCATTGCCAGCGCGGTGAAAGCCCTTTTGGAGCACGACAACCAAAATGCCCGCCGCGCCTTTGAAGCGCAGGAGGAAATTAGCCTACACCAGCGCGATATTGAAGAGCTGTGTTACAACCTATTGCTGCGCCAGCAGCCTGTGGCGCGGGATTTGCGGCAGGTGTCCTCGGCGCTGAAGATGGTGACGGACATGGAGCGCATTGGCGACCAAGCCGCCGACATTGCCGAGATTGCCACCTTGGGAAACGTGAACAACGAACTGGGCAGCTTGACCACCAAGGAGATGAGCATTGCGGCCATTGGCATGGTGACGGATTGCATTGACGCCTATGTGAAGGGGGACACCACCCTGGCCGAAAAGGTGATTGGGGACGACGACACGGTGGACAACCTCTTCAACCGCCAAAAACGGGAACTGGCCGTGATGCTGATGGGCACCCCCGGCCAGGCCGAGTGTGTGATTGACCTGTTGATGGTGGCAAAATATTTGGAGCGCATTGCCGACCATGCGGTGAACATTGCCAAATGGGTGGTGTTTGCCGCCACGGGCGAGCATTACCTAGAGCAGCCCAAAGCCCCGAAATAGAGTGGGTGCCGCCGCCCAGTGCGGCCACGCACCACCTTCCATATAAAAGGCCGTTACGGCCACGCACCCAAGGAGCCGATATGCTGATTTACCTGGTGGAAGATGAAGAAAATATCCGGGAACTGGTGGTGTACACCCTAAACGCCAGCGGTTTTTCCGCGCGCGGCTTTGCCGATGCGGAAAGCTTTTACGCCGCGCTACAAAAGGAATGCCCCCAACTGGTGCTGCTGGACATCATGCTGCCCGGGGAGGACGGGCTTTCCATTTTGAAAACCCTGCGCAAAAGCCGCCAAACCCTGGGCCTGCCGGTGATGATGCTGACGGCCAAAGGCACCGAATACGACAAGGTGGTGGGGCTGGACGCCGGGGCCGACGACTACCTGGCCAAACCCTTTGGCATGATGGAGCTGGTGAGCCGGGTGCGGGCACTGCTGCGCCGCAGTGGGCAGGCAGAGCCTGCGGAAACTGGGCTTACGGCGGGGGGGATTTTGCTACTGCCCGAAAAGCACAGCGTAACGGTGAACGGCGAGCCTTGCGTGTTGACACGGAAAGAATTTGAAGTGTTGCAGCTATTTTTGGAAAACCCCGGCATCGTGTTCAGCCGCGAAAAGCTGCTGCGGCAGATATGGGGCTATGACTACGAGGGGGAAACCCGCACGGTGGACGTGCACATCCGTTCTTTGCGGCAGAAGCTGGGAAGCGAAGCTTCACGCATTGAAACCCTGCGCGGGGTGGGTTACCGTTTGGGCGAAACCCCGCCGGCGCCCTAAGGCCCCTGCCCCCCTTCCAATGTCCGGGGTGTACCCCCAGAGGAGCGATGAATGAAAAAGAAAATTTTTGCCAGCATCTGCCTGGTTTCCCTGGCCAGCTTGCTGCTGCTGTTTTTGTGTGTGCTGGCCCTGGCCTACACACGGGGCACCGCCAACGCCTTTTCCACCCTGCAATCAGACGCAAGCTATGTGGCCGCGGGCTACAAAACCAGCGGGCTGGACTACCTGAAAAATATCCGGGGCTACCCTGGGCGCATCACCTTGGTGGCGCAGGACGGCACGGTGCTGTTTGATGACCGGCAGGACCCCGCCCAGATGGAAAACCACGCCCAGCGCCCCGAGGTGGCCGAGGCCATGCAGAACGGCACCGGGCGTTCCCAGCGGCAAAGCGACACTTTGGGCGAGCGAACCCTGTACTATGCCGTGCGGCTGGGTGACGGGGAGGTGCTGCGCATGTCCATGCAGGCGGCCAGCGCCTCGGCCAGCGCCCTTAGGCTGATACCCTGGCTGCTGGCGGTATCGCTGCTTTTGGTGGCGGGCGCGGCAGGCGTGGCCCGCTGGCAGACAAAACGCATCCTGGCCCCCCTGAACGCCATCGACTTAGACGCCCCCATGGACAGCGAGGGCTATGAGGAGATTGCGCCGCTTCTGCGCCGTATCGACGCGCAGAAAAAGCAGATTGGGGAGAAAGCGGCCGAGCTGAAACGCCAGCAAGAGGAATTTGCCGCCGTGACCCAGAGCATGGACGAGGGCCTGCTATTGACCGACCCCGAGGGTGTGGTATTGACCATCAACCAGAGTGCGCAGCGTATTTTAGGGCTGCAAGCGGGCAGTGAAGGGCAACCTTTGCTGGCCTTGTGCCGGGATCTTGGGCTACAAAAGGCCGCCAAAGAGGCCGCCGGGGGCAAGCGCTGTGAGCAGGAGCTGGAGGCCGGGGGGCGGAAATACCGCCTGCTGGCCAGCCCCGCCCGCCGGGCCGAGGGCCCGCCCCATGGCGCGGTGCTGATGCTGATGGACGACACCGAAAAGCTGGAAGCCGAGCAGAACCGCCGGGAATTTTCGGCCAACGTGTCCCACGAGTTAAAAACCCCCCTCACCTCCATCTCGGGCTATGCCGAAATCATCCGCGGGGGGCTGGTGCAGCCGGAGGATATCCCGGCCTTTGCGGGGAAAATTTATGATGAAGCCGGGCGGCTGATTGCCCTGATTGAGGATATTTTGCAGCTTTCGCGCCTGGACGAGAAGGACGACGGCCAGCCGGCCGAGCCGGTGGAACTGCTGGCGCTGTGCCAAAATACCGCCGAGAGCCTGCGCCGCGCCGCGGTGGAAAAGCAGGTGGAACTGCGGGTGGAAGGCGAGGAGTTGCAGGTGCCGGGCCGCCCTTCCATTCTGCTGGAGGTGGTGTATAACCTGCTGGACAACGCCATCCGCTACAACCGCCCCGGCGGAACGGTGGAGGTGGCCGTGGGCCGTGAGGAGGGCATGGCTGTGCTGCGCGTGGCCGATACGGGGATGGGCATAGAGCCCCAGCACCAGCCCCATGTGTTTGAGCGCTTTTATAGGGCCGACAAAAGCCATTCTCGCCAAAGCGGGGGCACAGGCCTGGGGCTTGCCATTGTAAAACGCGGGGTGCTGTACCACGGCGGGCAGGTGCAGCTAGAAAGCACGCCCGGCGCGGGCAGTGTGTTCACCGTGTGGTTGCCGCTGGAATAGAAAGGCACAAAGCAGGGTCGGAAACAGGGGAACCCCCGTTTCCGGCCCTACTTTGTGCAGGTTGGGGGCCTGCCAGCCCAAAGCCCCGGCCCCCGAAAAACGTGGAGTGCAAAAAGTGATATTTTGCGATATAATAAAAAGGCTTGGCTGGGCGCCATTTACCGCCCGGCCAGCCGCAGAAGAAAATGGCCAAAATAGAGAGGGAGGAACACCCCGTGAACCAGCCAGACCCATCCCGAGTATTGCACAAGGGCTACCAAAGTAAAATGATGACGGCCCAGCAGGCCGCCCAGCTTGTGAAAGACGGCATGACGGTTGCCACCAGCGGGTTTAGCCCGGCGGGGCACCCCAAGGCGGTGCCCACCGCTTTGGCGCAGCGCGTAAAAGAAAGCGGCGAAACGCTGGGCATCACCCTCATCGCCGGGGCTTCGGTGGGGCCGGAGCTGGACACTCTGCTCTGTGAGGCGGGGGTCATACGCCGCCGCTACGCCTACCAAACGGATACACTGCTGCGCAATGCCATCAACGGCGGGGAGGTGGCTTTTTCCGATTTGCACCTTAGCCAGTTGCCCCTTTACATGAAATACGGCTATTTTGGCAAAATCGACCTAGCTATTGTGGAGGCGGTGGCCATAGATGAAGAGGGCCATATTTTCCTGTCTACCTCCGGGGGCATCAGCAATGTGGCGGTGGCCACTGCCGAAAAGGTGATCATCGAGGTGAACAGCGCCCAGCCCCTCTCCCTTATGGGCCTGCACGACAATTACGAGGTGGCCCTGCCGCCGCACACCCAGCCCATCCCGCTTACGCAGCCCCAGCAGCGCATTGGCAAGCCCTACCTCACCTGTCCGCCGGAAAAAATTGCGGGCATCGTGCTCACCCATCTGCCAGACCAAACAAACCCCATCGCCCCCATTGATGAAAACGCCCGCCTGATGGCGAAAAACCTCATCGGTTTTTTGGAGCAGGAGGTGGCCGCCGGGCGCCTGCCGGAAAATCTCCTCCCCTTGCAATCCGGCATTGGCAACGTGGCAAACGCCGTGCTGGCGGGGCTGCTGCACGCTAGGTTCAAAAACCTGCGCATTTACACCGAGGTGCTGCAAGATTCCGCCCTCGACCTCATCGACGCGGGGCTGGTGCTCTCGGCCTCCACCACGGCCATCACCCTTTCGCCCCAGCGCTTGCCCCTGTTCTATGAAAATATAGACCGATATAAAGATAAAATCATCATAAGGCCCCAGGAGATTAGCAACAGCCCCGAGATTATCCGCCGCCTGGGGGTGATTGCCATGAACACCGCCATTGAGGCCGATATCTATGGCAACGTGAACTCCACCCACATTGGGGGTACTCGCCTGATGAACGGGATTGGCGGCTCCAGTGATTTTACCAGCAACGGGTATCTCTCCATCTTCACCACGGCCTCCACGGCCAAGGGGGGCAGCGTTTCCAGCGTGGTGCCCGCCGTTTCCCACATGGACCACAACGAGCATGGTGTGATGGTGCTGGTGACAGAGCAGGGTGTGGCCGATTTGCGCGGCCTGGCCCCCGTGGAAAGGGCGCGCCGTATCATTGAAAACTGTGCGCATCCACGTTTTAGGCCTGAGCTTCAGGACTATTTGGGCCAGGCCTGCGCCGGGTGCAGCCACCACATCCCCCTGCCGGGCTAAGGGCGGCCGGAAAAAAACAAGCCCTCTCTTTTCATATGGGCCACAACGTGATACACTATAAAAGGTTAGGTACGTCAATCTATTTTGGGAAGTGATTGTATGCCACGCGGAGTAAAACGTAGCGAGATTGAGATTGTACAGGCGGAGATATTGGCGGCCGAAAAAAAACGGGCCAAAAGCCTGCAAGAAGCAGCCGAGGCCAAAAAGGCCATTGGCAAATTGCAGGATAAAATTGAGCAACAGTATGCCAGGGAAATTGCGAAGGCCTGCCGGGCTTCTGGCATTTCGCTGGAAGAGGTGCTGAACTGGGTGAAAGCCCAGCAGCAGGAGAGAATCAGCAAAGAAAACAGCGAGGGCGCGGTTCCTGCTACGGCCAAGAGAGGCCGTAAAGCGGCCCCCCGCCCCAAAGGCCCGCGAAAAACCCCGGGCAGAAAGAAAAAGGTGGAGGAAAGCGAAACGCCCGTGGTAGAGGCCACATAGATGGACCGCCAGGCGTTGATGCGGCTAAAAAACGGCAGTGATGTGCGGGGGGTTGCCCTGGCGGAAATGCCCGGCGACACCGTGACGCTGACCGAGGAAGCGGCTGGGTGCATCGCAGCGGCCTTTGCCCTATGGCTACGGGCCAAACGGGGCAAAGAAAAGCTGCGTGTTGGCGTGGGGCACGATTCCCGCCTGACGGCAGAAACCCTAAAAAAGGCCGTCATCACGGGGCTGTGCGCGCAGGGGGTAGAGGTGCTGGATTGCGCCCTGGCCTCCACCCCGGCCATGTTCATGGGCTGTGTTTTTGCGGAGACGGCCTTCGATGGCGGCATCATGATTACGGCTAGCCACCTGCCAAAAAACCGTAACGGGATGAAATTTTTTACGCAAGATGGCGGGCTGGACGGCGGCGATATCACCGCTTTGCTGGAGGGCGCGGCAGGCCTTGCGTTCACCCCCGGGGCGGCGCTGGCGCAGCCCTCGCCCCTGATGGCCCACTATACGGCGTTTTTACAAAGCCAGATTCGGGACTATGCGGCGCTGGGCGAAAAGCCCCTCTCCGGGTTGCACATTGTGGTGGACGCAGGCAATGGTGCGGGGGGCTTTTTTGTGCAGGCAGTGCTGGAACCGCTGGGTGCAAACTGTGCCGGTAGCCAGTTTTTAAACCCGGACGGAAACTTCCCCGGCCACCAGCCAAACCCCGAAAACAAAGAGGCGATGCAGGCCATTCAAAGTGCTGTTTTGCGGGAAAAAGCGGATTTAGGCATCATCTTCGATACCGATGTGGACCGGATGTCTGCGGTGCTGGCCGATGGCCGTGCAATAAGCCGCAATGCCCTCATTGGCATGATGGCGGCCATTTTGGCCCCTGAATACCCCGGGGCCACCATTGTGACCGATTCGATTACCGCCGACCGCCTCACCGATTTTCTGGAAAAAAGGCTGGGCCTGCACCACCACTGCTTTAAGCGGGGGTACAAGAATGTGATCAACGAGGCCATCCGCCTCAATAAGGCGGGCGTTGAAACGCCCCTTGCCATCGAGACTTCGGGCCACGGCGCGCTGAAAGAAAACCACTTTTTAGACGACGGCGCCTATATGGCGGTGCGTCTGCTGGCGGCGGCCGCCAAGGCCGCGGCGCAGGGCAACCGCTTGGATGCCCTGCTTTTGGGCTATGAGGCCGAATGCGAGGAGGCAGAAGTTCGCATCCCCATTGCGGGCGAAGGTTTTGGCGAATATGGCCAAGCGGTGCTGGAGGGCTTTAAAAAGCGCGCGCAGGAAGAGGGGATTTCGGTGGTGGAATCCTACGAAGGGGTGCGCCTGCGCTTTCCGGGGGGCTGGGCCATGCTACGCATGAGCCTGCACGACCCCATTTTGCCCCTGAACATAGAAAGCACCACACCCGAGGGCTTGCAGGCCATCCGGCACAGAGTGCTGGGGCTGCTGGCGGGTTTTGGCCGGCTGGATGTCTCGGGTGTAAAAAGTGGGTCATTGCCGGAATAAAAGTACAAAGGCCTAAATATATTAGCAGCCCTCCATAGGTTAGGGCAACCAAAAAACACCTCGTAAAGAGGTGTTTTTTGGTTGGATGAGGGGAAAGTGGTAGGGGCACAAGGCAGGGTTTTGGAAAGTTTGCCCCTAGCGCCCACCACACTCTTCATAGCGTCTCAATAAAGGCCTCTATCTCAGCATTCACCTGCTCTGGGTTATCCCCGTTTGAAAAGTGGGCGGCATGATGAATCATGTGCAAGGGGTAGCCTGTGCGTGCAGACCACTGCCTACAGTAGTGCCCTACCTTCCCGGTTTTGTCGCTGTCCCCCAGCAAAATCAAAACGGGACAGGAAAATGTGACATCTTGGTTCTCGGTGGCGAATTTCCCATAGGCAATGCCCATTTGCTCAATGATTTGCGCTTTGGTTAGGGGTTTTAGCATCTCGGCCATTTTGCCATAGGCGTATGCCGTTTTGGCAACAGATTTTGCCATGCTCTTTCTCAGCAAACCATCGGGAAAGCATTTGGCCAAGGGTTCCACCTGCTTTAGCCACCACAGGTCTGTTTTGGAGTAATAGCCGCTGCCAAAAGGCGTTGTGTCCAGTGCAACAAAGCCCTCCACCATTTCTGGAAACAGGTGGGCAAACATCTGGCTTGGGTAGCCGCCCATGGACATCCCAACCAGCACCACTTTGGCAATATGCTCTTGTTCTACAATGTGTTTCAGTTCTGTGGCGGCCTGTGTATAGGAAAATTCCTGGTAGGGCCGGGATAGGCCATGCAGTGGGACATCCCAGGAGAGAACGGTGTGTTTTGCGGAAAAGTATTCGGTTTGTTTTTCAAACATGGTGTGGTTGGCCGTTAAGCCGTGTGAAAAAACAATACATTTGGCAAAGGGATTCTCATTTTTCTGAACCCAGTAATGGGTTTCACCATAACTGGACTGAACGTGTTTATGCTCCATCAGGCCACCCCCGCCCTTACCACTATACATTTAGTAACCTACCCATTATAGCATAGCACAGCGCATTATGCTTCAAAAATCCTGGCATCCATATTGAATAGGAGGTTCCATGTTTTCTCCTTCTTTTTCCAAATGGAAACCACATGAAATAGCCCCGCCAAATCCTGCGCATCGGCCCGTTCTGCCTGCGTCTGAACCACATAATGCAGGGTGACTTCACTTTCGCCTGCTGCGATTACCTCCATATGGCGAATGGTATACCCGCTGAGGGGAAAATCGGCAAGGAAGCCGGCATACTCGCTTCCAAAGGCATCTGTGCCCGCCACAAATCATCACGGCATCGGCCCTTACAAGCTTTTTAAATCCCTCAATATCCCCGTGTACCACGGTTTCCCACATGGCATATTCCAGTTGAATGATGTCGTTTTCCACAACTGCCCCCATCACTTTTTCTCCATATTGCACAGAAATATAAAAAAAGACCCATTGCCCCTTTGCGGGGAATAGGTCTTTGGTGCGAATAGACCTAACGGGCACAGAATAAAAATCATAATAGCGTGGTTTGCCAGCCTACAGGTAACGTTTATGCTCTCAAATTGGTTCTATCCAACTGGAAAGAACCAGGCAATTGGCAATGGGGCACAGCCTATTTGTGTGCCTTTATCCATGCCAGCACAGCTTCATAGGCAAGCGAGCCGTCTGCTATACCCAGACCTAGGTCAATCAATTCCCGCTGGGTATAATGTATGGGTACCGCATTCATGCGCAAGGTGGTTAGCATGGCCAGAACACCCACGCGCTTGTTTCCATCAACAAAGGCATGGTTTTGGGAAAGAGCAAAGGCAAAACGGGCGGCCTTTTCTTCTGTGGTGGGGTATCTTTCCACCTCATCAAAGCTGCTATGCACACTGTAAACAGCGCTTTCTAAAAGTCCTCTGTCCCGCAGGCCCGGGCTACCGCCTGTAGCAGCAATCAGCTTACCGTGCAACACCACAATCTCATCTACCGTCAATACTATCATTTGGCCAATTCTTGAAAAGCTTCCAAATTTTCGCCAATGAGGGCATCTGCTGTTTCTGCAACTTGTTTCCCGCGCAACTGCCGGGCCGCCTGTATCTCGTCATATTCTTCAAAATCTACAACGACATAGCGCGGTTTGTTGTTTTTCAGAATCACCGCACTGCCCTGCTCGTCTACGATTCTTACAACCTTAGAGAAGTTTTGGTTGGCATCCGTCATGGGCACCATTACGTGTGTATCAATCAGCATCACAATCACCTCTTATAGCCAGTGTAGCAGAAAAATAGGATAAAATCAACCTATATTTTCGGTGAAGGGTAAAAGAAAAAATCCCACCAAACATACAATGTAAGGTGAGATTATGTGGTGCGCAGGGAAGCAACGGGCACAGAATAAAAATCATAATAACGTGGTTTGCCGGTCGACAGGTAACGTGTATGCTCTATAAATCCATAAAAATGAGGGTTAAGCCATGAAGTGTGATATTGATATGGGGGCGCTGGACAATTTGCACAGCGGCCTTTCTGAACTGC